>JAZRIF010000001.1:0-45494 GCA_045645165.1 Eubacteriales bacterium
ATAATTCTTTTGTGTGTTGATACTTTCTTGGCATACAATTACCCCCTTGATATGGTATCTATATTCTACCACATCAAGGGGGCTTTTGTCTACTGTCCGTTTTTAACGGACTTGTTCAGAAACCACGGCGGGGATTTTTTAGCCTTTACAGCAACTCAAAGCGACACCAAAGCAAGTTGTGATCGGAGCGGTCGCTGTCAATCATTCCCTGCTCAACCGGCTTCAGGAATGATTCCCGATACACAATATTATCAATGGCGGTGGGGTTCGAGCGGAAGGTTTTGTATTCATGTCCTGCTTCATTTGCCAGGGCGTATCCAATGGCTTTCAGAGGCATAAATGCCGAGAAATCCTCGGTGTTGAAATCCCCTGTTAAAACTGCGGGGATATCCTCAGGGATATGCGAGGCCATCCACGAGGCCAATTGATTGAATTGAATGTCCTGCTGCTCATGGGACTCGCAGGATAGATGGGTATTCAGGAAGCAGAAAGGCATACCGTCATCCATCGTTACCGTCACACATCCAAAGGCGCGGGGCTCATATCTGCCGGACTTCAAGGGATGCGCCTCATAGGCCGTTATGGGAAAGCGTGAGAGAATAGCGGTGCCGTACTGTCCTCCGTCGAAATCCATGGCAGGGACGAATAGGGCGTGGGGGAGTCCGGTAGCCTCCGTCAGACCCGATATGGTATCTCGACCGCCGATGCGGTTTGTAAACATATCGATCTCTTGGAATCCCACGATATCGGCGCCGGCTTCTGCAACATTTTCAGCGATCTTGCTCCAGTCACAATCTACGTCATGGCCGTGACGGATATTATAGGTAGCTATGGTGATTTTTTTCATACTTCTTCTCTTTCGGGCGGGGATATTCCCCGCCCTTTAGCTTTGAATGTAAAATCAGGCCAGCAGGTCACGATCCAGGATATCGAAGGTTACACCACCCACGTGGGCTTTGCTGAGTTTATATGCCTTAGTGCCGTCGTAGTAAGTAAAGCCTGCTTTCTCTGTTTGAAGGGTTCCGTACATGTTCTCGACCGTAATACCGTCCATGGATCCGTCACCTGCCTCGGTGTGGAAAGTGACAACAATCTCCAGACCGCTTTCGTACAGCTGGTTGGAAAGGACGTAACGGTAAGGAGTAAGGGTATCCGTCAACTCATAGGTAACGGTGGAATCATCCACAACACATCCCTTATGAAGGACCTCAATGGTAACCCAAGCTCTCGCATCGCCGGTCTTGGCGGCGGCAAAGGTGATCTCCACCTGATCGGCGTTTTTGATAGCATCCTGAGCGCCGGTCGAGAAGCGGTTCTTGGTTCCCTCAACGGGAGTGTTCAGCGCCTCAATGGCTGCAGCATTCTGCTTGGTATGGAAAGGCACCAGATAAACGGTTCCCTCCCACTTGCCTGCCGCGTCAATGGACTTGAGCAGACCCGTGCTTTCGCTGTCTGCGCCAGCGCCGATCTGGACGACGGTATACTGTTTGCTGCCTGCGTTTACACCGATAGCGTTTGTCGTGCCGCCCGTGTAGCCGGGACGGGGCTCGTTGTCTGCCATCAGCTGTTCAATAGCCAGCTTTTCGGCATTCGCCTGCGCATCGTTAAAGGTAATATGATGCACCATACGCAGACCATTTTTCCACAACAGTTTGAGCTGATCGTACGCACCCTTCTTGGTCTCATAGAGGGAGCCATATTCGCCCAGCGAGATGTTACTGTGTCCCATGTTGTGGGCATTAACCAGGAAATTATTCTTTCGGTTAAGGTTACCGTAACGGGTACCGCCGTAGGCAGTACCGCAAGTCAGAACTACGTCCACAGGGGTCAGACGCGTATTGGCTTCGCCAAGGAAGCCTGCAACAGCCTCGCCCTCGGGGATCTGGTGGGCAGAAATGGACTCGGGAGGATAACCGGCCAGCAGAGCCTCGCGATAGGCCTCCATAATACGCTTGGAGACGATGTAGCGATTGTACATGGACCACTCGGTGAAGTAGTCGCCCTTATATGCATCCCATGCGCCTCGGCCCGTATCACGGGGAGCGTCAATGGAAGCACGGTCGGTGAAGGAGGTGCCAAAGATCTCGTTGATCTTCTCAATACTCTCGTAACGATCCAGGAGATATCCGCGGAAACCCTCGATCATGTAAGGATTGTAGTCACCTACGGATCCGGCCACGTCGATCTCATGCTCGTGAACAGGAGATACGCCCACGAGATGCTCGGGATTAGCTCCCTCGCCACGGAAGGCGGAAGCTGTTCCCTGCAAGAAGGAGCGCAGGGGATAGAGGCGGAGCTTGGCCAAATCCAGGATTCCGTCGGCGTAGGTACCCACGTAGAAGGTAGAGCCTAACTCGTTATAGTCCATATACTCTCCTGCTTTGCCGATGGAAACGTACTTCTGCACGCCGTCGATGGGATCCACGTAGGAGGCCAGCTTGCCCGTATGGGGGATCTTATTCCAGCGGTGGGTGAAGCAGGGCTCAAGGAAAAGGTACTCGGTTTCCAAACGAGTCACATACTGGTTGATATCCGAGAAGGTATAGTCTGCATACTTTGTGGATTCAAACCAAGCGTCGATGGCGGCATTGTCCTTACAGGAGGTCAGACCGTTCAGTGCAGCGTTGGAGAGATCGGTACGAATGTGGCAGAAATCTCCTTTAGATACGTATTTGTCATCGTTATAGCCATCCGTATAAAAAGCCGAGAAGAAACGGTTCTCACGGAAGCCGACGTCCAGTTCGGTAGCGTTAGCATTCTCATCGTAGATAGTCAGGTAGGACAGCACTTCTTGTCCCTCACGGGCAGGGAGAAAGACGGTATACTTTTGCCCTGCGATGTTGGATGCGGAAACGCCCGTGGTGTCGGCAGGAAGCGTAACGCCTGCGTTTGCAAACTCGGCCTTCTGGGCATTTCCTTCATACAGACCCTGTACCGAATGGAAATACAGAATAACAGAATCAGTAGTTCCACCGTTTCGGACGGAAATGGCTACGGGAACGCCCGCCTTCTCGCCCGTCAGAGCAAAGGAACAATCCAGAGTATGCTCCGAGATCACAGAGCCGTCGGACAGAGAGATGAGCGCATAGCGAAGCTCGCCCTTTTCGTTGGTGGTCTGGGAGGCAACCAACAGCACCTCGTCGCTGACACCATCGGCAAAGTGTCCCGTTGCAATGGTGTGAGGTCCGGGGATCACGTCGCGGACGTTTATGGTCATGCGGATCAGACCGAAGGCATCGAATACGCGGATATCACCGTTCTTGCCGTCATGTTCGGCAAAGGGAGCGGTGGCGATCAGCACTTCATCGCCCACCTTGGCGGCGGCCACTTGAACGCCACCCTTCACGGAAGCATCAAAGGCCAAGAACTGGGTGATACAGGTTTGCTGGTTATTGAACACGCGGACGGTGGTAAAGTTGTCGGCGTGCTTCCCTTCGCCGGCTACCAGCGCGGGGCCGACGGCAAGGCCGTTGGACTGACCCATTTGCGCGTGGTAAATGGATGTCTGAATACCCAGATTCAGGTCGGGAGCGGTGTAGAAAATGGTGTTGTTGACGTCGTTGGAGATCCGGGAAGGAAGATCAATGAACGCATTGACGATCTCTGTTTCGGATGCGTTGGTCATGTACAGGTACATGGCCTCATAGGTATACAGATCATCGTAGGTGTGCAGGGGCTCCTCACCCTCAAAGAACAGCACCAGCTTGTGGTCGTAGACCGCGACTCCCATGCCAAGCTGCTTGGCGGCTTCCTCGGGCGTAGTGGCGGTCAGATCGCTCTTACCCGCCAAAGCACCCAGTTTCGCGGCATCCAGCGTTACGGTACCATCCTTGGCGGTTGTGACGATCCCCTCACCGCCTGCCTTGAGTTCGCCGTTGGCGTAATACTTCTTTCCGCCTGCAGTGACGGCCAGCGTCTTACGGCCACCCAGCACCTCTTTGATACGGGTAGCAGTGGCATACTTTTCATAGTCAGGAAGTTTGGATGCGGGGAATTTCACCGAAGTGACTGTGGGGACAGTATCGGCTTCGGTTTCAGGTTCGGAAGTGTTGTCGTCTGCCACCGTTTCGATGGTATCGGGGAGAGTCGATCCTTCGTTGGGATCCTCCCCCTGCTTACAGGCCGCGAATGTCAGAAGCAGAACGAGCAGAAGCGATCCGATAAGCAAATGGGATAGCCGTTTTGTTTTCATAATGATCGTCCTTTCTTGGATTTCATTCAGGAAAGCTTGTCCAAATAGGTGAGGGTATCAAAGGGTTCGAGGGGGGTATTGCTTTTGAGGTACAGGGGATGATGGGGGTGTCCTTTTACCGAAATGGGACCCGCATGGTACCAGACAGCGCCTGCACGGTTTCCCAGCTCAGTCATTTCACGGACGCAATCCGCAAGATAGGGGCGCTTTTCAATGATGGCTCCCCAAGCCGCCCAGACGGCGGGCTTTTCTCCTGCGATGGAAAGCAGATAGGCAAAAGCCTTCATGTTCTCGGTATGGAGCCACTCGTTGCGCTCCCTCTCCATATCGTCGGGGCGGGTGGCGCGCTGGGCGTACACGTTGAACATGAGGAAGGAATCGTAGCCGTTTGCCAATGCGATGCGCTGGGCGGATTTGAGGGTAGGGTCGAGGTTATTGGGGGCAGCGGTAGAAGGATTGATGCCCACGCAGATGACGGGGTTCTTCCCTCTTGTGCCCAGTATGTATCGGTACTCGTCGTAGCGGTTGGGGACGTAGAGCCAATCGTTTACCTCGTAGTCGGGATGGGGATTTAAGGCTTCGGTGAGGGCGTCCTCAAAGGGGAGGACGTCGATAAAGGTTGTGGGGGAGGTAGGAATGTGCATGGTATATACCTCCTTAGAACTGCATAGTCATCTGGTCCGTCTCGTTCACTCCGTCCAGCACGTGGTTCTGGCGGAGAATATCCACCACGGCACGGGTGAGCTTAGCGCGGGTCTGGAGGTCTTCGATGGAGAAGAAGGGATCCTGATCGCGGGCGGCCACGATGTTGGCGGCGGCGTTCTCGCCCAGTCCTGCCAGAGAGGCAAAGGGCAGGCGGATCTTGCCGTTCTCGGGCACGTACTCGTCGGCGGTGGATTTTTCCAGATCCACAGGCAAGAATCCGATGCCGCGGGCGTAGGCCTCGTTGACCAGCTGAAGAACGGGGAGGCTTTGGGTCTCCTTGGGGGAGGCCTCGTTCTTCTGGGAGCGTTTTTCAATATCCGCAATGTAGTCCACTACGGCTTTCTTTCCACGCATGACCAGCGCTCCGTCAAAGCCCAAGGGCTGAACCGTGAACATGGCGCAATAGAATGCCAAGGGAATATGTACTTTGTACCATCCAAGACGGATAGCCGACATATCGTAGGCGGCGGCGTGAGCCTTGGGGAACATGTACTTGATCTTCTTACAGGAGGCGATGTACCAATCGGGGACGCCGACCTCTCGCATCTCGGCCTCATATTCGGGGGTCAGACCTTTGCCCTTTCGCACCATTTCCATGATTTTGAAGGCGTGGGATTTTTCCACTCCGTAGCGGATGAGAGCGAGCATGATGTCGTCTCTTGTACCGATAACCTCGGAGATGGTACAGGTTTTGTTGGCGATGAGTTCCTGGGCGTTGTTCGTCCAAACGTCGGTACCGTGGGACAGACCCGAGATCTGGAGCAGGTCGGAGAAGGTCTGGGGCTTACATTCCTCCAGCATCTTGATTACGAAGCGTGTACCCAACTCGGGGAGTCCCAGGGTGCCCAGAGTACAACCAATTTCCTCGGGAGACGCGCCCAGAGGCTTGGTACCCAAGAACAGCTCGTAAATGGATCGGTCATTCATGGGAACGTCCAGAACTGAGGTGTTGGAATACTTTTCCAGATACTTGTACTTGGTCGGCATATCGTGTCCCAGCTCGTCCAACTTCAGCAAGGTATCGTGGAGATACTCAAAGGTGAAGTGGGTGGTGACGATATCCGAATTGGGGTCGTCGGCGGGGTGCTGAACGGGGCAGAAATCGTAAATTTCCAGATGCTTGGGCACAACCACGATACCGCCGGGGTGCTGGCCTGTGGTGCGCTTAACGCCCACGCAGTGCGCCGAAAGACGGTTGACCTCAGCACGGTTGACGCTGATCTTCTTATCCTCCAGATACTTCATGACGAAGCCAAAGGCCGTTTTCTCGGCCACACCTCCGATGGTGCCCGCGCGGAAGACGTTCTCGGCGCCGAACAGCTCCTCGGTGTATTTATGGACTTTACCCTGGACTTCACCCGAGAAGTTCAGATCGATATCGGGGGATTTATCACCGTAGAAGCCGAGGAAGGTTTCAAAGGGAATGTCGTGGCCGTCGTAGTTGAGCTTGCGGCCGCAGTTGGGGCAGATCTTATCGGGAAGATCAAATCCCGAGTATACTTTCAGTTCCTTGGCGGTATCAAAATCCGAATACTTACAGTCGGGGCACCAGTAGTGGGGAGGCAGAGGGTTCACCTCCGAGATGCCCGCCAAGTTGGCGACCACAGACGAACCAACGGATCCGCGAGAGCCAACCAAATAGCCCTGAGATTCCGAGTAAGCCACCAGCTTTTGGGCGATCATGTAAAGCACCGCAAAGCCGTTCTTGATGATGGAGGGCAGTTCCCTTTCCAGTCTGTCCTTGACGATGTCGGGCAGGGGGTCACCGTAACGGGACTTGGCGGTCTCGTAGCAGATGCGCTCCAGATCCTCGTCCGCGCCGTCCATGTGGGGGTTGAAGGTGCCCTTGGGGAAAGGACGGACGTCGGCTTCGATCATATCTGCGATCATGTTGGTATTGGTCACAACGACCTCATAAGCCTTTTCCTCACCAAGGTAGGAGAATTCCTCCAACATTTCCTCGGTGGTACGGAGGTAGAGACCGCTGTCCTTGTCGAAGTCCTTGAACTTCATGCCCGCCTGCAAGATCTTACGGTAGACGTCGTCCTCGGGGTTGAGGAAGTGGGCGTCGCAGGTAGCGACAACAGGCTTCCCGTACTGTTCACCCAAGGCAACCACGCGGCGATTGAGGTTGCGGAGCTCCTCCTCGTCCTTGAACTTCCCTTCTTCGATCAAGAAACGGTTGTTGCAGACAGGCTGGATCTCCAGGTAATCGTAGAACTTGACGATCTCGGCGACATCCGCATCGGGGCGGTTATCGATGATGGCGCGCATAAGCTCACCCGCCTCGCAGGCAGAGCCCACCAGCAGACCTTCCCTGTGCTTTTCCAGCTCGGTCTTGGGAATGCGAGGATTGCGGCGGTAGTATTTCAGGTAACTGTAAGAAACCAGTTTGTAGAGGTTCTTCAGACCCGTGGCGTTCTTGACCAGAAGCACTTGATGGTAGGGGCGTAGCTTTAAGGGATCTGTTTTCTCCGCCATTTCGGTGACCAGTTTATCGTAGGTGCGTACGTCCTGCTCGTCCAAGTCGCGGAGCATACAGAAATAGATAGCGGCCAGCATGGCAGCATCATCACAAGCGCGGTGATGGTTAAAGTCACCCAAGTTGTAATGCCCTGCTACGGTATCCAGCTTGTGATTCTTCAAATCGGGGATCAGGAAGCGGGCCAGTGCCAAAGTATCAAGATAGGGATTCTTGAATTCCAATCCGTTGCGCACGGCGGCGGCGCGGATGAAACCGGTATCAAAGTCGGCATTATGGGCGATGAGGAGAACGTCTCCGCCCGTGTCCTCACGCTTGCCAAGGAATGCAAAGAAATTGCGGAGGGCGTCTGCCTCAGAGGGGGCATCTTTCACCATCTCATCGGTGATGCCCGTGAGTTTCACGATCTCCTCAGGGATGGGCTGTTCGGGATTGACAAAGGTATTAAAGGTGTCCAGCACCTTGCCGTCCTTGATCTTGACCGCTCCGATTTCGGTAATGCGGCAGTTCTGGACGGACAAGCCTGTTGTTTCAATATCGAAGACTACGGCTTCCCCGTTCATATGGCCGGGACAATCGCCGTACAGAGCGGAGGCGGTATTATTGACGAAGTAGGCTTCCATGCCCCAGATGACCTTCTGGCCGATCTTCTCAGCGGTCAGCATGGCATCCTGATAGGCCTGCACGTTGCCGTGGTCGGTGATGGCAATGGCGGAGTGACCCCACTTGTTGGCCTGCTTGACCAGATCGGAAGGAGGAATAACGGCATCCATGGAAGACATCTGTGTATGGACGTGCAGTTCTACACGCTTTTTCTCGGCGTTGTCCTTTCGGGCGGCGCGGCTGATCTTGGCGATGGCGTTGTGGTAGAACAAGAGGTCGGGACCTTCGGTGCGGTCGCGGCGCATTTCCCGTTTGGTATATCCGCGGAGCGCCAAAACAGCACCGTTGGAAACGACCTTGGAGATTGCATCGGCATCCTCGGGGAGAAGGCCATTTGCACGCACCTCGATGGAGGCAGAGTTATCGGTCAGATCGAAGGTGATATTGAATTTGTCTCCCTGTCGGGTGGGTTCTTTGGTAAAGCCGAAGACCTCACCCAGGATCACCAGATTCCGCATGGGCTTGTCGATGGCAGACAAGGGTGTGGGTACAATGTCAAATTCGCCGCCGATGGCATACTCGGGGGCGGAAATATCAAAATTCATGAAGCCGATCTTTACCCGCCCGTCCTTGACCACGGGGGTATGGACGGCTCCGCTGTTCTCATCGAATAGAGACTGTACACGGGGGAGGATCTCCTCGGGCTCGGCGGCAGGCTTTGGGGCGCCGCCGTACCCGCCCTGAGCTTCAGCGGCACGGCGTTCGGCAACCGATTGAGAATAATTTTTCTCAGCTTCTGCGATCTGCTTATCCATTGCGGCCAGTCTTTCCACCTGTCTGTCGGTCAGCATATCCGCTTGGATATCCTCAGAGTTCTCCACGGTCACAAGGATATCCAGACCGAATTCACTTTTGAGGATTCGAGACATGATCTCGGGCGTGTGGGCATTGGTGAGGAGCATAACCCCCTCGCGGATGAAAGGAATCTCAATGCGGAGTGTATTCCCTTCCAAGAAATGACGGTATGTACGAAAAAACCCCCGCGCGACAACGCCGACACGCTCGGTCTCCTTCAGGAGCTCGGGAATGTAGTCGGCGGTGAATAGGTCGGGGGGATAATGGGGGAGAAACTTGACATAGTTCAGCTGGTATTCCTCAGCAATCTCAGCCTCCATACGGTAGAGTTCATCCTTGGGCACAAGGGTGGGAAAATCCACCTCCATCTGGAGGGCACGGTTTTCCTTATCGGCACGGACAACAGGATTCTGCGCCATTTCCAGAATGGCGCGGGCAGCTGTATCAGGGGTGTAACGATTCAGAATTTCCAGTACGTTTTTCATAATTTTCTCTCTTCCTTTTTGCGGGGGGTGTCTTCCCGCGTTTTTTGTTTGAAAAATAAATAGTGAGTATAAAGATGTATTTCGGTGATGTGAGTCGCAAAAATTACATTTGCATTTCTTTCAGTTTTTGAATCAACGTAGGGATGATTGCGTCCTCGGTGATCTTTCCCAGGATCTCCCCTTTGGCGAACAACAGTGCTTCGCCCTTGCCGCCTGCGATACCGATATCGGCTTCTCTTGCCTCTCCCGGGCCGTTGACGATACAACCCATGAGAGCGACCTTGACGGGTAAATTCTCCAATCCCTCGGCCTTGACGGCGACCTCAAAGCGGGTATGCAGATCAATGAGATCGATCTTGGTTCGTCCGCAGGTGGGACAGGATACGATCTGCAAGCCGCATTGACCTTCAATACCGACGGCATTGATGATTTTTCGGGCAGCATCGATTTCGCGGACAGGATCGGCGGTGAGAGACACGCGGAAGGTGTCACCAATGCCCTCGCAGAGCAGGGCTCCGATGCCTACGGAGGACTTGACCAGCCCCATTTCTGCGCCGCCAGCCTCGGTTACACCCAGGTGGAGAGGATAGGGACAGGACTGCGCCAGAAGGCGGTTAGCGGCGATCATAGCGGGAACGGTGGAGGCCTTGATGGAAATGACGATATTGGTATAGTCGTACTTTTCAAGCAATGCGGCGTGGTAGAGAGCACTCTCACAGAGGGCTTCGGGGGTAGGGGCGCCGTATTTAGCCAGAATGTGTTTTTCCAAGGAGCCGCTATTGACGCCGATGCGAATGGGGATATTCTTTGCCTTGCAAGCGTTCACCACCGCCTTCACGCGGTCATCGTCTCCGATGTTGCCGGGATTGATGCGGATCTTGTCTACACCGTACTCGGCGCATTTGAGCGCTATTTTGTAATCGAAATGGATATCCGCCACGATAGGCGTGGTGATTCCCTGTTCCTTGATGGCTCGCACCGTTTCGGCGGCTTCCACATCGGGAACCGTAATACGGACGATATCGCAACCGGCGGAGGCCAGCGCTTTGATCTGGTCAATGGTTGACTTTACGTCGTGGGTATCGGTATTGGTCATGGATTGGATGGCGATGGGATTGAGTCCGCCAATGGTGATCTTGCCGATCTTGACCTCGGGGGTTTGGCGACGGATTGCGTTGTAATTCATATTACGGCCTCCTTCCTGCTTTTTTGAATCAGAATAAAGTAAACACGTCCTTAAAAGCGATCAGAACCATGAGTCCCAGCAAAAGCATCATGCCCATGCCGTGTACCGTGGCTTCAAATTTCTCATTAATCGGCTTGCCAAATCGCAGTACCTCTACAAAGCGGAAGAAGAGACGGCCACCATCCAGCGCAGGAAGGGGCAACAGGTTCATCACACCCAGATTCATAGCGATAATGGCGAACAGATAGAGAATATTCCAGCCCGCCATGGGTTGGGAGGCTACGTCCTGAACGGCGGTGGTCATACCGATGGGGCCGGAAAGATCGGTGAAGCCGAAGCGCCCCGAGATCATACCGCCGATGGAATCAAAGACCATTTTAATGGAAGAAACACCACGCCAGAAGGACGTTTTGAGGACATTCCCCACCGTTGTATTTGCGGCTAACACGCTGAAATCCATACCGCCGAGCATGATTCCCTGCTCTTCGCCCGTGGGGAATCGAACGTCGGGTATGAGAACCTTCTGACCGTCGCGGATGACGACAACATCTACGGGCTTGTAGGCGTTGAACATGATCTCATAGGAAAGATCGTAGCCGGTATGCACCTTTACGCCGTCGATGCTGATGATCTCATCGCCCAGTTCAAGGCCGGAGATGTAGCTGGGCGCGCCTGTGGCAAACTCGCCAATCACGGTGGAGGGGAGTTTATAGCCTGCAAAGGTCATACCCGCAGTGAGTATCAGCATAGCCAAAAAGCCTGTGAGAACATTCATGCCGGCTCCTGCAACCAAAATGATGATGCGTTGCCAGACATTCTTTTTATTAAAAGCGTTGGGATCATCCTCTTCGCCTTCCTTGGTTTCATCTTCTCCCGCCATAGACACGTAGCCACCTACGGGGAACAGGCGCAAGGAATATTGAATGCCTGTCTTTTTGGATGTGAAACCGGCAATACGCTTACCCATACCAATGGCAAACTCGTAAATGGTAACATGGCAAGCGCGTGCAGTCAGATAGTGTCCCAACTCATGGACAAAAACGAGAATGCCCATAAGAAACACCGTAATAAGCAAATAAAAAAGGAAACTGAAAAAAGCCATCATAGGATGGAATTACCTCCAAAGGGAAACGAAATGTAAATGGAATACGGGCAGATCACAGGAGCCGTTTGGCCATCTCTCGTGCAAGTACATCAGCCTCTACGAGTTGCTCATAGGTGTGCCAATCAGCAACGTAGCGCAGATCCTCCACGGTTCGGGTGACCAGCTCCGGGATGTCGCAGAAACGGATGGATTCATCCAGGAAAGCGGCTACGACGACCTCATTTGCGGCGTTCAGGGCGCAAGGGAGTGCGCCGCCTGCGGCGATGCAATCGCCGGCCAATGCCAACAGAGGGAACACCGTAGTATCAGGGCGACCAAAGGTGAGTTTACCCAAAGCGAACAGATCCGCCTCACGAAGCGTTCCCTCAGCGGGGAGACGGCGGGGGTGGGTCAAGGCGTACTGGACACAATGCCGCATATCCGGTACCGACATCTGGGCGATGATGCTATGATCAATATATTCCACCATGGAATGAATCATGCTTTCGCGATGAACAATCACCTCCACCTGTTGCGGCGTTACACCAAAAAGGTGGACGGCTTCGATCATCTCAAAGCCTTTATTCATCAAAGTCGCAGAATCAACCGTGATCTTGGCACCCATTTTCCAGGTCGGGTGATTCAGGGTCATAGCCTTTGTAACCGAGCGAAGCTGCTCTTGGGTATAGCCGTAGAAGGGGCCACCTGATGCGGTGAGGAGAATCTTTTTGATCTCCTCGTTTCGCCCTGCACGCAGGCATTGGAATATGGCGCAATGCTCGCTGTCCACGGGAAGGATGGTGGTTCCCTTTTCACGGGCGAGAGACATGACCAGCTCACCACCCACTACAAGAGATTCTTTGTTGGCAAGAGCCAATTTATGCCCCGCTTTGAGGGTTTCTAACGTGGGCAGAAGTCCGGCTTCGCCCAGGATTGAGTTTTCCACGGTGATTCCGAGTGGATTCTCGGTTTTTGCCGTATGGAGCATTTCGGTAATGCCCGCAAAACCTGCAAGAATTTTTGTATCAGTGTCGGCCACGCGGGTTGCCAGATCGACTGCAGAGGCCTCGTCGGTCAAAACCGCGAAATCGGGATGGAATTCTCGAATCTGCGCTTCCACAGCGGCAACACTCTTGTGAGCGGTCACGCCGCGGACACGGATGCCGTGAGCACGAGCAACATCCAGGGCTTGCTCCCCGACCGAGCCGGTGGAGCCGAGAACAATGAGATCAGGATAATTTGAATGGATCATCATACGCGTATTCCGTTAAAAAACTCCGAGAGAAAAGAAGATCCACAAGATGATGGACACGGCTAAAACTGAATCGCAACGATCCAAAACGCCGCCGTGACCGGGGAAAATCTTGCCGAAATCCTTGATACCGTACTTGCGCTTGAGGAGAGACAGGGAGAGGTCTCCGATTTGAGAAACGATCGACACAAAGAGACCCATGATGGCCATGAACCATATCGGCAGAGCAGAGCTTCCCTCCACGATCCAGAAATGGTTATACAAAAGACCAAAACCTACGAAGCCCAGCGTACAGAACACCATACCGCCTACGGCGCCTTCGATAGTTTTCTTGGGGCTGACGTCAGGGATAAGCTTGTGTTTCCCAAAAAGAACTCCGACAAAATATGCGAAAATATCCGTCATCCACGCGCCTACGAGGGTAAGCAGGTAAAAATACTCGCCACCGGTTACAAGGTTGTGGATAAAAATGAGTCCCAAAAAGCCCATCACAGTATAGACCCACAGCATAAACGCGGTGGAAACATCGCGGATATCGGCTTTTCCGTGAGAGAAAACAGCCGCAGCCAGCATACAGAGAAGGGGAATGCAGAGCAAAAGAGCCATCAATTCCACGATCTGCATCCCGCAATACCACAAACCAAAGGGTAATCCTGCAGCCATGACGTAAAGCGGAACAGACAACCAGATATTCTTATGTAAACCCACGCAATGCAGGATTTCGTACGTTGCAATCAATGCAAAAATGGCAACTGCAATAGGTAGAACGATTGTGTCGGCAAAGAAGACAACCGGCACAAGAATAAAGCAGAAGGCCACAATGCCTGTCAATATTCGTTTCAACATGGTATTATACCTGTCTTTCTGATTAGTCAGTAATTGATGGGATAATTGCTGTTAAAGACCGCCGTAGCGGCGTTTGCGGGAATAAAAATCGCGAACCATATCGTCCACATCGGAGGACGTCAGATCGGGCCAAAGCTTGTCGGTAAAGTACAGCTCGGCATAGGCGGCCTGCCAGAGCAAGAAATTAGAAATGCGGAGATCACCGCCCGTACGAACGATCATATCCGGATCACCGCTCTCAACGGTGTACAGGGCATTGGATATATCCTCCTCGGTAACGGTAGTCTTTCCGTCGGCAACGAGGCTATTGAAGGCATGCGCCAATTCGGCGCGGCCTCCGTAGTTGAGGGCAATATTGATTATTCTATCGGAATCGGGATTCAGAGACTCGGCGTAGGCGATCTTTTCCTTCAACACGGGGGTGAGCACCGACGTATCCCCGATGAATCGAATACGGTTTCGATATTTTTCATGATCCCGCATAAGTTCATCCAAAAAGCTTCCCAAAAGATTCATGATGGCATCCACCTCATGCTGGGGACGCTTCCAGTTTTCGGTGGAGAAGGCGTAGACCGTCACAGCTTTAAAGCCGATCTCGTGGCAGTAGGAGCAGATCTTGCGGAAGGTTTCAGCACCTGCCTTATGGCCGTATTCTCGGGGCATTCCCCGCTTTTTCGCCCAGCGGCCGTTACCGTCCATGATGAAGGCGATATGGCGGAAGCTGTCGTCGACCTTGACTGCGGCGGTTTTCTTATTGTCTTTTTCAAAAAGAGGCATATTGCTTCCCTTTCTGTGCGTGAAAGGGCGGGCTTTTCCGCCCGCCCTTTGCGTATCAGATATTCGAGTATCGCGATGCGCGATCAGATCGCCATAAGCTCCTTCTCCTTGGCGGAGGTGAGAACGTCAATCTTCTTGATGAACTTATCGGTAACATCCTGAATGGCCTTCTCGGCGTCCTTGACCTCGTCCTCAGTCATGGTGCTGTCCTTCTTGGCCTTCTTGGTCTCGTCCATAGCGTCGCGGCGGATGTTACGGAGAGCAACCTTAGCCTCCTCGCCCATGCCCTTGACCTGCTTAGCGAGAGCCTTACGGCGCTCCTCGGTCAGCTGGGGGAATACGAGGCGGAGTACGGTACCGTCGTTCTGGGGGTTGATACCCACGTCAGAGATCTGGATAGCCTTCTCCATAGCCTTCAGGGTGGACTTATCGTAGGGGGTGATGACCAGGGTGCGGGCATCGGATACGGAAATGGCGGCCATGTCCTTGATGGGGGTTGCGGCGCCGTAATAGTCGAAAGTGACGCGGTTGAGGACGCCTGCGTTAGCCTGGCTTGCGCGGACGTCGGCGAGGTTGTTCTCGTATGAGGCAATGGCCTTTTCCATTCTGCCTTCAAGTGCTTTGGTGTTGTACTTCATGGTGGTGTTTCCTTTCTATGTTCCTGTTTTCGTTTATGATTTGCTTATCATTACAAACCTTTTCAAATCTGCTTGAAAAGCTTTTGAAGTCTTGAAATCTTTTGCAAATGATTTCAAGCGGATGCGGGCAGAACCCGCTCAATTGTGCATCCGCGTGCCAACGGGCTCACCCATGACGGCGCGGTAGATGTTTTCGGGATCAGCCAGACCGAAGCCGTAGGACTCAATGTTGTTGTCCTGGCAGAAGATCACGGCGGACATATCGAAGGCGCGGAGATTCTTTTCGATGATCTCGGCGTAGGTCACATCGTAGATGGGAGTCGCAGTGGGGTCTTTTCTGGGATCTGCGGTGTAGATGTAGTCAATGTTCTTGGCCATGAGAATGGCGTCAGCCCCAATCTCGGCGGCGCGAAGCGCGGCACCTGTGTCGGTGGAGAAGTAGGGGGAACCCGTACCGCCTGCAAAGATGACGATCTTCCCTTCCTTCAGGAGTCGATCGGCGTGTCTCGCGGTATAGTGGTCAGCGTAGGTATCCATTTCCACGGCGGACATAACGGTGGCGTCCATACCGTTTCGGATAAACGCATCGGAGAGAGCGATGGCGTTCATGGTGGTAGCCAACATGCCCATATGGTCGGCGCGGGTACGCTGCATTTTGACGGATCCCGTCACGCCGCGCCAGATATTACCGGCGCCCACGACGATGCCGATTTCGACACCTGCGGCCAGACACTTTTTCAGAACGGCGGCTACCCGATCGATAAACGAGAAGTCCAGAATGCTGTCCTTCTGACCGTTTGCCAGGGCTTCACCCGAGAGCTTGAGGAGAATTCTGTGATATTTCGGTTGCTGATTCATGGGAAATCACCTCGTCCGTATAGATTCATAATATTATACTATAAATCTTAAGAAATATATACACTATTTTTGTGAACATTCCGCGATTTTTGCAAAAAATTCTCTTTTTTATGCGATCACGTTGAACGCTACGTCAAAAGCATGAGCGCCGCAACGAACCGTGATCTTCCCTTCGCCAACATTTCCCGTAGGAAGGACGTTGCCATCAGAACGGATTTCGAAAAGGTCGGGGGTATGGTTCTCGTAGGTCACACCGTCGTTGCCGCAGAGTTCAAACCAGGTGCCGTCGGCGTAAGTGGCCAAACCGCGGATCTGCTTCATTTCGCGCTTGGCAAGAGAGGCAGTATAGGTCGTGATGAGGGGAATGAATGTAACGACTTCCTTCTCGGGATGAGGCTTCCAATCGGGATCGACATGGGGACGGGCATTGTCCACGTAGGCAAGGAACTCGCAGAAAAGATCCTGATAGGTAGCGCGAACGTAGGTATAACCCTCGGCCAGAGCGGTGGCCTTTCCGTTCTCAATGGAGAGGATGGCGGGATCGTAATCGAAGTAGGCAACCTCGCCCTCCACAGGGCGCATGGCGTAGGTCACGTCGCCCGTCATCATGGGGATCTCAACCGTCTCACCGACGCGAAGGCGGCGGAAATGGGGCTTTGCCAGGTAGAGCATGGAGGGCTTGAACTCGGTAGGATCGTCCAGTTTCTCGATCTCGTGGTGGAGATTCTCGAAGGGAGTTTCGTCGTAGAAGTCAGCCTCCATAGCCTCGAAGGAGTAGTCGTGGAGGCGGGTACCCCAGCAGCCCCACTGATTACCGTAAGCATAGGCCAGAAGCATGGTATCTCCCGACTTGATATGGTGCTGTGCATCCCCCGAAATACCGCAGTTGTGGCACATCCAGCCTGTATTGACCTTGATGCTGTTCACACGGGTAAAGCGCAGGCCGTCGTCGGACTCATAAACAGCGAGAACGCTGGCGGCGGTGAAACGGCGGTCGGTGGACAGGGCGATAAACTTACCCAGATCCTCGCAGTACACTACGTCGTAGGAGTCGTTCCCTCCACCTGTTCGCTTGGAAGCCATGCCGTGATAGGTGAGCGCTCCGGGCCAGTTCTCGTCGGTAATATTGGCGGTGGCCACGCGGGTCTCTCCGATGGGCTTTCCATCACGATCCTTGGAGGTCCAGGTATAGTAAATGTAAATGGTCTCATCCTTGATGACGAAGGAGAATTCACCCGCGCCCCAGTTGTGCCAGTCCTCGTCGTAGTAGATGACGGGGGCGGGCTTACCCAGCCAGTTCAGCGTACCGTCAGCAGTTTCGCGGGTCTCGCCCCAGCCTGCTCCGTTCCAGCGCTCAAAGGGACCCTCGGGGGACTTGGAGCGGCCGATGAATCCGTTATTGCACACGCCGCCGCCGTTAGCGAAGACGGTGGAGGTGTAGCCGATGTAGTAGTACTCGCCGTACTTGATAACGGCGGGATCGCAGACCGAGAACCAGTCCATGGAGTCAGGAACGGGTGCCATGACCATCTTTTCGTCCGTCCAGGTTTTTCCGCCATCAACGGACTTGCGGTAGGTGAACCAGTCGGCCTCATAGCAGTCACCGGGAGAGGCGAACCAAGCGTGGCAGACGCCGTCCTCCACCATGATGGTGGGGCCGTAACGGTAACCCCAGGACTGGGATTTTCTGGGCATGTAGATGTCGCGGCCGGAGTCGGGGAGAATGAGTTTGAAATGCTTGCTCATGGTATGTACCTGCCTTTCGGTTATTTATTCGTCCTTCCAGACAAAATGATAGTTGATGGATTCACCGCCGTCCACCAGAATACTCTGCCCCGTGCAGAAGGTGTTCGTAACGGTGAGAAAATACGCCCAATCCGCCATTTCTTCGGGAGTCGCCCACTTCTTCAGGGGGGTCTCCTCCATGATCTGCGCCCAGAGGTCGGGGTCATTCAGCACGCAGTCGTTGAGGGGGGTAATGACACCGCCCGGATCGAGGCTGTTGCAGGTGGCGCCGTACCGGGCGACCCGCATAGCCACGTTCTTGGTGTAGGCTAAAACACCGCCTTTGGATGCGCAGTAGAGGGGGAACTCCGCTCCCGTGTGGGCGCTGGCCGAGCCGATGTGGAGAATGGACTTAATGGCGGGTTGGATGCCGTAGGTCTCGGTCATATGGATGAGGGCTTTGAGGTTGATATCGATATCGTCCTCGTTCTGGGTGCCCGCGTTGTTGATAAGGATCTCCACGCCTTCAATGGCGGGCAAATGCGCCTTATCTCGGATATCGCACTCATAGTGGGTATACTTTTCGTGGTCGATACTTCCCTTCTGCCGATCGATACCGATGACAGTATGACCCTCGTTCAGGAATTTTACCGCGATGGCGCGGCCAATGCCTTGGGTGGTGCCGGTTATGAGGATCTTCATACGCGATTCCTTTCTATGTGTTCCAAATACTCTTTACCCACGTTGTTTTCCCTCCATTTTTTCACCATGCGATAGCCAATGGGGGAGAAAATGATCTCCATGATGACCTCAGCCACAGCTCCCGTCAGGGCGCACATGGCACATTGGAGGGGCGTCCAACAGAAGCCGTCCCAGAAAATGGGTGCGAACACGGTGAAAACGATGATGGAGAACAGGAAATTATCGAAGAACTGCCCGATAAAGGTGGAAACGTAGGTGCGCATGGCATAGGCCAGCTTCCCGTCGGGATTCTTGCGAAAGCTCTTTCCAATCAGCCAGTTCAGCGTATTGTTCAACACGGCAGAGGCCAGGAACGCCACAGTACTACCCAGCAAGATGAACCATGTACCGCCGAAAATACCGTCAAAGGCGGAATAGTCCCCTGCGTTGGAAGGAATAGCGGCGGCAATGAAGAAGATCAGACAGGTCAGAAGGTTAATGCCGCAGGCCAAGACGGATATGCGGTTGGAGGCGCCGGGACCGAAGTGCTTGGTAATGATATCCATACACATGAAGGACAGCCAGGAGATGAGGATGCCGCCATCCAGCGCGATCCAAGGAAGTTGAAGGAGGGTCTTGTTGGCCAGCAGGTTCATGCAGATGACCGAGACCACGAAGAGGGTCACCACCGTAGCGGGAATGGAGCGCAGAAGTATGCGCATATCCTCGAATTCCCGTTTGAACCATGTAAGTAGATATTTCATGTTGGAATATTCCTTAATTTATGTTCATATTCCCGATTCGGCGGGAGCAAGTCCCGCCTTTTTTCGGTTACAATTGTTTGCGTAGTTTCTCCAGTGCCGCCTTCTCTACGCGAGACACCTGGGCTTGGGATATACCGATTTCGGTGGCAATCTCCATCTGGGTCTTGTCCTTGTAATAGCGGAGATGGATGATTTTTTGCTCGCGTGGCGTCAGGGTGTGAACAGCCTCGCGGAGGGCGATGTTTTCCAACCAAGACTCATCGGTGGAATCGCGGGAGGTATCGGAGAGCTGATCGATCACGTAGAGGGAGTCCCCGTTCTCGCTGAAAACGGGCTCGTAAAGGGAAATGGGCTCTACGATAGCTTCCATAGCGTTTACGACCTGCTCTCGTGTTGTTCCTATATGCGCGGCGATTTCTTCCGGAGTGGGATCTCGATCCAACGCGGCAGAAAGCTCGTCCCGCGCCTGGAGGGATTTATACGCCAAATCGCGAACAGAGCGACTGATGCGTACGGAAGCAGAGTCCCGCAGAAAGCGGCGGATCTCCCCGATGATCATGGGGACGGCGTAGGTGGAGAACATGACTTCTTTGTCAATATCGAAGTTATCCACCGCCTTTATGAGTCCGATGCATCCGACCTGAAAGAGATCGTCAGGATTCTCCTTACGCCCCGTGAAGCGTTGCACGATGGAGAGGACGAGGCGAAGATTCCCCGTGATCATCTCCTGCCGTGCCTCCCCATCCCCCTCTCGGACGCGCTTCATGAGGGCCTTTTTTTCTTCCTCGGTCAGCACCTTTAATTTGGAAGTATTGACACCGCATATGATAACCTTGCTGTGATACATGGCAAATCTCCCGTTTTTTGAGATGGGAGAAGTATTTGCCATGGGAGGGGTAGCCTATGCAGGTGGGGGATTGGGAGATGTTGGGGAAGAATCTTAATCTGTGTACCTCTGTATCACAAATCACAAAAAGGCGCGCCCGTACCGCCGTCACGGGAAAAAGACCCCCGTGGGCGCACACAGGCACGCCCCTTCGGGTGTGTCTAATAGAAACAGTTATCCGTTGTAAGCCGCCTCATCACAAATGACGGTAACATCACGGTGAAGATTGAGCATGGAGGCGGGGCAGGAGGTATCCAGCTTCCCTGCCAGCATCTTGGCAATGGCATCGTGCTTGGCGGCACCGTTGGCCAGAATGATGATCTTCTTGGCACCCAGAATGGTGCCGATACCCATGGTCAGAGCCTTGGTGGGGACGTCGGCCTCGGAGGCGAAGAAGCGGGCGTTGGCCTTGATGGTGGACTCGGTGAGGCCCGTGACGTGGGTCTTGACCTCCAGAGGGGAGTCGGGCACATTGAAGCCGATGTGGCCGTTCTGACCGATACCCAGCACCTGAATGTCGGCGGCACCCACGGATGCCACGATCTCCTCGTAGGCCTCGCAGGCGGCTACGGGATCGGCGGCCTGACCGTCGGGGACGAAGGTACGGGTCTTGTCGATGTTGACGTGGTTGAACAGGTTCTCGTTCATGAAGTAGCGGTAGGACTGGTCGTTTTCGGGGGAGATGGGGTAGTACTCGTCGAGGTTGACGGTGGTGACCTTGGAGAAGTCGATCTCGCCCGCCTGATTCTTCTCGATGAGCTTCTTGTACATGCCCACAGGGGTGGAGCCGGTAGCCAGACCCAGCACGCAGGCGGGGTCAGCCTTCATGACGTCGGCCACGATCTCGGCGGCGGCGGCGGACATTTCGTCGTAGTTCTTGCAGATGATGAGCTTCATAGTGATTCCCTTTCTATGCTGTTGATGAGGTTAGTGTATCCGAAAAACGGAGAAAATATAACCGAATATTCCCTTACACGCGGTCGCTGTCGTCGTCGGGAATGGCTTCCTTCATGGCGGCGATGGCGCACTCGATCATGGCGTCGTCAGGCTCCAGAACCGTGATGCGCTGGAACCACAGGCCGGGGGCGGCGATGATGCGGGTCAGCCAGTTGTCGTGGCGGCCGCAGAACTTGATCAGCTCGTAGCCGATACCCATGACGAGGGGCATGATGGCCAGCTTGATGGCGGTCAGCACCCACTTATCGAGGGTCGCGGGGATGAAGAAGCCGATGAGGATGCCCACCAGCACCATGATGACCAGGAAAGAGGTGCCGCATCTGGGATGGAAGCGGCGCTCCATGCGGATGTTCTCTACGGTCAGCTCCTTGCCATGCTCGTAGCAGAAGATGGTCTTATGCTCGGCGCCGTGGAACTGGAAGGTGCGGCGGATGTCCTTCATGAGGAGCATGAGGGACATATACCCGATGAGCAGGAGCAGGCGAAAGGAGGTGGTGAGGATGGACTGCAAAAAGCGGTTGTTCTGGGGGAAGCCTTCTACACGAGCCTCCAGCACGTCCTTGTACAGGAAGGAGGGGAGGAAGAAGAACAGGCCGATCATGATGGCAAAGGCGAAGACCATGGACACCACCATAAGGACGGTCATCATGGCGGATTCCTTCTTCTCTTCCTTCTTGGCGGGAGCTTCGGCCGCCTCGGTGGCCTTGGCGGTCTCGGTGGCCTCGGCGGCATTCTCGGCCTCGGTTTCGGCTACGGGAATATCCGCGACGGTCTCCGCGGGTACGGCCTCGGCGGGAGTCTCGGTTACGGTCTCGGCCTCGGCAGGGGTCTCGGCTACGGCTTCAGCCACGGCGGGCTCTTCGGGGGTGATCCCCTTCTTGGCGTTCTTTTTGGCCTCCTTGGCGGCCTTTTTGGCGGCCTTCTTCTCGGCCTTTTCCTTTTCCATCTCGGCCTCGATCTCCTCAAGTCCCGAGATTTCTGCGGAGCGCATGAGGCACTTGTAGCCGAAGGTCATGGAGTCGATGAAGCCGAAGATACCGCGGATGATGGGCCAGCGGCAGATAGCGGGGCGGGGTTTGCCCACAGTAGGAAAGGTCTCCAAAACGATCTCTCCTTGGGGGTTGCGGACGGCCATGGCGGTGGTCTTAGGCCCCCGCATCATGATACCCTCCATAAGCGCCTGACCGCCGATGGAAGTCTTTCGCACGGGGCAGGTAGCCGGTTGTTTTTTGCTCATGTGTATTTCCTTTCTTACTGTGTGTAAGGCTCACAGATGATTCCATAATCAATTAGTATATTATATCATGGAGTTATGAACTCCATGTGAATGTACAAGGAATTCCCTACGATCAAAAAAGTTTTCCAAGCGGGTTATTGTGACGTTTTTCGCACGTTTTATGGAGTATAATGGGAGAGAAAACCGAATTAATGATATAATTCGCAATCAGAAAGGAATATGCATGATGCTATGTGAACGTTGCAATAAGAAAAAAGCCACGGTATTTTACCGCGAAAATATCGGAGGGAGGATCAAGGCTCTACGCCTTTGCGGAGAATGTGCCGAAATACTGGAGCAAGCCGGAGAACTGGAGGAGATCAGCTCTGCGGTTGCGGGTTGGATATCGCCCTTCTTCTTGGCGGATGATCTTTTCAATCTTCCCCTCCACTCCGTCAATCATCATCTCACGGAAACAGACCCCGCATCCATGCGGTCATGTCCTGTATGCAGAGCCACGATAGAGGATATCAGCAAAAGCGGGAAAGTCGGCTGTGCGGCTTGTTATGACACTTTTTCCAAGGAATTAGCCGCCTCCATTCGTTGTGCTCACGGAAACACCGTTCATACCGGACAGACATCTTTGGGATACCGTCTCCGTATGGAAACAATAAATCGGCTGGCCGGTTTGAAAAAACAGTTGAAAGAAGCTGTCGCATGTGAAAAATTTGAATTAGCCGTTGGATTGCGGGACGAAATCCGCGCTCTTGAAGCCACACTTTAACAGGGGGATAAACATATGGCATGGTATCATATTCCCGGAAATGATCAGGACATCGTCATCAGCACGCGGGTTCGCTTTGCACGTAATCTTATGGAATATCCTTTCATCTCACGTCTGGATGCCCCCCGCGCCAAAGACATCATCAACCGTGTTGGAAGCATTTTGGAAAAAAACGGCTTTTCACGGATCGATTTTGCCGATATTTCCCGTATCACTGCACAATCGTTGGTTGAAAAGCATTATGCCAGTCCCGTTTTCGTACGGGAAAGTCTTCCCCACGCACTATTTCTGAATGAACCCTGTAATCTTTCTGTCATGGTTTGCGAGGAGGATCATATTCGTTTGCAATGCATTCTTTCGGGTCTTTCCCTGCGAGATGCATATACCGGCGCATGCAAAATAGAGACATTACTCGACGGCGCATTTACGCTGGCTTTCGATCAAAAGCTTGGATATTTAACGGAATGCCCTACCAATTTAGGTACGGCCATGCGCGCATCCGTGATGCTTTGTCTTCCCATGCTGACAGCATGCGGACGAATGGAGTCTTTGTCCTTACAGTTGGGACAGATGGGATTGCTCCTTCGTGGAATTTACGGAGAAGGCACAACACCGGCCGGATGCCTGTACCAGCTGTCCAATCGGATCACGATGGGATCGACGGAAGAAGAAATAGTGGATCGACTGAGCAATGCTGTATCGGAAATCATGGAAAGCGAAAGGAATCTTCGTACCGCCGTCGCAGGCGCTGAACGGGACAAGCTGACCGATCGTCTCCTGCGTGCTGAAGGCATATTGCGCTTCGCACATACCTTAACGACTTCCGAAATGCTGGACAAATTGACCGACCTGCGTTTAGGCGCCTCCATGGGCTTGAATGAAGCACGAGTTGAAACAATGACCGCTCTTTTGATCGAAGGCATGCCCGCCACATTGTCGTTGGGAACAGACTCACCTATTAAACAGGATCTTGACCGTGAAATTCTTCGTGCAAAGGTGGTTAAAGAACAGCTTTTCGGGGCATGATGGCAAAAAGTATACGATACCGCTCCATGCGGTGAAAAGGAGATGAACATGACCAATCGGTTTACAATGAGAGCGCAAAACGCATTAAACGGCGCATTGCGAGAGGCATCCGCCTTAGGACACACTTACATCGGATCCGAACATTTGCTGCTTGGACTTCTAAAAGAAAAAGACGGCATCGCCCATAAACTCATGACAGTACGAGGCGTTAACGAGGAAAAATATCGGGCAGCAATCATTGATTTATCCGGAGCAGGCGCAGAAAGTCGTGTTTCTCCTTCTGATATGACCCCGCGGGTGCGAAAGATCATCCTGGATTCTGCCACGGAGGCTTCCCGTTGCGGCCAGTCCTACGTAGGTACGGAACATTTACTTCTGGCGCTATTGGAGGAACCCAACTGTGTGGCGGTACGGCTTTTGGAATCGGTAGGAATCTCTCCGGAAGAATTACGACAGGATGTTACCAACTTTTTGACCACAACGCCCGGGAATAACTTGTCCGACGGGTTCGGCAGGAATACGGATTCGAATTCCCGCACGAACAGTCGATACCGAGAAGAACATTCCCGGGATGAAATACGAAGTGGACGACGAGAAAACGCACGGGAGAATGAAACATCCGAGGAACACATTCCCGGCATGCCTACCTTGTCTAAATACGGCCGAGACCTGACTGCTAAAGCACGCAACGGCAAGCTTGACCCCATCATCGGGCGGGATCTTGAAACGGCACGTCTGATCCGCATACTGTCCAGAAGACAAAAAAATAACCCCTGTCTGATTGGAGAACCCGGCGTCGGAAAAACCGCCGTTGTAGAAGGGCTCGCGCAACGGATTATTGAAGGTAACGTCCCCGAAAGCTTAAAAGACCGCTCCATCATAACCATTGACCTGCCCGGCATGATCGCAGGAGCCAAATACCGAGGGGAATTTGAAGATCGGTTAAAAAGCATCATGAACGAGGTGCGTAAGCACCCTTCTGTAATCCTCTTCATCGATGAACTCCATACCATTGTAGGCGCAGGTGCAGCCGAAGGAGCTGTGGACGCCGCCAATATCCTGAAGCCCGCTCTTGCTCGCGGAGAAATTAGGGTTATCGGGTCTACCACAATCGATGAATATCGACTTCACATTGAAAAAGACGCAGCTTTGGAACGTCGATTCCAATCAATCACCGTCAGCGAGCCGAATGAAGAAGAAACATTCCGTATTCTTCTGGGACTCCGTCCCAAATACGAGGCACATCATGGCATGAAAATCACGGATGAGGCACTGCGTGCCGCAATCAAACTGTCTGTGCGGTATATTCCGGATCGATTTCTTCCGGACAAAGCCATCGATCTGATCGATGAAACTGCGGCGGCTCTGCGAATCTCTCATTTGACCACTCCACCTGATCTGAAGCAATTGGAGGATGAATTATCCGCCATTGCACGGGAAAAGGAAGAAGCGATCAAAGCACAGGAATTTGAACGGGCGGCTAAACTCAGAGACGAGGAAATTACCAAGCAAGCAGCATTCGATCAGGCCAAAGATACCTGGACTCAGCGACCTCACAACCACGGTATTGATGATGATGCGGTAACAGCGGCTGACGTGGCAGACGTCGTGACCGAATGGACAGGGATTCCCGTATCACGTCTGATGGAAAGCGAGAGTGAACGACTGCTTCATTTGGAGGAGCAATTAAAAGAAAAGGTGATCGGTCAGGACTCTGCCGTTTCGGCTGTGGCCGGTGCCATACGGAGAGGCCGTTTGGGGTTGAAAGACCCACGGCGTCCCATAGGGTCTTTTATTTTCTTGGGACAAACCGGCGTGGGCAAAACCGAATTGACCCGTGCTTTGGCGACGGCCATGTTCGGAACAGAAAAAGCTTTGCTCCGTTTCGATATGTCCGAATATATGGAGAAACACAGTGTGTCACGTCTCATTGGTTCTCCTCCCGGATATGTCGGGCATGAGGAGGGCGGTCAGCTCACAGAGCGTGTCCGCCGCCAACCCTATTCCGTTATTCTGTTTGACGAGCTGGAAAAGGCACATCCTGACGTATTCAACATTCTCTTGCAGGTGTTGGATGACGGTACCCTCACCGATTCGCAAGGACGGAAGGTAGATTTCCGAAACACCGTCATCATCATGACCTCCAATTTGGGTGCCGGAGGGTTCGCGCACAAATCCGTAGGATTCGCCACGGGAAATGCCTCCGATCAGGATCGTGAGCAAATGCTGAGTGCACTCAAATCATCCCTTCGCCCGGAATTTATCAACCGTATTGATGAGATCGTTATTTTTCAACGGTTGGGTGAAAGTGAGATACACCGCATCGCATCTATGTTGTTGGAAGAAATCGGGGCGCGAGTAAAAAGTTTGGGCATTGATATTACCTTTTCAGAAGATATTATATCACGCTTGACCAAAGAAGGCCACAATCCACTTTACGGTGCCCGTCCTTTACGACGTGCGGCTGTAAGGCTCATTGAAGAACCGTTGGCACACGGGATGCTGAAAGGGGAAATTAAAGAAGGCGATCAGATTGTGATGAAGCTGCGGGACGGCACTCCATTTTTTGAATCCAAGTAAGCAGGAAAAAGGAACCCTCATAAAGGGGTTCCTTTTTCGTTTTAAATATTTTTACTCTCTACGTTTCCTGATCAGAATGCATCCGACTGCCGTCATGAGCAACGCAATCGGCGCAATCACGACCGATTTACATCCCTTCTCCTTTTGAGTCGGATCCGTAGTAGTCATACCCTCTCCACCGTTCGCTCCATTTTGGTCGACGGTCTCCTCGCCGGCACCATCGGAGGTAGTTTCTTCCTCGTCAGGGGATGCCTGACCCAAATTCAGGGTATTCACAAGATGCTGATCGGGAACGTAGGTTACCTCAGAGTAGTTCCCTCCCAAAAGAGTCTCCACACGGCTTCCATCGGCAATTTGGGAAGCGTAGGCAATATAGAGATTTGCGCACTCCATGGTCTGATTTCTCGTAGTCAAAGCGATCTGAGAACCTGCGGAGTTAATACGGGTATTCTCCACTGTCAGCACTTCTTTTCCGGTTGCATCGCACAGAATAGCTTTCCCGTAGTACTCCTGTCCGGTACCGTCGCTCTCATACACCACGCCGGGATTCTCAAGCTTGACCGAGCACATGAGCACATCGTTGAAATAGATCGACATTCTCTCGCAATCATCCACCACACGGAGCTTGAACCAACCGTTCTCGTCAGGTTGGAATTTACCGTCGTAGGGGAATTTATAGGAGGCAGAAGCGACACCCAAGCCGTCGGCGGCATAACGCTTGATACGGATAGTAATCGCATTGGGCTCGGGATAAATACCGACACCCGAGCCTGCGGTGGAGGAACCGCCGTGCGTGCGGCCACCATTTTCAGCATACCAATCCCATTCAAAATAATTGAATACCTGATCCACGTTGAAGTTCGCCGGGTTCTTAGGAACATACGCACCGGGCATTTCGCCACGAATATATACAGCGCTATTCCCGTAATCCACCATGTGAATATCAGAAGAAAATTCATAGGAACCCTCCACGTCATTCCAGGTACGGAGATCACAGTAACCTTTCAGACGCAGATAATTCCCGGTATTCCCCTTCATCACCTGAACCGTACAGTTGTTCGTACCCTTTGCGAGCTCAAATTGTTCGGCAATGGGTGTATTTTCAACGAACGTACCTGCTTTTATGGTGTCCATATCATAAAGCACGTCGATCACCGTGTCCTTGATCGAAATATCCAAATCAGTCGAAGGCTTTTGAACCGCGGCGCCGTTTGAAAGAGCCGTTCCCTCTTCGGTCACCAGAACGGTCTTCTCAACGGGCGTTGTTTCATACGTATCGCAAATATACGTATAGCCAAAACGATTGTCGGGAGCCGTATCACCCAGATCCATAAAGGCCATGGGATCGCCGTTCTTTACCGAGTTGTCCGACCATTTGAAGATCATTTTTTCCAGTTTACCATGAATCCCCAACAGATTCTTGGAAAGGCGGACAGTCATATACGCGCCATTGATACAGTAGTATGCACCACCTACGACCTCGGACTCAAAGGAGTTATCCTTAAATTTTTCCACGGTTACGACAAAGGAATCACGGTCGCGGTTCAGAATGTAATCATATCCCTCCCAACCGGTCGTTACGTCGCCGTCCACATTGAGGTAGAGGTTCATCCACTCAGTATTGTTGTCAATGATGATATCGTGAGAGGTCTTGACCAGGAAGTACAGATTGTTCTCATCCTGAGAAACCTTGGCGTATTCAAAATCGTTACGGCCGGTATTATTGATATAGCGGAAATCCGCATCGTAACTGACGGTATTCCGATGCTCTACGTCGTAGAGGGAATCCATGTATGTCAGTTCGATGGCATCCCAAGTGGACAGATCATAGATATTAACCGAGGTCTGATGATCGGCAACGGGAGTTGCACCAATACCCTTGAACTGACGGATATAATCCACCATCTGGTAGTAGTAATTATCTCCGATACCGTAGCCGTCCTGATTCCGCATGGGCTCACCGTCGCGGGAGAATTCACAGTTGAACTGATCCACATAGGTAAATTTAGCCGTAGTATTCGCCATGTTCTGGGCATTGTCCGAATGGAAGCATCCCGCGATCCACTCATTCCAGCCCGTGATCATCATGACGAAGGGATCATCAGCGGCAATATTCTCGTTGACGAGATAGTTGACCGCACCGAACTGGGATTCAAAGCAGAGTCCCTTCCCTGCTTGCTCTACGGAGGAGAACTCCATGTCACCCTTGCCATTGTTAGGCTCGCGATTGTTGACGAAGCTACGGCCCTTGCTCATAGTGGGATGATGACCCATAGCAACTGCCAAGGATTCAAAGTTTCCCTCTCCATCGCGTCCCCAGCCTCCGTTTTTCAGTTGTACCTTACGGGTACCCGAATCAGGCTTATAGATATATTCCTGCAACCATGCCCAGTAGTTATCCGCATCGGTCCAAGCCCAGCTTCCGCGAACAGTGAATTTCTCGTCCACTTGCTTCTTGGTGGTACCAGACAGGCCGGAATAATTTCCGAAAACCAAGGGCTTTCCTTCCCACATGAAGAACAGCTCGCTGTACTTATCCCAGTTCTCGTCGGAATAAACCGTAGTGAACAGCTTCTGCATATTGGACTGGAAGGTAGCGGGGGTATCTCCGTTGAAGAACACGATCTGGGGAGTATCAATGCCCTCTTTCCGCATTTCCAACCAGGTATCGAACAGAGCGGTATGACCGGGGATGAATACCTCAGCGTTGGAAACGTCCAGATAGATGAAGTCCACACCTGCTTGTTCCAGCATATAGGCGTGCTTGCGATACACCCAAGTATCGGTATTGATGTAGTAGCCGAAGTAGGGCTCTGCCCAATAGGCTTCGCCGCCATTGTTCTCGATATACTTGATGGTTTCCTCTGCGCCCAACTCCAGGTATAGCTTGGTATTATCCTGTACATGCACGCCTGCACCGACCCAGCAAAGGAAGTAGAACAGGCCTACGTAGCGGTTGTCCTTGGGATCGCCCGTCTCGGTATGATCGGCCACAGTGCGGTCCAAGGCATCGTGAGCCGTCCAAGTGGAATAATCGATCTTGCGGAGCTCCTCTGCTTCGGGAATGTTGCGAGTCTCCTCCACGTTGGTGAAGATCACATTATCGACGTAGCCGTCGATATCCCGCATATCCAGCGAGAAGTATCCCGAGGTATATAATTTACACTCGTTTGTCTCCGCCTTCACGACACCGTCAGCTCCGCAAAAGGCCAAATAGCCATCTTCGGAGTACGTAACAGATGCGATCACGGTTTCTCCGCAAGAAAGCGTGATGGTATCCAGCCCTTCATGCAGAGTAAAATTCTTGGTCTCTGCCAAAGATATCGGCATGGCAACCGTTGTCTCCAGACCGCACTCGGGTTCAAAGATTCGCATGGAATCGGTACCGTTGAAGGTAAACCAAATACCACGCTTCGAGGCATCCGCCGTTACGCGAGAGGTGCGAACGCCCAAATACACGGTGCCCCCCGTAAGCTTCAGATCAAAGCTCAGATACCCTTCCTCCAAGCCGTAATCGTCACCCAATCCGACGGCTGAGCCAAAAACAAAGTCCTTCCCCGCTTTCGTTGTCAGCGCCCCATCCACAATCTCTGCATTGGCGCGGTTGCTCATGGCAATCGCCGTATCCGTAGCGTAATGGTTGATACGATCCAGCGAGAAGTCATATCCATGCGTTACCAAATTTCGAGTCATAAAATCGTAATCGTATCCGCCTACGTGCTCGGTAATCGGCGTACCCATATATACGGCTTCTGCATCTTCGGCATAAACAGCAGGAGCAATCGCAATGCTACCGCTCAACGTCAAAGCGGCTAAGGTGGCAGCTAAAAAACGTTTCCAATTCTTCATAAGGATTCTCCTTTGAAATAGATGTATTCATTATACACAATCTCCTGCTGTTTTGCAATAGTATTCCGCGAACTTTGTGCACATTGCTATGATAAAAAAGCAAAAACTGCCGCATGAAGCGGCAGTTTTCAAACTACTCGTATGATGGAAATTAGTCCAGAACGATGACTACGGTCTTGCCATTCACCAGAGTCTGATCCTTAATGGACTCAAACGCCTTGCTCTGACCCTCATCCTCGTAGTAAGCCTTGAAAGACTTACCGTCACCGGCCTTCAGCTCGCCAATGGCCGCCAGCAGACCCATATCGTTGAAGATCTCAAACTCTTCCTCGAACTCGCCTGCACAGAACATCTCAATGGCATGACCCAGAGTACCGTTGCACTTGGTGCTACCCTGATACTTGGTGGAAGAGCCATCCTTAATGATCAGCGTGACTTCGATGGTGGTGGTAGCAGCGGTCTCAGCAACAGTGGTCTCTTCGGTCTCGCCGCTATCGCAAGCGATACATACGGAGCCAAGCAGGCAAAGAGCCATGATCACAGCCAGAATCTTCAGAAGTTTCATGTTGAATTCCTCCAAAATGTATTTTGCAAAAGTATTATACTACATTCGGGATAAATTGTCAACGGCTTTACGCAAAAATTCACATAATAACCAAATCAAGGAAACTTTTCTTGTGCATTGTGTCATTCTACGCATGCAGAATCACCGCAAGCTGTAGAAAAAACAAGCAAATCTGCCACAGGGAAAACCCGAAAACTATGATGGAGGCGACTTTTCCGATTTGCCACCAGGATAACGTGCAGATAACGGCACAAACCGCGGATAGGCATAGGCAGATCCAGGATAGAATCAACCAGAATTTTCCAAACAATAGAATATACCATACAAGTGAAAATCCTACTGCCAATACCATAAAGGTACAGCCCCGCCACAGATGCACATCCCGTCGGATATTCCCCGCCGGAAACGACAGCAGGTATCCCGCTGATGCCCCCACCAAAACGTAAGTGCCCAACCATAACAGTCCCATGAGCCACATAGGCGGTAACGCAAGGGTAGCGCCCAGTTTGTGGAGAATGATCAGTGGACTGCCCACAGCCAACCGGGTCAAAAGCACTACTGTTAAAACGATTCCGCCACCCAAAAGAACCGGCAAGGTCAAAACGTGATCGTTTTGTTTTGTATTGTACATCACACGGCCCCCCTCTCTGCTTTGGCATAGACTATGCAAAGTTTCTTGCTATTATGATAAAGCATGCCATAAAGAACGCCGTTTTCCGGGAGGACAAAATGAAAACCATCGTGAATACCATGGATCATTCGAATTTGTTTCGGGAATGACATATTCGGATTCGGACGGAGGAACCAGATCGTTTGGAAGAAGAGGAATACGCTCAGGATCAGTGGGATCATAGGGGGATAGAATAATGGGAGGCTCTTGATGAAGGCTGCAGCTTTGACGAGGTTCGGTGCCGCGAATAAACCACCCGTACTCCACCGGATGCCCACAGATCGGATCGGTACAATATTCGTTGGGACGCATACCGGACAACGGACAAAATTCCGATTCCGTAAGTCCCTGCGGAATGTCAAAGGATGTTTTCCCGGCATGGTTTCCATAGTGAGATTCACAGGCCGTTATCAAATTATTCCATATGGTTACGCAGGGATTCCCCTGAATCCCTCTCATTTCTGTCGGGTAATCATATCCCATCCAGACCCCTACTAACAGTTGTGGCGTATACCCCACAAACCAACGATCACAGTTGTTCTGCGTTGTTCCCGTTTTTCCCGCAACTTCGACTCCGAGGGTATCGGTAACCGTCATATAACGGGCCGCAGTTCCTTCTTTTGTAACCGTCATCAAAAGGCGTGTCATGAGAGCTGCATTTTCCGCCGAGAGAACACGGGAAGATTCATCGGCGGGCTTGTTTTCCAAAAGAATGTTCCCTTCCCTATCCAATACGCGATGATAGGATACGGGCACCCGATAGATACCATCCATAAACGCAGTATATGCAGCCGTTAATTCACGGACTGTGACGCCTCGGCTCTGTTGACCCAAAGCCAGTGACGAAACCGTCATATCATGAGAACACTGCCCTTCCGGAGGGATCAAGCTATTGATTCCCAAGGCATCGCGGGCAAAAGAAAACGATTTTTCCAGCCCTACCCGCTCAAGAATGCGGACAGAAACAGGATTGAGAGAATGAGCCATCGCTTGCCCCACCGTAACGCGCCCTCGATAGATTCCGTCGGCATTCGCCGGCCATGGTTGTCCGTTGGCTCGGGTAACGGGTTCATCATCGTAGATATCAGCCCAGGTAATCAGACCTTGGGCAAGCGCCGGAGCATAGACGGATACGGGTTTCATACAGGAACCGGCGGGACGGTGGGTATCGGTTGCGTAATTTTGCAATCGATTCCCCTGTTTCTTTCCGATTGCCCCCGCCACTGCTAAAATATCTCCCGTATGCGGATCCAGCAGGATCGCTGAAGATTGCGGAGTTCCCTTTTCCCCCGACGGGAAGTTGCTCGTTTCTTCATAATATGCGTCAAAAATCTGCTGCAGTTCTTCATCCATAGCGGTCTCGATCCTCAGACCGCCTTGATACACCAGCATGGTCGCCATGGTATGCGTGTACCCCAAATGCATTTGCAGATCTCGGATCACATCCGAAACAACCATATCGGCGTACCAGGATGTAACCGATGAGGCACTGGGCTCGGATGCAGATACCGTTAAAAGCGCAGAGGAGATGGCTTCATCCCGTTCAGTATCCGAAATATACCCTTGTGCTGCCATTTCCCGCAAAATAAGATTTCGACGTGACAAGTTATGATCGGGATGAGTCAACGGATCGTAGCGGGCAGGATTATTGGTAATCGCGGCAATCGTAGCACATTCGGGCAATGTTAGTTCAGACACGGATTTCGAAAAATACAAGTTTGCCGCCGCCCCTACGCCATAGCATCCTTCCGCCAAATTGATAACGTTGAGATATGCCTCCAGAATCTCTTTCTTATCAGCCCGTTTTTCCAGATCCAATGCGCACCGGATTTCCGTCAGCTTTCGATGAACCGAATGATCGGTATATCCGGTCAGGTTCTTGACAAGCTGTTGCGTAATGGTAGATCCGCCGAAGGATGCATTCCCCGTCAGATAATGCATTCCTGCGCATGTTGTACGAAGCACATCAACGCCGTCATGCAGCCAAAATCGCTTGTCCTCGATGGACACAAAAGCGTTGATCAGATCTGAGGGAATATCATCATAGGGCGTATAAATACGGGGATGCACAGCCGACAAGATGGTACCGGATACCGGATGGAGATCCCCACGTCGCGACGCACGATCCGAAGGAACATAAGCATACAGCACCGAGGGCTCGTGAGGAACTGCGATCTCCATCAATGACATATCCATGCGAACGCTTGCATATGGCATCAACCAAACGTAGACAGCTACGGCTGCAAGGATGCACAAAAGCAAGCAGACGAGCAATCCACCCGTTAGAATCCGTTTCTTCGCGCTTCTTCCCTTCATGGCCGACTGTTCCTTTCTATTTTTGTTTATCGTTTTGCCAGCTCTCAGGCTCCACTGTCCTGCCTGAAAGATCAACACAAAATTCAGTTTTTTCATCCGTTATTGTGCCTCGCTATCGCATAAATAACCGCGAACGGGACATGATAATAGAGACACATTCACCAGATTTTTACGCAATAGGGCTCATAGAGCCTGTTTTGAATTGCAGAAAGGAACGCGTATGAAAAAATTTACGAAGGGACTGTTGTTCGCCGCCATCATCATAGCGATCGGAGGCGTCATCTTATCTGCTCTGTATACACAAACCGTTTCGGACGAGTTGACGAGATTGCGTCGTGAGAGTCGGAGTGACATCGTTTATCTACGGACGCGCGTGCGCGAATTGGAATCCGAGCTGACCGCCTGCCTCTTGAGCCAATGGGATCCTCCTTCCGAAGCAGTTGACGGCGTTGAAGATGTTTCCGACGATACAAGCGAAATAACCCAAGATAGCGAATCACGGACAGAAGAAGTAACGGTTCCCACCCATCAAGCTCCGGAAACACAAAAGCCTACTGCGGAGCTTCCCAATCAGGAAGGCTGCGATGCCGTATACGTTCTCTCTGAATACCAAGGAGTAATCGGAGTTTTTGACAATTCCGGTGAACTTTTCAAAACAGTAAACGTATTCGTTATGACACTCCCCGAAACAGAACGAGCAGCCTTGGAAATCGGTATTCCCGCTTATTCCTACGAGGAACTATGTGCGCTTCTGAAGCAGTACGAATAATGACCTAAAAAAAGGTGTCATCCTCTTCAGGATGACACCTTTTTGGGCCGTATTATGTCCAAAAACCAGAATGCGGACGACGCAGAGAGAAGTTCGTACAGTCGATTGAATCCCGCTTTCAGAATGGGAACATCAACGGTCTCTTCTTCTTGCCTCGAAGCAGGCGCTGCAGTACACAGGTCTGTCGGTGCTGGGCTGGAACGTCAGCTTTGCAATGCCGCCGCAATCGGTGCAGGTGGCCTCAAAATACTGACGCTCGGGCTTACCGGCGTTCTTCTTGGCATCGCGGCAAGCCTTGCAGGTCTTGGGCTTGTTCTGGAAGCCCTTTTCGGCATAGAATGCCTGCTCGCCGGCCGTGAACACGAACTCATTGCCGCATTCCTTGCAGACAAGGGTCTCGTCCTCGTAAACGGGAGTCTCCACGTTCGCGTCCATGATCTCATCTTCGTACATTGGTTTTTACCTCGCTTAAAATGGTTTTTCGCCCCGCGACGGACTTACACCGCCATCTCGAAGTTGGTTACTTCGCGTTCTTTTTGTACCATCGGGACATAGGTCTACTGATCCGCATCAGTCCTCGGGCGGGGTGAGCCGCTCACGGAGCTTACGACGGATACGGTAGATGGCATTGTGGACAGAACGCTCGTCACGGCCAAGGTCACGGGCAATATCCGCAACGGGCACACCCGTTACGTACTGCCACCATACGCGGTTCTCCAGTTCCGAAAGATGACCGCGGACGGTGTGGCACAGCTGGCGAAAGCGCTCGTCCTCCACCAAATCGGCGCCCGGGTCATACCCTTCCGCTACCTCCTCTTCAGCCAAAGAAACGGGGGTCACGCGACGGCGGGCATGGATATGCCGCCATTCGGAGATCAGGCCGTTCCGCAAGCAGATCTTGGCGTACAGACCAAAATCCACCGCGTCCTGTTCGGTGTCAAAGGAGGTGATGGCCCCCAAGAATACCCGTTCGGCTTCTTCCCGCATATCTGCTTTTTCCTGCAAGGTCATTTCGGATGCTCCGAAACGAGCCACAGAGGCTTCCAGCAGAGGACGGTATTTAGCGCAAAGCGCAAGGTAAGCCTCCCGACTGCCGGCCTGCGCCTGCAAAAGCAATTCGCGCAAAGCGGAATCGGGGGTATGGGTCATATCCTGTTCAGAGTTTGGATGAAGCTCTTTCATGCCGCGTACCTTTTCCATTCAGACAATTCAGTTACCAAAGGTTTCCCTTCTTACCGAATTTTTCTGTCCTATCAATAATATTATATCATGAATCTGCATAATGTCAAGTGTATTTTTTTGACATTTTTTGTAAAACAATGCCATTTTTAACAAAAGGCGGCTTCGATTGTGTACAGTTTACACATTCGAAGGCCGCCTAATTGTTTGTTTTGACGGAAAACTCTATGTCCTTTTGGCAAAATGACTTAAAAACCAGTTAAAACTTTGTGAATATTTTTTGACTATTTTCGAACAAAAACAGGTAGTCGTCCACAAAATTCGGCTAAAAAAGTAATATTTTCAAGGGATTTTCCGTTTACATGGTATAGAGCCAACCGAAACGGGCGCCGCAAATATTGATCGTTACGATAGCAGCCACGAATAAGACCATACCGATCAACGTAAGCACATCACGGGCGTGGTATTTCAGAACACGAAGTTTGGTGCGTCCTTCCCCACCGTGGTAGCAACGGCATTCCATAGCGGTAGCCAACTCATCTGCGCGGCGAAAGACCGATGCAAATAACGGTACGATGATGGGAATAAGGGCTTTTGCTCTTTGCGCGAGAGAGCCTTGCGTAAAATCCGCACCACGCGCCTTTTGCGCGGCCATGATCTTCTCGGTCTCCTCCATGATGGTGGGGATGAAACGCAGGGCGATGGTCATCATCATGGCAAAGGCGTGAACAGGGACTTTGATTTTGGCCAGAGGGCGAAGCAGGCTTTCAATGGCATCGGTGAGGGCAATGGGCGTAGTCGTATAGGTGAGGAACAGGCTGGTTCCGATCACCATAGCCAGAATTCGCACCAAAATAAAAGCAGCATGGTAGAGACCTTTCGCATAGACGGTTATGAATCCGAAATCCAGCAAAGGTACTGCTCCTTCGGTTGTGTCCACGACCCAGAAAATATTGAGTACGGCAGTAAAGGCCATGATAAAGATCAAAGCACGTATGGAGCGCAAAACCACCTTCACGGGAATGCGGGAGATCAGAATCAAGGAAAAACCCGACAAAAGCAGAAGAACGAAGGAAAAGGTATTGGTGCACAGGAACGATGCCACGATGTAAACTACAGCGGCAACAACTTTCGTGCGGGGATCCAATCGATGAAGCACCGAACCTGCAGGATAATACTGACCAAAGGCAAAGCTTTTCATGCGCGTCCCCTCCCTTCCCCGGCATTCTTAACCGAACGGAATATTTCCATCAACGCGTCTTCCGCTGCCTCCGTTGTGTACAGACCGGGGGGCATAGGCATACCGCCCTCTCGCAGGAGCAAGCAGAGCTTGGTGATCTGGGGAATATCCAATCCAACGGCCTCCAACTCATCGGCACGGGAAAAAATATGATCGCGATCACCGGCCATGAGAACCTTGGAATGGGCCATAACTACCACGTCATCGCAATACTGAGCCATGTCCTCCATGCTGTGGCTGACAATAATCACGGTACAGCCGGTACGACGATTATACTCCCGGATCCCCTGAAAAATGACGTGACGACCCTGAGGATCCAGTCCTGCGGCGGGTTCGTCCAGCACCAGCACCTCGGGGCGCATGGCCATGATTCCGGCAATGGCAACACGGCGTTTCTGACCGCCCGAAAGGTCGAAGGGGGATTTATCCATTAAAGCAGGATCTACTCCTGCAAAGGCGGCGGATTCAGCGACCCGCTCGCGGATTTCCTCCTCCGGAAGATTCATGTTTTTGGGACCAAAGGCGATATCGGCAGCTACGGTCTCCTCAAAAAGCTGGTATTCGGGGTACTGCATGACCATACCCACACGAAAGCGCACCTTCCCAATCTCCTTGGGACGGGCCCAGATATCCTCGCCGTCCAGAAGCACGCGGCCGGATTCGGCACGAGACAAACCATTGAGCAACTGAACCAGGGTAGACTTACCCGAACCCGTGTGACCGATGATACCCGTCAGCTTCCCTGCATGGATGTCTAAAGATACCCCATCCAAAGCGCGAACCTCGAAGGGAGAGTTCTTACCGTAGATATAGGTGATATTCTCCAATCGGATCTTGGGATTTTCGGTTTGATTCATGATGGGGGCGAAGGTCACCGCCCCCGTATCCGTCCCGACCGCTTGAGGGTTCGGGCGGGTCTTGTTCTTTTTTTTCATACAAATTGGCTCCTCACCTTGATACAGGTTGATAGCTGATATTGCGGATTTCAGAGCTTTTTCCACGCGTTGAGTATGGCCTCGGCACATTGCTCAGGGGTATTGATCTCACCGTGTACGGGAATACTCTGTGTAATCAGATATTGGGATACGGCAGTACATTGGGGAAGATCAAGTCCTGCCTTGCGTAGGGTATCGCTGTGGGTAAAGACCTCGCCCGGTGTACCGTCCAGCATGAGTCTACCGTCAGACAGAACGATCACACGATCGGCGCGGGCGGCCTCATCCATATAGTGGGTAATGGAAATCACGGTAATTCCCTGCTCACGGTTGAGCTTTTCGATGGTCTCTATGACCTCGCGGCGTCCCACGGGATCCAGCATGGCGGTGGATTCGTCGAAGATCATGCAACGAGGCATCATGGCAATAATACCTGCGATGGCCACTCGCTGCTTCTGTCCGCCCGACAGGCGGTGGGGCTCGTGGCGGGAGTAGGCAGACATACCGACGGTAGCCAAGGCGTTATCGACTCGCGCGCGGAGCTCAGACTGGGGCACACCCAGGTTTTCGGGGCCGAAGGCCACGTCCTCCTCGACTACGGTCGCAACAAGCTGGTTATCGGGATTCTGGAAGACCATACCCACGTTTTTGCGGAGGGTCAGCACATCCTCGTCGGTAATATCGGGAGACATAACGTCCAAACCGTCCACGAGGATCTTGCCCTCGGCGAAGGTGTAGTCGTCGATGACCATGTTCAGAAGCTTGGCAAAGGTGGATTTACCCGAGCCGTTGTGGCCGAGGATGACCACGTACTCCCCTTCTCGGATGTCCAGAGAAATGTCCTTCAGGACGGGGATGGGCTTTTCATCCTCGCCTACGTAGGCGTAAGAGAGGTTTTCGATATGGATAAAAGGATTGTTGTCCATGTGATGACTCCTTTCAAGGAGATTGGAGGCAGATCAGTCTCTCTGCCAACGGGCGCTGGCGCCGCAAGGAAGTACCGAGCCCGTTGCGGAAACCCTCAGACCCAACTCGCCTGCCTCGGTACGACCGCCGTGGGGCTTCTTGACCTTGAGATCCAGGAGGTAGGTCATGGTGAGGGGGGAGAGTCCCGTGGTGTAGGAATTGATGAGGAAGAACAGGGCGTCGTCGGCCACGAGCTTCGCGGCCAGCTCCACCAGCTCGCCCACGCAATCCTCCAGCTTCCAGACCTCACCGCCGGGGCCGCGACCGTAGGAGGGAGGATCCATGATGATACCGTCGTATTTGTTTCCGCGGCGGATCTCACGCTCTACGAATTTTTTGCAATCATCCACAATGTAGCGGATGGGAGCTTCACTGAGACCGCAGAGCTGAGCGTTTTCCTTGGCCTGAGCCACGATGCCCTTAGCAGCGTCCACGTGAACCACGGCGGCACCTGCCTTAGCGGCGGCCATGGTTGCGCCTCCGGTGTAGGCGAAGAGGTTCAGCACCTTGATCTGTCGGTTGGGATCCTCTGCCTTAGCCTTACGGATAAGACCGGAGAACCAGTCCCAGTTGGCGGCCTGCTCGGGGAACAGACCCGTGTGCTTAAAGCCCATAGGACGGAGGACAAATTTCAGGTCATCTCCATACCCGATCTGCCACTGGGCGGGGAGGTCGTTCTTGACCCAGGCACCGCCACCTGTATGGGAACGGCGATAGATGCCGTCGGCCTTCTTCCACAGGGGGGAGGTGGCACAATCCTTCCAGATGATCTGGGGATCGGGACGGATGAGGATGTATTTGCCCCACCGCTCCAATCTCTCACCGTCGGCGGTGTCAATGAGTTCGTAATCTTTCCAGTTATCAGCACACCACATTGATGTATTCTCCTTACTTTACTGCATTTTATTGTAGAATCCACCCAGCCGCGAGCAGCCGCTGTGAGCATGGCAGATGGCAATGGCCAAAGCGTCGGCGGTATCGTCGGGTTTCGGGGGCGCGGGAAGATTCAAAATCCGTGTCACCATGGAAATGACTTGCTTCTTATCGGCGGCGCCATAGCCCACCACCGCCTGCTTGACCTGCATGGGGGTGTATTCCGCCAGTTCAAGCCCTCGCTCCTGGCCCGTCATGAGGATGACGCCGCGGGCCTCGGCCACGCGGATACCCGTGGTGATGTTCTTGGTGAAGAACAGCTCCTCCACGGCCATTTGGGTGGGCTTGAATTTATCAATAATGGCACAGAGGTCGTGATGGATGAGGGCCAATCTCTGCGCCGTCTCCATCCCCGCAGGGGTATTGATGCTCCCGTATGCCAAGGGGCGGAAACGGGTATTTTGGTATTCCAGAACCCCCCAGCCAACGATGGCCAGACCGGGGTCGATGCCCAGAATGATCATGAATTCCGCTCCTTTCCCTGATGTATCATTTTATTATACCACAAAATGCTCCGCAAGTCAAATGGTTTGGGGCAAAAAAGAGGCTTTTTTGCAAGTTTTTTTATTCCGTCAGACAGCTCTCTGCATCTTGACAAATCCCTTGTTTTATGGTATCCTAATGATAACGAATACTTCCCTTTTGAAAGGACAGGAAAACATGGAACTTTTACACGGAAATGCCATTGTCGGTCAGTCCGGGGGCCCTACTGCCGCCATCAACGCAACCCTTGCAGGTGTCATCCGCGGCGCGTTGGATGAAATCGCAGGAGGCGGCGCTATTTCTCGCCTGTACGGCATGAGAAACGGCGTGGACGGACTGCTCCGCGAGGACATTGTGGAACTGGACACCCTCTTTGCCCCCGATACGGAGGGCAACTATACAGCTCTCGACCGTCTGACCCTCACCCCCGCCGCCGCCCTGGGCTCCTGCCGCAGAAAGCTCCCTGCCGCAGGCGCGAAAGACGAAGCAGAGGTCATGGACAAGCTCTTTACCATCTTTGAGAAATACAATATCCGCTATTTCTTCTACATCGGCGGAAACGACTCCATGGACACCGTTGCCAAGGTATCGGCTTATGCCGAGAAGGTGGGATACCCCATCCGCGTCATGGGCGTGCCCAAGACCATCGACAACGACCTGGTGGGAACCGACCACACCCCCGGCTTTGGCTCGGCGGCCAAGTACATCGCCGTGACCATGCAGGAGATCCTTCGCGACACCGCCGTGTATACCGTTCCCGCCGTCACCATCGTGGAGATCATGGGCCGTGACGCGGGCTGGCTGACGGCTTCCTCGGCTTTAGGTCGCTTGGTCAACGGCATTGAGCCCGATCTGGTGTATCTGCCCGAAGTTCCCTTCTCCTATGAGAATTTCTACGCCGACCTCAAGGAAGCTCTGGCTCGCCATCCCAACGTAGTAGTAGCTGTTTCCGAGGGTCTGGAGTGCGCTGACGGCACCCTGGTGGGTGCGGGCACCCAGAGCGGCGCGGTGGATGCTTTCGGTCACAAGTATCTGGCAGGCACGGCTAAGGCACTGGAGCTGGCGGTCAAGGCCGAGTTTGGCTGCAAAGTGCGCTCGGTGGAGCTGAATCTCCCCCAGCGTTGCGCTGCTCATCTGGTATCGGCGCAGGATATTGAGGAGTCCCTGGAGGTTGGCCGTCACGCCGTGATCGCCGCCGTGGCGGGTGTCAGCCGTGAGATGATGACCATTAACCGCGTGTCGAGCGAGCCCTACGCCTTTGAGATCGGCCACGAGGATATCTTCAAGATCGCCAATCAGACAAAGTGCGTGCCCGCCGAATTTATCAACGAGCGCGGCAACCACGTGACGGATGCGTGCTTGAAGTATCTGTTGCCCTTGATTAAGGGCGAGCGTTATCCCGAGTACGTGGATGGATTGCCTTATCATTGGGTTTTGAGTTGATGGCCATAAAAATCGCCCGTTGAATGCGCGCCCCTGACGGTAGAACCGCTTCCCTGCTTTCGGTGGGGACACTACCGCTGGTGCTGCTCTTGGCGGAGTGGATTGTGAAACTGTAAATAGGAAATAAAAACGGAACAGGAGTCGTAATGGCGGCTCCTGTTCCATTTTATAAAACTACGGGTTATTGCCTGTCGTCCGAACGTTTGATCTCAATATCAAATGCCGCACTCTCTCCCACACACTTTACCATAAAAATCTCATCTTTGGGTGCCGTAAAAGACACCTCTGCCTTTTGGTCAATGGGAATTTCACGGAAAATCTTTCCCTTTGAGTCGGTAATCACGATGCGGCAGTTTCCGCTTTTGATCTCGGACTCAATGATGTATGTAACAGTTGCATCCTGCCCAGCATAGACGTTGCACAGATACACGCCCGACAGCATATTGGATTTAATCGTGGAATAGGCATTGTCAAACTCTTCCATTTCTTCTTGTACACCACTATCCTTCAGCCCCTCGGAATATACCGTATGCTTTATAGAAATGTAGGTATGGTCGGTAGCTTCGATCATATCATCGGTGATAACGCAAAGAGATTTATCGTCTCCATTTTGATCTTCTATTTGCTTGGAGAGGGCATCCTTATATTCTTTTACAGTTCTGACAACCCCAATCACGGCAGCGCAAAGCACAATGGCGGCAATCAAAATTATCATGATTTTTTTGCTTTTCATAGAGAGACTCCTTTTCTATTGTTCTTAATAGCGCATTCATATCACTCTGCTTATCTTTCTCCCCAACACGACACTACATCGCCATCATCGGTCAGAATCACGCCATACGCACCGCCAACAACCCACTTGACATTCCACGGAGAGATATATACCAACCACTGCCTCGAATCTTCATTTCTATACACCCGATATTGCAATTCAAAGTTGTACCACGCTGTTCGCGCTTGCGTAATGGGAAACACCTTATTTATGACTTCGACTCCGATTTTGCAGGCTTGCTTATAATCGTTTACTTGGCCGACATTGTATGTCGGTTTAGCTCCGATATTGATTTCTTCCAAATAATCATCCGTCGAAAACGATCCTGCATACTGAGGCGTTTTCAAATAAACACATATAAGGAAGGCTGTGACTGTGATTATAAATACGATTCCTATCAGAATACCCCACACATGTTTTTTCATGATGATCTCCTTCCCTGCTTTGTACTGTAACCGTTTGTATTATAGCATATTTTTTTGTCCGTGTCAATCTTCCATCACTACGAAAAACAGCCGCAGAACCTTACGATCCTGCGGCTGTTTTTGCATATTACTTCACCACAATATTGATGATCTTATTGGGCACCACGATCTCCTTGACCACGGTCTTGCCGTCGATGAGAGCAAAGAGCTTCTCGTCGGCGCGGACGGCGGCCAGGGCGGTATCCTTGTCGGCGTTCATGGGCAGGGTGACCTTGCCTCTGACCTTACCGTTGATCTGGACGGCCAGCTCCACGGTGGAGTCGACGGTCTTGGCCTCGTCGTACTTGGGCCACTGAGCCATGGAAGCGAAGCCCTTGCCACCCATGTTCTCCCACATCTCCTCGCAGAGGTGAGGAGCGAAGGGGCAGAGCATGCGGACGAACATGGAGAGCTGATCCTTGGTAATGGAACCAACCTCGAATACCTCGTTGAGCAGACCCATCATAGCCGCGATGGCGGTGTTAAACTTCATCTCCTCGATGTCGGAGGTGACCTTCTTGAGAGTCTTGTGGAAGGAGGACTCCAGCTTGGCGTTGCCCTCGCCACCCTTCACCAAAGAAGGCAGATCGGCCACGCGCTCAAGGAATCTCTTGCATCCGCGCATGGAGTTGTCCGACCAGGGCGCGGCGGCGCCGTAATCACCCATGAACAGGATGTAGACGCGGAGTACGTCGGCACCCATATCGTCCACCACGTCGTTGGGGTCAACTACGTTACCGCGAGACTTGGACATCTTCTCGCCGTCGGGACCCAGAATCAGACCCTGGGCAGTACGCTTGGCATAGGGCTCGGCGGTGGGAACCAAGCCGAGATCGTAAAGGAAGTGATGCCAGAAGCGGGAGTAGATCAGGTGACGGGTGACGTGCTCCATACCGCCGTTGTACCAGTCAACGGGCATCCAGTAGCGGAGCTTATCCATATCGGCCAGTGCTTCCCCGTTCTTGGGGTCGATGTAGCGGAGGAAGTACCAGGAGGAACCTGCCCACTGGGGCATGGTGTCGGTCTCGCGCTTGGCATCGCCGCCGCACTTGGGGCACTTGCAGTTGACGAAGTAATCCAGCTTGGCCAGAGGGGACTCACCGCCCTGACCGGGCTCGAACTCGGAAACGGGAGGCAGGCGCAGGGGCAGCTCCTCGTAGGGGACGGGTACCATGCCGCAGCAGGGGCAATGGACGATCGGGATGGGCTCACCCCAGTAACGCTGACGGTTGAAGGCCCAGTCCTTCATCTTGAACTGGACACCGCCCTCGCCGATGCCCTTCTCGCCCAGCCAATCGATCATGGCGGCGATGGAGTCGGCCTTATTGTCGTAGGCGTTCAGGAAGTCGGAGTTGACCATGGGGCCGTCGCCGGTGTAGGCGGCTTCCTCGATGTTACCGCCCTGGATGACCTCGATGATGTCGATGCCGAACTTCTTGGCGAAGTCGTAGTCACGCTCATCGTGAGCGGGGACAGCCATGATGGCACCGGTACCGTAGCCCATCATAACGTAGTCGGAAATATATACGGGGATCTCCTTGCCGTTGGCGGGATTGATGGCACGGATGCCGCTGAGGCATACGCCGGTCTTATCCTTCACCAGCTGGGTACGCTCGAATTCGGTCTTCTTGGCGCACTCATCTTTGTATGCATCCAGCTCTGCCTTATTGTTCAGCTTGTCCGCATACTTCTCCAGAATGGGATGCTCGGGAGCGATAACCATGAAGGTTACGCCGAACATGGTGTCGCAGCGGGTGGTGTAAATACGCAGAGAATCCTCCAGCGTATTTCCGTTTTCGTCCACCAGAGCGAAATTGACAAAGGCACCGGTAGAGCGGCCGATCCAGTTCTCCTGCTGCAGCTTGATGTTGGGCAGATAATCCACCTCGTCCAAGCCGGAAAGTAGCTTGTCAGCGTACTCGGTAATGCGCAGATACCAGACGTCCTTGGACTTCTGAATGATATCCGACTTACAGATATCGCACTTGCCGCCCTGCGAGTCCTCATTGGAAAGAACGACCTTACAGTGCGGGCAGTAGTTGACCAGTGCGGTGTCGCGGAACGCAAGCCCCTTCTCAAACAGCTTGAGGAATATGTATTGCGTCCACTTGTAGTAATCCTCCTCCGTCGTATCGATCACGCGGTTCCAGTCGAACGAAAAGCCGACGCGGCGAAGCTGGCTCGAGAACTTGGCGATATTACGGTCGGTCAGCTCTCTGGGATGAACCCCCGTCTTGATGGCAGAGTTCTCGGTAGGAAGGCCGAAGGCATCAAAGCCGATGGGGAACAGTACATTATAGCCCTGCATTCTTCTTTTGCGCGAGATGA
>JAZRIF010000002.1:0-10494 GCA_045645165.1 Eubacteriales bacterium
CAAGCCCCTTTTTCAAAAGGGGCTTGTGGGGTGCAGGGGCAGAGCCCCTGCAATTCTACAACAGGCAAAGAAATTTTCGTTTGTGGTATTATACCACGGATTTGTTGATTCAATGTAAAGCGGGGGCAAACAGGGGTTTCACCCCTGCACCTCACCCAAAACCTTCAAAAAGAGTTATCCAATCATCATTTTTAAAAGTTTTTGAAAGAGGTTCCAGGGGAAAACTTTTTTCAAAAAGTTTTCCCCTGGCATTTTTTCGTTATGCCAACACGTCCCCTACATTGACCTTGCGGCCGCGGATGTAGTCTACGGCGTTCATGCGGCTCTTGCCCTCGGGGGTGACGACGGTGAAGATCACCGAGCCTGCGCCGCAGGCAACCTCAATGCCCTTGTCCAAAGACAGCACCGTACCGGGGGCGGCAAGGGAGCCGGCCTCGGGGGACTGCCCACGAATGGCGGTGGGCACCTTGAGGAGCTTGCCGTCGGGGGTGTGGGTGAAGGCCAGAGGCATAGGAGACAGACCGCGGATGCGGTTGTGGACGGTATGAGCATCAACGGTAAAGTCGATGAGGCAATCGGTCTTTTCGATCTTGGCGGCGTAGGTGGACAGGCTGTCGTCCTGGGGGGTAGCAACCAGCGTGCCTGCTTTCAAGGCGTTTACGGTGTCGATCAGAGTCGCCGCGCCGCAGACACCCAGCTTGTCGTGGATGGTCTCGAAGTTATCCTCCACCTCGATGGCCACCTCGGATTTCAGGAGCATATCCCCCGTGTCCAGCCCCTCGGCCATGTACATGGTGGTGATACCCGTCACAGGATGACCGTCCATGATGGCTCTCTGCATGGGCGCCGCGCCGCGGAGGGCGGGAAGGAGGGAGCCGTGGACGTTGATGCAGCCGTACTTGGGGTAGTCCAAAACCGACTTGGGCAGAATTTTTCCGTAGGCCACCACCACGATCAGCTCGGGATCCAGCTCGCGGAGGGTCTCGTCAAAGGCTCCGTTTTTCAGGGTCTGGGGCTGGTAGACGGGAATATTCTGCTCCAGGGCATAGACCTTAACGGGGGGAGGGGTCAGCACGTAGCCCCGTCCGCGGGGCTTGTCGGGCTGGGTGACCACACCCACCACGTTCTCACCGGCTTCCACCAAGGCCTTCAGGGAAAACAGGGCAAAATCAGGCGTGCCCATGAATACGATACGCATAGGATCTCCTTTCTGCGGGGGGATGAATCATGGGGCTCTGCCCCATACCCCGCACGAAAAACTTTTTTTAAAAAATTCGTGGCTTTTCAAAAACTTTCAAATGGGGATATTCACGTTCCATATCCCTATTTGAAAGTTCTTGAATGTGGGATTGATGTTCAAATTGGGGATTGGCGAGGGGTAATTTTGTTGTAGGGGCGGCTATCAGCCGCCCGCCATCCTAAAAAACTATTGTTATCTTTAATTTTTACAGATTCGCGGGGGGCTAATAGCCTCCCCTACACACGAGGTTGCTTACATCCCGATAAACCGCAATTTGAATACTTCCTCCCTTCAAGCATCCCTATTTAAAGGTTCTTGAAGGTGGGGTCAGGGAGGGAACTTCTTGCAAGAAGTTCCCTCCCTCGTTCTTATTCGTCCTCGTCGTTCATGGAGTAGGCCTTGTCGGTATAGAGGGTACCGTCCAGGTGATCCAGCTCGTGGCAGAAGCAGCGGGCCAGCAGCTCGTGGCCGGTGATCTCCACGGTCTCGCCCTTGCGGTTGAGGGCGCGGACGGTGACGTTCATGGGGCGCTTGACCATGCCCCACTGGCCGGGGACAGAGAGACAGCCCTCCTGGCCGTCCTGCTCGCCGGAGTAGGCGATGATCTTGGGATTGATGAGCTCGTAGACCTCGCCGGGCTCTACCTCCACCACCACGATGCGGCGAAGAATGCCCACCTGAGGGGCAGCCAGCCCCACGCCGTTGGCGGCGCGCATGGTATCCAGCATGTCGTCCAGCAGGGTCAGCACACGGGGAGTAATGGCGTCTACGGGGCGGCAGACCTTGCGGAGCGCGTCGTCACCCACCTTGCGAATTTGAAGTTTTGCCATAGTCGTATGATCCTTTCGTCAAAGCAAAAAGATTTGTCACAAGAATAAAACTCTTGTTCAAGTTTTTGAGGTTTCCAAAGGGACTTTTTTCAAAAAGTCCCTTTGGTGGGGATCCAAGGGGCAAAGCCCCTTGGCAGAGCCCCGATTAGTTCTTGGAGTTCACCACGATCTCGGTGCCCTCTATGAAGCGGTAGGCATCGGCCACCAGCTTGTCGCAGAAGGAGCCAAGGACGTAGAAGACACCCTGTCCGTTCTCGGGGGTGTTGGAGTCCACAACACCGTCCAGCTCCTCCACGGTGAAGTAAGCCTTACGCTCGGTGTAGCGGTAGAAGCGGTAGACCAGATCGGCGGTCTCACCCTTGCCGTCGGCGGCGTGAATGGTAATCTTCAGGTAGCAATCCTCGTCGGGCGTCTCGCGGAAAGCTTTCATTTCTTCCTCGGTCAGCTCTGCGTTGCCCTCCATGGAGGCAGTCAGAAGCGCCTGGAAGAAGCGCTTGAAGTTGTAGGTTGACGTCTCGGTGGCCTGAGAGCCCGAGGGCTTGGTTACGGACAGTTTGTAGTCCATAAGCTCGCCATTGGCATAAATTTCCAGCTTATCCGAGTTCATACCGCCCGACGGATCCGACTTGGTGTTGTCCAAGGTAAAGACGATGGGAGTCTTAATACCGGCACCCTCCAGTTTGATCTCTTGCACGTGGGCGATGTTGAACATGAAGTACTCACGCTCGTACCAGTCGATTTCCTCCCATTCCAGGTAGGTCATCTGGCTTTCGGGAATACGCACGATCATATCATAGATCTCGGAGTAACCGTAGTACATACCGTCCTCGGTCTTCTCGCTGACCACGAAATGATTGCTCCATTCCTGCCCCTGTGCATCCTTGTAGATGAAGGAGAAGGTGTGGGCGGGCTCAGACAGCCCGTAGGCCTCCAGTTCCTCGGCGGTGGGGCCCAGTATAGCCACGCCATCAAAGGTCATGCTGTACAGCGACTGCAGTACCGCGCCGATGTTGTCGGAGTTGGGAAGATAGCCCGCCATGTAGTCGGAGGCCATCTGGTAGGGCAGAGAGGAGTACAGCGTATCGGTGCGCTCGTCCATATCGATGAAGGAGAAGGACGTCACCAGGCGGGAGTTCTGTGCGAAGTAGCGGTCGTAGAGCTTGGCAAACTCCTTGTCCTCCATCTCCTCGATCTTCTTGGCGGCGGCCTCCAGCTGTGCCTTGATCTCCTCGGGGTACTCACCGTTCTCGTCGGGCTTGACAGCATCTGCATCCAGACCCGACATCTCCAGGAGCATGCCCAGGTAGAGGGCATCGTGGTCGATATCCGTGTGATAGGTGAAATTCGTCACCTGGAAGTAGGTGTTCAGGGACATGGGGTAGACCATCATGGGAGCAATCAGCGACTCGATGGGTTGCAGAACAGCCGCATCCAGATTGATGGAAGACAGAATATAGACGGTATCTCTGTCGGCGTAGCGGGCGTAATAGCCGGCTCCCGATACGGTGGCATCGCCCAAGGTCACGGTGTACTCGTCATTCGTCATGGTGGTCACGGTGTACCAGGTAGGGGTATAGTCGTAGGTCACGGGATTGCCGTCCTTGTCCAACACTTCCTTCCCTTCCTCGTCCAGCTCGGTTCTGGTTTCGGGGGCAAGGCCGTACTCGGAGTAGTCAATGGAGCCGTCGGACAGACGGACGGGATTATCCAGTCTCTGCATGGAGATAGTATAGCCGCAACCGTTGGAAAGCTGGGCAAACAGCTCGTCCACCAAAATGGCGGTGGGGTGATCCTTGACCTCAAAGCGGTTGCTCTCCCCCCGCACCAGGGTGAAGGAGCCCTTCTGATTGTGGATCTCAAAGCTCTTGATGACGCGGGACAAATCCTTGGTGGAGGACTGGTCGTAGGTGAGCTGCTTGAACATCAGCACGCGCTGCTGTACGCCTACCACCTCGGTGCCTTCGGTATCCACCACAGCGTAGATCTCATACTCACCCGTTTCAGGGTTAATTTCCAGCTGGGTGCCCAGATCCGTCAGGTAGTAGCCGTCTTTATTGATATCGCAGATCACGCCGTTTTTGTAAAGGCCGTACTCGCCCTTCTTTTTCTTGATGGTGTACTCTGTGCCATCCAGATCCTCGTATTCGTAGATATCCACGATGACCGAGACTACACCCAGCGCAATGGCCAGCACGACGGCCAGAATGAGCAGCACCGCAATGGCGCGCTTCTGCGTACGAAGGGAACTCTTCTTTCCCGCCATATTCTTGCTCTCAGGCTTTTTCCAGCGGGCATAGAGCACGATATCCGAAGCATATCCGCCCGTCAGATTGTTGCCCAACTCTGTTTCGGAGGTCACGCGAATGGCCATAACGGAATCGGGATCTCCATCGGGAGACATATACCAGCCGTCAAAGATATAGCCCTTGCGGGAAGGCTTGGGCATGGCTCCCACGCGATCTCCCACCACGGCGGTGATGCGCGTCAGGGGAACCGTTCCCTTGCCCGGATTGAAAAACAGTTGAATTTCCTGCATAGTGACTCCTTATCAGCGGTATTTTCTCTTAACGTGTACGCATACGCCTGCCACCATGCAAATGGCCATGGGGATCAGGGTCATGCACACCGTGGTCGCGATATTGCCGCCCTGACTGGGCTTGTAGGCATCGGTATCCACCGTGTAGATCTTGAAGGCCTTGAATTCCAGATCGGCAGGCATGACCTCGCGGCCCATATGGCGCAGGGTGGAGGTCAGTACGTCGGTATTGCCGTAGGCTGCGGAATCCAGAATGGTATCCGAGGCGAACTCGGTAGAGCCGAACACAGCCAAATAGGAGGGCTCCTGGGTAGACAGGTAGTTGGTCTCCTTAACGCTGCGGGACTCGATGGAAATGGTCATCAGGTTGAAGCGTGCCTGCTCGGTGGCCACCTGATACTGCTTACCAAAGGCCTCGGCGGTGGCGGATGCCCCCGTCTTGAAGACGTCGTGGAAATAGCGGGTAACGCCGTTGCGATAGTAGGAGCCGTAGGTGTAGGCCTCGGTGACACCGTTGGTATCGTCGGGCACCACATGGGTGGTACGGTAGGTCTCCGACATCATGATCGCGGTGGAGTTGGGGAACACCACCTTGGCGGGATAGGAAACCTTCCGCATATCCTCGGTGATGGACGCGCCGCCGCCGGCGGTGACGTACTCGGCCATGGGAATGTAGCCGTCCTTATCCAGCTTCAGGGTCTGGTCGCGGATGGTCAGGGTATCCATCTCGCCCTCGGCGTTCTCGGCGCGGGCAACCGTCACACCCCATTCCTCCAGATACTCCTCCAGAACGGGAAGCTCGGGGGTATCCTTGTCCACGAAAAGCATAAAGGAGTAGGCTTTATCCAGGAATTTATCCAGCTTGTCGATCTCGCTCTCGTCTCCCTCGGTGAAGGAGGCGTTACCCAGTCCCAGAAAATCGGTCTGGGGATCGTAGCAGATGAGCAGACGGCAATCCGTGGGAATCTCGTCCTTGGAAAGGTCGATATCCATGACATCAAAGCCGGCTCTCTCCACCAGCGCGCGGAAGGACTTGCAGTTCTCGTTCTGCTCGCCGTGATTGGTGATGAAAGCGGCGATGGGAGACTCGGCGCGGGTCAGCGCCAGAAGCAGAGATGCGATCTTCTGCTCGCCGTTGTAGGCCCAATGCTCGTTGGAAGACGTATCGTTCTTGAGGAAGAAGTAGTCGTAGGAGCAAACGCGGAACTCGGTGCCGAACTCAAAGATGATCTGGTGGGAATAGATGTTGGAGGAGGAGGTCGCCTTGTACTTCTGCACCTGGGAGGGGTTCTTGGAAATATTGAGATACTCCACCTTTACGGCATCGGGGAACTCCTTCTGCAGAGCCAGGGCGGTATACTGGATCATACGCAGCTTGTCGGCCTCGTAGACCTTATCCCGCTCGGTGCAGAACTTGACGTTAATGGTGATGGGCTCCTCGCCGTTAGCCTCACGCTCGGCGTTCATTTTCTCCACCATGGGGATGGCGTAGTCACGGACGACGTCCAGAAACGCGGGGGTAGGGGTGTACATGGACACGCCCTCGGCGGAGGTATAACGGGTCACCGACTCATCCACCTGCCACATGAAGCGGTCAGCCACAAAAGAGAAGACAACGTTGATCACCAGAACGGCGGCAATGACAGCCACCGTCAACGCGGAGCCCATGAAACGGTGGACACCGCGGCGAGGCGTATTCGATTGATGTTTCATGCGAATTTCCTCCTGATGAGTACGATGAGCCCCACAGCCAGCACCACCAGAACGGGGATGGCCACGAGGGAGATGGTGATGGTACGAGCCTGTGCGGTCGTGAGAATGTGGATGGTAGAATCCGAGAAGGGCTGGCTCTTCAGCTCGATGGGAATCTCCTCCTTACCCATGGCCTCCAGGGCGGTGAGCAGGAAGGGACCGTTGTCGTACACGCCCGACTGAAGCGTAGCTTCGGTGGCGAATTCGGTGGAGGCACAGACCATCACCGACGCATTCGTGGAGGCATCGCGAGTCAAGGTCACGAGGTTATAGCCCTCGGCCGTGCGATCCACGGGACGGCCTCCTGCCCAAGCCTCAGCCCCGGCATAGGTACGGAGCAGGGGGGTCAGGGTGCGGCTTCCGCTGACATAGTCACCGTTTGAAGGCGCGAAGCCCTCGGACACGGTAATGGCGGTGGTGTTGGAGACACGGATGGTACCGGTCATTTCTGCCATGATCTGACTTCCCTGTCCGGCAGAGGGGATCTGACCCACGAGGGTATAGCCGTCAGTAGTCAAAGAGTGGGCGGTATCCCGCAGGGCGAAGCATTCCTCCACACCCTCGGCACCGGTATCGTGGGCGAAGTTTACGCCCCAATCGGCCAGGTAGCCCTCGATATGGTCGAAGCCGCCTGCGGCAAAGGTATCGGCGGAGACGAAGCACATGAACTTGCCGCCCTTTTGCAGGTAGGCATCCAGCTTGTCGATCTCAGAGATGCCCGATACGCCGTCCACGGCGGTGAAATCACGGGCGGGGTTGTAGGACACCAGGAGGCCGCAATCCTCGGGGATATCAAAGCTCAGGGCGTCCAGGTAGTTGATCATGTAGCCCGCATCGGTGACGGCATACATGAGGGCGTAGTCCTCCATGGACTCGCCGTGGTTGAGGGTAAAGTAGGCTACGGGAGCATCAGGAGAAACCACCGCCTTCATGGCGACGGCGAAACGCTTCTCACCGGTATAGGCCACAGGGTTCTCGCTGTCCCCCACAGGGAACAGGAAGAAGTCCCGCATGGTGCAGACGCGGTGGGTATCTCCGGAGGCAACCACCACCGAGGTAGAGGCTTTTACGCCGTATTCGCGGGCGATCTTGGGGTTCTCCCAGACGTTGAGGTATTCAATGGTAACGGTATCGGGATATCGCTCGGCCAACTCCTCAGCTGTATTGAGAATGAAGGAGAGGGTACCGTCCTCACGAATGATCGACTCGTCGTCGCAGAAAATGATGCGGATATCCTCGTCGGCCTCGGGGATGACGTAGGTATCCAGGTAGTCGTAGCAGGTGTCGGTGACGGGGTAGTAGAAGGTGGGATTCATGTTGACGAACCAACCGTACCGCATGGCCAGGGTCGTGACCGATGCGTTGAGCAGGATGATCGTCAGCACCACCAGCACCGTCAGCGCCACCGTCACGCCACCGTGACGAAGGGCTTTTTTGGAGGCTGTATTTGCCATGTTACTCGATCCTTTCTATCGCTCTCGGTCAGTTCCATCTCCGCTTCTCATAGACGCGGACGGTGAGGAACACAAAAATGAAGCAGATGGACGCGTAGTAGAGAATGGCCGCAAAGTCAAAGAGGCCGTTCTGGAAGTTGCCGAAACGGGAGTAGATGGAGATCCAGGACAGCACGGTGCGGATCCAGTACACGTCGATGAAGCTGTTGAGCAGACCCAAACCCAGCATGAGCACGATGACAGAGATGGTGATGACAGCCGCGGCCAGCTGGTTCTCGGTCAGGGCGGAGATAAAGGTGCCCAGGGCGATGAAGGCCGCGCCAATGAGCAGAAGACCCACCAGATTGCCGACGAGCTCTCCCGTCACGGGGCCGATGTGGTAGAACTCAAAGGACTGACCCTGGCGCTCGGCATCGGCGATGGCGTAGATGGGAATAAAGTTGATGCAGGAAACCAGGAGAGACCCGCCGAACACGGTCAGAGCCGCAAGGAACTTACCCATGACCATACCTGTGATGGTAACAGGGGCGGTCAGGAGAAGCTGCTCGGTACGAAGCTTTCTCTCCTCGGCAAAGAGGCGCATGGTGAGCAGGGGGATCAGCACGGCCATGGCGAACATCATGATGGTGAAGTACATGGACGTGTCGTAGCTGGAGGACATGACGGTGGTGTAGCAGCAGATCAGCGCCGCCAGACCCAGAAACGCACCCGTGTATACGTACCCGATGGGGTTGATGAAGAAGGAACGAAGCTCCTTTTTGTAAATAGCAAACATAATCGATTCCTTTTTGATTTGTGGATTTTATAGGTAGAGAAACGCGGGAACCGAGAACGGCCTCCGGCGGCTCAAACCCTTTTTATAAAAAGGGTTTGAGAATCCCAAAAATTTTCAAGCAATGCTTATCCGATTCTTTTTCGAATTATGGTTTCGAAAGTTCTTGAGGGGGTATGGGGGAACTTCTTTCAAGAAGTTCCCCCGAGTTCGTTCCCCCGCTCTCACTCCTCGTCTGCCCCGATGGCGGACTGCTCCTCGCGGCGCTTGTCGGCGTCGGCCACGAGGCCTGCGGCGACCTGAGACTCCAGCTTGGCGCTGGGACGAACACGGGTGCGGCGGGTGTAGCGGGTAGGCGTATCGTCCTCCTCGGACTTGTTGACGACGGTGATAAAGATATCCTCCAGGGACAGACCCAAGGCCTCCAGACCGATGAGCGCCCAACCCCGTTCGGCCAGGGTAAAGAACAGCTTCTTGCGGATATCCGTGCCGGGGGCAGCCTCGATCATGAAGGTGGTAGCGTCGCCGTCCCGCTCGGCCAAAGCCTCCACGTAGACGATGCCCTGCATACTCCGCAAAGTGGACACAATCTGATCCTGGGGGCCGCAGATCTTGGCGTTGAAGCGACGGTTGTTCTCAATGACGCGGGTGATGTTCTCGGTCTTCTCGTCGGCCACGATGCGCCCCTTATTGATGATCACGATGCGGTCGCAAACAGCCTGCACCTCCTGCAGGATGTGGGTGGAGAGGATGACGGTGTGATCCTTGCCCAGAGAGCGGATGAGGTTGCGGATCTCAATGATCTGCTTGGGGTCCAGACCTACGGTAGGCTCGTCGAAGATGATGACCTTGGGAGAGCCCACCAGAGCACCGGCGATACCCACGCGCTGACGGTAGCCCTTGGAGAGGTTTTTGATGACGCGCTTGCGGACGTCTCCAATGCGAACCACCTCGCAGACCTCCCCGAGGTGCGCCTCACGGTTGAGCTTGCAACCCTTGAGGTCGTAGTTGAAGTTCAGGTACTCGTCCACGGTCATGTCCAGATAGAGAGGGGGCTGCTCGGGCAGGTAGCCGATCTGCCGCTTGGCGTTCAGGGGGTCGCCCAGAACGTCGATCCCCGCCACGCTGACCCGTCCCGCGGTGCTGGAGAGGTAGCCCGTGAGGATGTTCATGGTGGTGGACTTTCCGGCGCCGTTAGGGCCCAGGAAGCCGACGATCTCGCCCTCGCCGATGGAGAGACTGATGTCGTCCACCGCGCAGTTGGAGCCGTAGTTTTTAACCAGATGTTCGATTTGAATCATGGATGGTTGATCCTTTCTTACGCACACCCGCAGGCATGCGGTGATGATTTTCTCTTGCGGATACCCTCAGTCGATGGGTATCCATAATACTACATCTTATAGTATACCACACTATTGTAACGAATTTATGAATTCACCGCGTACATAAGGGAAATTTATTGTTTTTTTGCGTTTTTTTACGAGGGGCGGGTGGGATTGAACTTTGGTTTTGTCGGGGAAATGAGTGCGCTGTCATCCTGAGCAGAACGAAGCGCACACGAAGTGTCGCGGAGTGGAGCGAAGGATCTTTTCTCATAAAGCAGAGAATACTGAACGGAAAATAGCTGTCGCCCAACAGATAAGATCCTTCGCTACACTCGCTTTGCTCCCTCCGCTCAGGATGACAATGCCCCTGTCTTCCAGACAACCCCCAATCCCCCCGCACCTTTTGAAGAATTTGAGGATGAGGAGGGAGCGCACCGGGAGATGGACGCACTTTCATCCTGAGCAGAACGAAGCGCGCAGGAAGTGTCGCGGAGTGGAGCGAAGGATCTTTTCTCATAAAGCAGAGAATACTGAACGGAAAATAGCTGTCGCCCAACAGATAAGATCCTTCGCTACACTCGCTTT
>JAZRIF010000003.1:0-17825 GCA_045645165.1 Eubacteriales bacterium
ACGGTACAGGTCTGTGCTTCGGTACAGGTTGCAGCTGCGCCGGGGGTATGAATACCCGTAGCAGGAATGTCTACTTTATTCCTAGCGTAAACGTTACACAAGGTGCAATAAATGTAGCTTTCATGGCCATCTGCTACACAAGTGGGTTCCTTTTTGCTAACGTAATCCCAATCTGCGGCGTGAACGGTCTTTTCGGCAAGAATCTCTCCACAGGTTACACAAACCTGAGGTGCAGCGCAAGTAGCGGAGGCGCCAGATTTGTCATGACCGGTGGCATCTACGTAGTCTTTCACTTCCTCATGGCCGCATACGGAGCAAGTATCCGTTGTGTAACCCTTTTCTACACAGGTAGGAGCTGTTACAACAGATTCATACGCATGGGGAATTACTTCGGTATAGCTATCACGGTAGTTATCTCCGCAATCTGTACAGGTGTACTCCGTGTAACCCTGTTCGGTACAGGTGGGAGGAATGATTACAGCTGTGTAATCGTGTTTCTTACCCAGCTTAGGAATAACCTCTTCCTCAACTTCGTCGCATCGAAAACAGGTTCTGTTCTTCAAGCCATCTTCTTCTTCGGTAGCTTCGGTTACGACATTCCATTCGGACCAATCGTGACCAAGCTGATTCTTGACAACTTCACCGCAAACCTTACAGATCTGAGAAGTCGTACAAGTGGCCACAGCACCGGGGGTGTGTCCCTTGGCAGGAGCCAACTGCACGTTACATACTGCACAGGTCTGAGCCGATGTACAAGTTGCCGCTGCGCCAGGGGTGTGTCCCTTGGCTGCCGTTATCACAATATTACATACAGTACAGGTTTGGGGAGTTGTACAGGTTGCATCTGCGCCAGGAATATGACCGGCAGCTTCCCATATCAGTTCTTCACATACAGAGCAGTATGTGTCCTCAAGACAGGTAGCGCCAACCGTAGGAACGTGGCCGGTCGCGGCAATTTCGCTGGCAGGAGTCAAAACAGCCTGACAAGTAGAGCAATAAGTACCACCGTTGTAGCCAGGGTCGGTACACGTAGGAGGCGTGCTTTCACCCGCCACAGGGGTGTGTCCCTTTGCGGGAACAACATCACGAATTTCGGAATAATCACAACCGGTACAGATATACTTTGTATAGCCACCGGTCGTGCAGGTAGCTTCAACAGTCTCGCCAACAACAATGTTGTGAACGAGAATAGAATCGTTGGTAGCAGAGAAGATGTAACCGGCATCAAGACCGGGCTGACCTATGTCACCGATGTCCATATCCAAAATAAAATCGGCATTTCCGGCATAGCCTTCATTGGCAACAAACTGAAGTTCCAGGATAAGTCCTGTTGCCTTCGTGCTCTGCTTCCAGCTCTTCAAAGAAGAGAAAAGAGAGATACAATCATCGCTGTAAACAGTACAGGAGTCAGAGCCGTTGGCACCGGTAAATACGTTACCGGTCACGGCATCTGTCACATTACCGTCTTCATCAACAGCATTGACAAGGGTAAAGGCATCCTTATTGTACTTCAGCTTTGTCTGAAGAGACCAGATGCCGGGGTTATTTTCGAGTGTTACTCTGACGGTGACAATATCACCGGCTTGAACAGCCTGGGGGGAATCAAAAACGGCAGTGGAAGTTGTAACCTCCACTGCCATCTCGAGTGTTGCCCCTGTATCAGCAGCAACCGCAATAGTTGCTGCCGATACGGTCAGAATAACAACCAAAAGAATCATAACAAATCTTTTAAGTTGCATATTATCCTCCTTCCGAACGGAAGAGTACTTCTGATGGCAAACGGATAGTTAATTACTGAATATAGGACTCGTAGTTGATGATGTCGGCGATGATCTCCTGGAGATACAGGAAGTCAATGATCTGAACTTCACCGTTCTTGTCGATATCAGCCAGAGCCAGAGTGTCCTCACCGGGAGCAGCCAGCATAGCCATGATATTCTGAGCATCGGAGATGTCGATCTTACCATCGTAGTTTACATCACCCAGCTGGTAGATGTGCTTGGAAGCGATATCCTTGTAGATGCACTCGGTCAGCTCAACATCCTCAGCATTGATAACCTTGCAAGAATCGGTATCAATTGCGAAATCAACATCCTTACCGTAGCCGTCAGCATTTACCTTGAAGAACAGAGTAGCGAACTCTTCCTCACCGTTGAGGTTGTAGTCCTTCTTCTCGTTCACGGTGTGAGCGGCAACGATGGTAACCTTACCCTCGCTTGCATTGAAGACGAAAGTCATGTTCTCGTTGTCAACGTTGTAAGCATCGGTCAGATCCTTATCGAAGACCAGAACGTCGTTGTTGTAGTTCAGAGCCATCTGGACGCCCCAGAAGTCAACAGCAGTACCCATAACATTAACCTTAACAGCAACGTAACCGCTGTTGACGAAGTAGTACTTGTCATCGCTGAAGTTGCCAGTGTTCAGGTTGTAAGCGTAAACATCGGAGGTGAATACCAGACCGGTCAGGGCAGGAATCTCCTTAGAGGACAGCTCGATACCGCAAAGCTTGCAGTATGTCTTCTCCAGACCCTTCTCGGTGTGAGTGGGTGCCTTAACAACTACGGGAGCACCTGCGATGTGATCGCCGTACTCGGACTCCTGAATGTTCTCAACCTTCTGATACATACAGTTGGAGCAGAAGTACAGATCGTAGGTGTAATCGTGGATACAGGTGGAAGGCATATGAGTTACGTTCCAGTACTCAGCGTGAACGTCGATAGGACCGCAAACCACGCAGATGTTGTTATCACCCTCAACAGCGGGATCGCCAGCATAGCACTGAGTGATCACGTTGCCGGCAGCGTTGATATGACCAGTAGCAGGAACATAATCGTCCTTGATGTAGGAGTCGCACTTGGTACAATCGTAACCGGTGTATCCCTGCTCGGTGCAAGTGGGAGGAACAACCAGAACAGCCTTGTAATCGTGACGATATTCGTAAATGTAATCAGTGATAACGGAAGCGCGGCAGATGTAGTCGGGACCGCAAGTCTCGCAGCCTACGAAAGTGAAGCCGTAGTTCTCGCAGTCAGCAGTCTTGACAACCACAGCAACCAGGTTGTGGTTCTCAGCATGCCAGGTAACGTTGTTGGGGTTGTAGTCGCAACCCTCACGCTTACAGTACTGACCGTCAGCGGACCAACCCTCCCAGCAGGGATACTTAGCGCCGGTAACAGTAACAAGGTCATGACCCAGCTTGGGGATCACAACGCCGCCCTCGGAATAGCCGCAAGCGGTGCAGACCTTCTTATCGGTAATGCCGTCGTTCTCGCAATCGGCAGCAGTACCGGGAGTCACATCGAACTGGTGATCATTAGCTTCACCAACGTAGGTTGCGAAGTTCTTGCCGCAATCGCCGCAGATGAAGTACTTGAACCAACCGTGATAGCAGTCAGGCTCACGGAAGTCAGCCTCACGGCTTTCATCCAGGATAGCATTGTCCATGTTGTGGGCGAACTGGTCACGAGCAACAAAGCTGCCGGCAACCTGACGCTCATCGCCACACTCAGTACAGGTCTCCTTCTTATAACCGTCCTGAACGCAGTTCATTTCCTGAGAATAGGTAACGACGTAGCAGGACTTTCCGTCCTTCATGTGGTTCAGAGGAGAAGGATCCAGGTTCTTGCCAGCCAGGTTGGGGTCAGCAGGATCGCTGGTCTGGTAGTCCTTCAGAGAGCAACGGCGGCAGTGGATAGAAACCACACCATAGTCGGTACAAGTGGGAGGAGTGGTCATCTCATAGTCAACGATATCGTGGTTATACTCGTTGATCGCGGTATCACGCTCATCGAGGAGAGTGCCGCAAACGTCACAAAGCTGAACCTCGTGACCGCCGGCAATACAGGTAGCATCAACAGTGACCTTCCACGCACCCTTAACGTGACCGGTAGCCTTCTCAACCAGGTTCTCCTCAAGAACCTCGTCACAGTCGGCACAAACGATGTTGTAAACGCGGTCGGTGGTGCAATCACCAGCAACAACATCAACTTCCTTGGTGTTCTTGTGGCCAAGAGGCTCCCAAGTAATCATGTCACCAACGTTTTCACCGCACTTCAGACACATGTCGTACTTGAAGCCCCAAGTGCCGCAAGTAGCTGCCTGCTCGTGATGCTCTGCAAAACGAGTGGTGTGAACAGAAGCATCGCAACGAGTACAGTAGTCGTAGCAATCGTTCTTGGTGTTCTGGAAGTCATGCTTCAGAGCAGGAAGAACAACAGTCACAACCTCATAGCACTTGGCGCACTCATAGGTAGTGTAGCCATCAGCCTCGCAGGTAGCTTCCTTGGATTCCTTAACCTCGCCATAGGTGTGCTTGTCGTCTGCGCTCATCTTGTTGATGGTAACAACGCAAGTGAAGTCGCAGTCCTTGCAGTATACAGGCAGAGAACCGGTGGTGGTGCAGGTGGGGGGAACGAGATTGTCGTAATCCAGCACGTACTCGTGACCGTCAGCGATTACAGCAACGTTCTCGATCTTGACCTCGCAACCCTCGTGACCGCAGGTGTAGTTCACAACGCCATCGGTGATGCAGTCAGCATCGGTACCGTCAACAACCCAGTTAGCGCCGTCCTTAACATAGTTAAGTTCGCAGGTAGAGCACTTGTAGGTGTTCACAACACCCTCGACGGAACCTTCGACGGTGTGCTCGTGCTTCTCGAGTGCATAATCATGGTCAACCATAGGGATGACGTGATCATCGGGGACATAGTAGTGTTCGCAATCATAACAATAATTGATCTGATCGTAGCCGAACGCAGTACAGGTAGGAGCGTGGTACTCAGTGGACGCAACATAGTTGTTCTCGTTAGTGTGAGGGCACTTGTCATAGTCAAGAGCGGCTGCAGAGACGATAGCGGTGAAGCAGCTCATAACCATCAGTACCGTCAACACCAGAGCGACGCCCTTTTTGAAACAGTGTTTCATGGTTTTGTTCCTCCATAGAGAATAATTTTACCCGTATCGAGGCCCAAGTTCCCACAGAATGGACAAAGAGCCAAGATTAGGATTCGAACATATTATAACACATTGCAAAAAATATTTGTTAACAAGATTTTAACCCGCGGTAACCATTTCATTAATATTCTTGTCTCAAAAGCTAAACTCCGCATTTCCTATCATTATTAAATAACCGTATTTATTCGCCTTCATTGGTAAATTGTTCCGCTGATGCCATGAAGCGTATTCCTCCCTCAACGCCATTCGTCAAAATACCGAAATCTCCCACTATTCGCAGTATATTCCAAATCATCCTTATTATATATATACAGCGCCCGTTAGCCCCCCCCTTCGGTCCCATCACCTCGCGATGCCGCGTGTTTTTTGGAGGCCGCAGACCTGTCGAGTTCGATCCTTTTTTGTTATGTTTACAAATTGTTTATTTTTCTATTATTTGTTAATATTTGTTATCATGCAGAAAGTCCAAGGTGCATCGCACAGGCCCAAGAGTCGGCCAAGAAGTAAAAAGAAGGGCGAAGGAACGTTTCCGTTCCCCGCCCTTCGGTTTTCAGTTCAGATATGGCGTTGATGGCCCACCCGGGTACTCGCCCATGGCCGTAATCAGCTCCAGTCCGATCTCGCGGGCTGTCAGCACCGCCGTCTTGACCGCCGAGGCATCGCCGGAGAAAGCAATGATGACCTCGTTGGAGTGGCTGGTGCCCTTGTTGGGGGTCATATACTTGATGAGGTTTACGCTCGCGGATTTCAGCGCTTTATCCGCCATAACCAGGCCAATGGCAGCAGGAGAACCGGCCATAAAGCCGAAGGCCCTGCCCTCCGGAGCGTTGAAGGCGGCAGCCAGAGCCTTGCCCGCGCTGGCGGAATAGGCGAATTCCAGGTGGCCCGCAGAGTTGATGTAGACCTCGCCGGCGTTGCGCCCGGTAAGTTCCAGAGCAATCTCCACGGCTTGGCGGACGTCGCTGACGTCGCGGCCGCCCATGACGATGTAGTTACCGTGACCGCCCCAGCCCTTGGTATCGCGAGGCAGTTCCACCGAAACCAGGATGGCGTTGGTATTCTTGAGCGCCTCGTCCACGGCACAGATCTGACCTGCCGCGCCCGTGCGGGAGCTGATGATGCCCAGAGCGTGGACGCTATCGGGCAGCTCCATCTCGGCTCGCAGGGAGGGGTCGATGGCGGGGATGACCAGACCGATGGTATCCAGCACCGTCCGTCCCACGAACTCGGGGAGGGAGGGGGTGGGGTTGTAGATGTCGTTCATAAAAGTCCTTTGGTGTATGTAAAAAGTGGGGGTGTTTTGTTTGTATCGTCTTATTATAGCATAAAACGCAGGGGAATGCAAGAGGTGAGGGAGATTTTTCGGAGGATTTTGTGGGATTTTGAGGGGTGCAGTTTGGCAGAAAAGATGCCAACGTTATTTGGTGTATTCTATTTGATACTCCACCAATTTCATAGTGTTGCTTTCCAAATTATACAGAACGTTGATAAACACATACGTTCCGTTTTCACTCGGCAATTTGTTGAATTCCTTCGTGTCTTTGTTGTATATGATATAGTAATCGCTTGTTTGAATGTCGCAAAAATACGAAGTAATACCAACCATATCGTTTGGGATCGTAGATATCCACTTTGCCTCACTTGAAAGGTTTCTCTCAAATTCTTCTACTGCAGTATCGTCAAAATAAATATCGCTGATGGAATAAATGTAGCCGCGAGGAACAGACTGCGTTCCTTTCGTCCAATCCTGTGTATTGATGCGTGAATGTGTTGGAATGTCAATATCCAAAAGTTGTTCCACATTTTGAATCGGCTCATCGTTGTGTGAATACACATTTGCAAAAATGAAAGTAAAGGAACCGTAAATACAAAGAAGTGCCGCCATAATAAAGCCTACGACCACATTCTTTTTATACTTGTAGCCTTTTTTCTTCAAATAAAAGCCGAACACTATGGATGCGATTGGAATAGGCAAAAACAAAAAGAACACCCACATATTTTCCGTCATCGCCTGATTGATTCCCGACAGTATCCCCACACCAATCAATGCACCCCATATCGTGAAAATGGAAAGAACGAAAAGAAGAAAGGAAACAATTTTTAATTTATCCTTGGGCTTTTTCGCTTCAACCTTATTTGGTGCGCTGTTACATAAAGCGATGAATGCAGACTCGGGAATCAAGACATCCTTTCTTATAATGTAGCTCTGTCCCGATATTTGCAACACGAGATAGCTTCCAAAAGCTTGAATCTTCTCTATGTCGTCGAAGTATATTTTCAGCGTTCTTGTAATTTCCTCGTTTCGGGAAATGTTCAGCACGAAATATCCTTCGAATATCTCGTAAGAATAGGTGCCTTGCAAAATTCTGCTCTCGCTATTCTTCCATGCCTTTTTATAGGTAAAATAACCTTTGATATGGGAAATCACACCAATCAAAAAATAGCCGAGGAGCAACCCGATAATCGTTTCGTTCGCTTCGGCTGCGGCAAAAAAGATAAAAAGAACGATACAGGCAAGCGTGAAAATAATCGCGCGTTTTATAAGCGGAAAACGAACTTTTTTGAAGACCTCTTGCAAATCTGTTTTCTCATATTTGAAGACATAGGCCTCTTTGGGTTTTTCTGTGTTTTTTTCTATCGGCTCGGTTGCGCTCAAAATATCATCTATAGAAATCGAAAATATTTCTTTCAACCGAAGCAAGTTATCAACGGTAGGCAGAGTCTTATCCATTTCCCAAAGACTGACTGTCTGACGGCTGACGAGCATTTTTTGACCGAGTTCTTCTTGAGATAGCCCGATCTTTTTTCTGTAAAATTGTATCTTTTCACCGACGGTCATAAAAAAACCCTCCTTTCATGCACCATGATTATATCAAAAACAGCGAAATTTGTAAAGAATATTGTGCTTGCCACGTGTCAAGCAGCACTTGCATGCCAGTTTTTCACCTTGTTAAAGGGTCATTTCTTCTTTCCCTGCGCAAATTGTTGCTTTCAGTATAGCACAAAATCGGCCGGGTGTCAAGCATTTGCGCGTAGCGCAACATCGTTGGGCGTAAGCCCACATCATTTGGCAACGCCTCAACATCGCTCATTTGTGTCCGCCTTGCGGCGGAATGATGTTGTGTCCTACGGACACAAATGAAAAAAATCCGAAAGCGTTTGCTTTCGGTTTTTTTCTTTAAAGGACAAAAAGACTATCAAGCCCGTAATTTCGCCTGCGGCGAAACCGAACCGGATTCTGCGCGCCGTAGGCGCACAGAGCCTGGTCTGATTCGTGCGTAGCACGACCAAAAAGAGAAGGACACGCGTTGCGTGTCTCTTTCATTTTGTCTTTAGAGGACAAAAAGACTATCAAGCCCGTAATTTCGCCTTCGGCGAAAATTCGCCCGCTTGCCGCTGGAAAATGCCTCGCAAGCGAGGCGCTTTCCGACGGCTTCGCGGCGAAACCGAACCGGATTCTGTGCGCCAAAGGCGCACAGAGCACAAGCTGATTCGTGCGTAGCACGACCCAAAAGAGAAGGACACGCGTTGCGTGTCCTTCTCTTTTTGTCTTTAGAGTACGAAAAGACTGTTAAGCCCGTAATTTCGCCTTCGGCGAAAATTCGCTCGCCCTGCGCCTGACAAGCGAGCTTGTCGATCTTCGGGCGACGAAACCGAACCGGATTCTGCGCGCCGTAGGCGCACAGAGCCTGGTCTGATTCGTGCGTAGCACGACCAAAAAGAGAAGGACACGCGTTGCGTGTCCTTCTCTTTTTGGAGGCGCCACCCGGAATCGGACCGGGGATAAGGGTTTTGCAGACCCGTGCCTTACCGCTTGGCCATGGCGCCTTATGAGTGAATAAATGCGGATGCGAAGATTATTCGCACCCGCATCTCTGGAGCGGATTACGGGGCTCGAACCCGCCACCTTCGCCTTGGCAAGGCGACGCTCTACCAAATGAGCTAAATCCGCATAGAAGTGACCGAATGATTACCCGACCCCTTCAAAATGGTGCCTCCGGTCGGAATCGAACCAACGACACGGGGATTTTCAGTCCCCTGCTCTACCAACTGAGCTACAGAGGCAAACAGTCAAGACTGATGACCTTTTTTCTCTTTTAGAGAATGGCGACCCGAAGGGGACTCGAACCCCTGACCTCTAGCGTGACAGGCTAGCGTTCTAACCAACTGAACTACCGGGCCGTGGAATGGTGGGAACAACAGGGCTCGAACCTGTGACCCTCTGCTTGTAAGGCAGATGCTCTCCCAGCTGAGCTATGCTCCCGAACTCGTCGCCGTTCCTGACGACTTGCTTATTATACCACATTGCTTTGAGTTTGTCAATAGGTTTTTGAAAAGTTTTTTAAAAATTTTTCAAAAACTTTTTGTCCGCTTGGCTGTGGTCTCGCGGCGCTCTCTGCAACGGTGCATATTATAGCACATCCTTTTGCATTTGTCAATAGGTTTTTGAAAAAAAGTTTGAATTTTTTCAAGATTTTTTTCAGCAAATTTTCTTGCATCGGTTGCAACCGAACGTCGTATGTGATATAATATAGAATAATGAAGTTTTTCACCCCATTCAAAGGAGGATTCCCTATGTCCGCAAATAAAACCTTCCGCTCCGTCGCTCCTGCGACTCTGCCCGACAACTTCTTCTCCCGCATCGGCGAGGACTGGATGCTCATCACCGCCGCCGACTCCAAGGGAGAGGTAAACACCATGACCGCCTCCTGGGGCTGTGCGGGCATTCTCTGGAACAAGCCCGTGGCCATTTGCTTCATTCGCCCCCAGCGCTACACCTACGGCATCGTGGAGGATAGCAACACCCTGACCCTCTCCTTCTTCCCTGCCGGCGAGTACCGCGACGCTCTGCGCTACTGCGGCACCAAGTCGGGTCGGGACGGTGACAAGTTTGCCGCTACGGGTTTGACAGTGGAAAAGACGGCCGACGGCACGCCCTATCCCGCCGAAGCCAATCTGGTTCTGGTCTGCCGCAAGATGTACGCCGACGATCTCAAGGAAGGGTGCTTCATCGACCCCGAGATGCTGAAACATTACCCCACGAAGGATTACCACAGATTCTATATCTGCGAGATCACCGAGGTGCTGGTGCGAGACGCCGAATGAGCGGCCACGCCCAAAAACAAGGAGGTTTACCATGTCCATTGATATTGTCATCCGTCAAAAAGGATTGTTCAAGAAGACCCTCCCCCTGTCGGTCATTCTGGGGGATAGCCTGGCCTGCGGCGTGTATGAGGCGGGCTTCCGTCTGAACCCCGGGGAGTGGCGGAGCGAGGACGGCGAGATCTTGGTGTATAATCCCCACCACAAGGGGCGAGGCTTTTCGGTGATCTGGACGCCCGCCCAAAAGAAGGGGGTCGTTCTCCGCGCCCTGCACCCCACCTGCGCCGAGGAGCTGAAGGCAGTTTACGCCACGGTGGCCCGCATCACCGATTACTGGAGCTGTTCCCTGGAGGTGGACGGCAATCCCATGACCCCTGCTGAATTCCAAGCGGGGTTCTCTGATATGCTGGAGGCCAATAACCGCTATCTGGATCTGTTTATCGAGGAGTCCATTGACAAAGAGCAGTACGAGTCCATGACCCTGTTCTCGGCTTTTTGGCCGCTGGAATTCGGTGCCAAGGAGGCTGCCGAGGTCAAGAACGCCCCCGAGGGTGCACCCGCTCGCTTTGCGGCGTGGCTCCATGAGATGCAGTCGGTCGACAGCTACTACGCCGTGGCGGGGTATATGGAGGAGGATGACGGTATCGTCAGCCGCTTCGCCTTCACCGAGGACTGTGACAGCCTGTTCCCCGTCAAGCCCGCCGTTCCCTTCGGGGTCACGGGCGCCGACGCCCACCCCCTTGAGGTGAGCCGCTACGAGGTGGCGGTGTACTCCACCACTACCCAAAGCGTGATCGGAACCCTCCCTTACGACGCTTTCCTAACCGCTCTCTCCCCCGACAAGGTGTCCTACTACGACGCCAAGCGGGTCAGGATCGCTCCCCACAGTCTCGCCGAGCTGAAGGAGCTGATCGCCAAGGCGGGTGCTTGATCCCCGCCATCCATTTCACATAAGAGGTACAAAATCATGCAAGATATCCAAGCCCACGTCGAATCTATCTGCCGCGCCGCCAAGGAGGCCTCCCGCGGCTTCGGCTCCACCTCCACCGCCAAAAAGAACGCCCTGCTCTGCGCCATGGCGGATCAGCTTACCGCCGACAGCAAGGCCATCCTGGCCGCCAACGCCGAGGATCTCTCTGCCGCCGCCGAAAACGGCGTACCCAAGACCATGCTGGATCGTCTGAAGCTGGACGAAAAGCGGCTGGCAGGTATCTGCGCCGCTCTGCGGGAGGTTGCTTCCCTACCCGATCCCATCGGCTCGGGTGAGCAGGTCATTCGCCCCAACGGCCTCATCATTCGCCACGTCCGCGCACCCATGGGTTGCGTGGCTATGATCTACGAGGCGCGCCCCAACGTAACCGTGGACGCCGCCGCCCTGTGTCTGAAGACGGGCAACGCCGTGGTTCTCCGCGGTGGCAAGGAGGCCATCCGTTCCTCTATGGCGTTGGTGGAGTCCATGCGCAAGGCTTTGGCGGCTCACGGCTTCTCCCCCGATCTCATTGGGCTGATCACCATGATCGACCGCGCAGGTGCCACCGCCCTCATGAATATGCGGGGCTTGGTGGACGTGCTGATTCCTCGCGGCGGCAAGGGACTGATCCGATCCGTGGTGGAGAATGCCCGTGTACCCGTCATTGAGACGGGAGCAGGCAACTGTCACCTGTACGTGGATGCCGCCGCCGATCTCGGCAAAGCCGTGAAGGTGGCCGTCAACGCCAAGTGCTCCCGCCCCTCGGTGTGCAACGCCATTGAGACTCTGCTGGTTCACCGCTCGGTGGCCGACAAGTTCCTGCCCGTGGTGGCGGAGGCTATGGCCGACTATAAGGTGGAGTTCCGCGGAGACGAGGCCACCTGCGCTATCCTGCCCAACGCGATCCCTGCGACGGAGGAGGACTGGGACACCGAGTACAACGATTTCATTCTGTCCGTCCGCGTGGTGGATTCCATCGACGAGGCTATTTCCCACATCACCCGCTACACCACGGGGCACAGCGAGGCCATCATCACCGAAAGCATGGCCGCCGCCAACCGTTTCCGCAACGAAATCGATGCCGCTGCTGTATACGTCAACGCATCCACCCGCTTTACCGACGGTGGAGAGTTCGGATTCGGTGCCGAGATCGGCATTTCCACCCAGAAGCTCCATGCCAGAGGCCCTATGGGACTGCATGCGCTGACCACGGACAAGTATTTGGTGGACGGAGACGGGCAGGTGCGGTAAGGAGTACGCCTTGGGAACTTTCTTGAAAGAAAGTTCCCAAACCCTCAAAGAACTTTCGAAAAATACCGTAGATATAACCGAGGCAACATATGGAACATATGAAATATCGTCAAGAACACGACTCCATGGGGGATATCCTCGTCCCCAACCACCGCTACTGGGGGGCGCAGACCCAACGGAGCCTTGAGAACTTCCCCATCGGCACCGAGAAGATGCCTGTGGAGATCATCCGCGCCTTCGGCTACCTGAAAAAGGCCGCCGCCATGGCCAACGCACGGCTTGTTCCCGGTCGCATGACCCCGGAGCGGTGCGCGGCCATCTCCGCCGCCTGCGACGAGGTGATCGCAGGGGAGCTGGATAGTCACTTCCCTCTCGCCGTATGGCAGACGGGGAGCGGTACGCAGAGCAATATGAACGTCAACGAGGTGGTGGCCAACCGCGCGAACGTCATGGCGGCGGGGTTGACCTGCGCCGAGGATATTCCCGCGGCAGAAAAGTTGTGCTACCCCAACGACCACGTGAATATGTCCCAGTCCTCCAACGACACCTTCCCCACCGCCATGCACATCGCGGGGGTTCTGTCGCTGCGCCGCGAGCTGATCCCCGCGTTGGACAGGCTCATAGAAACAACCGACCGGCTGGAGGCCGAAAATACCGACGTCATCAAGAGCGGCCGCACCCATCTGCAGGATGCCACCCCCATCCGCTTCTCCCAGGAGATCGCGGGCTGGCGGGGAATGCTGGAGGTAGCCCGCCGTCAGATCAAGGCAGCCGTGGACGGTCTGCGCTCGCTGGCTTTGGGGGGTACCGCCGTGGGCACGGGCATCAACGCCCCTGCGGGCTTTGATACCACCGTGGCCACCATCCTGTCGGAACTGACGGGAGAAGAATTCCGCACCGACGAGAACAAGTTCCACGCCCTCACCTCGAAAGATGAATTGGTGTTTGCCCACGGGGCGCTGAAGGCTTTGGCCGCCGATCTCATGAAGATCGCCAATGATGTGCGCTGGCTGGCCAGCGGCCCCCGATGCGGTCTGGGTGAGATCTTCATCCCCGAAAACGAGCCCGGCTCCTCCATCATGCCCGGCAAGGTCAACCCCACCCAATGCGAGGCACTGACCATGGTGGCAGTACAAGTTATGGCGAACGACGTGGCTGTGGGCATGGCCGCCTCCCAGGGCAACTTCCAGCTCAACGTCTTCATGCCCGTCCTGATCCACAATTTCCTGCAGTCGGTGCGGCTTTTGACCGACGCTATGGATTCCTTTAACCACCGCTGTCTGTCGGGACTCAAGGCCAACCGTGAGAAGATGGCCGAAAACCTACATCGTTCCCTCATGACGGTCACCGCTCTGAACCCCCACATCGGCTATGAAAACGCCGCGAAGGTAGCCAAGCTGGCTCACGCCGAGGATATTACCCTCAAGGAGGCCTGTGTGCGGTTGGGGTATCTGACGGAGGAAGAGTTTGACCGAGTGTTTGATTTTGAGAGGATGGTATAAAATGCACGACAACAACAACCAACTGCAAGCCCTTCGAAAGCTCTACAACAAGACCCTGTGGATATACATCGGCTTATCAACTCTGTCGGTAGCAGGTGCTTTCTTGATGGTGTACAGTCCCTCGTTCACTTCCGCCAACCTCATCCCGTGGCTGTTTGCCGCAGGAGTGGGTCTGGTGCTGGCTATCGTGGAATTCGCCTTGGAGCGGGCGTTATATAAAAAAGGAAAGCGTGCCGCTTTCCTCCTGATCGGATTCATTATGTTTATTCTCCTTGTTTGCCTCATTCTTTGGAAAACGGAAGCATATGGCATACAACTTATGCCGATCTACGGCTTCATGTTCAACCGTCCCCTGATCCCCGCCATCGGGCTTCTCCGGGACTGCCGCCGTCTGAACGAGGGTAATCCCTGCGAAGCCGTGGGGCGTATGAAAGCGGGGTCTCACCGCCATACGGCCATGGCGGTCAAGGAGACCTACCTGCTTTTCGAAGACGAGCTGACCCACGAAATCCACCTGCTGCTCATGGGCAGTATGGATCCTGCCCGCCGCTACCGAGTGCTGTATCTGCCCCACTCGGGATTGGCGGTGGGGGAGGTCATCCCCGACAACATGACCTTCGATCCCTTTGGCAATCCCGTGGAGCGGGAGGTCGACGAGGCCGACGAGTCCGCGCAGGGTTTCACCGAGACTCCCACCTACCCCGAGGATGCCTACGCCGACAAGCCCGCCTACATGGAGGACACCGACGCCGAGACGACACACAGCGCCCCCGCCTACACCGCCGAGGAGCTGAACCCCAACTCCCCCGCGCGGCAGAAGGCCGCCAAGTTCGCCTTGGCAAGCAAGGTCTGCAAGGCATTGGCCTACGTGGGTTTTGGACTCACGTTTATCGGCGCGATCGCCCTGGATGACACCCCCGGTGCAGTTCTCGTGTTTCCTGCTATTCTGCTCGTTTTCGGCGGTTTTCTTTTGGGAGATTACTTCAAAAAGCAGGATCTCAAGCTTCGCTGTACCCGCCGCACCACCGCCCGTTGTATCGACACGGTGCGCCGCAAGTCCGGCAAGCACTCCCACCTCCACCCCATTGTAGGGTTTGAGGTAGACGGCGTGTCCTATTCCGCCGAGCTGTCGGTCACCTGCTCGCACAGTTCCGTGGGCGAGCTGTACCCCATCTACTACGATCCCCTGGATCCCGAGTCCGTGCGGGTCGGATAACACGACGTCAGGAGGAATCACCCATGTCTCAATCCCCGAAAAAGAAAAAGCCCGCCCGCTGGGAATACCTGAACGAGCTGGACGGAATCTCCGTCGACAACACGCCCGTTCGGGAGGGGTTACGCAAACCCGCGCATTGGGAGATCTTTCTCTACACGGTAGCGGTCATCCTGTGGGGCGCGTCGCTGTACGCTCTGCTGGCCGAAAAGGTGGGAGCCACCGGCTTCCTGCTGCTGGGCGGAGGGGCGTTGCTCCTGCGGACACTCCTCTTTGAGCTTGACCGCCGCAGACGATGCAAGGTAGCGATCCTCGGAACCGTGGAGAGCTTCACCCGCCCCCGCCGCTTCCGCACGAATGCCCGCTATCCCGTGATTCGCTTCGAGGTAAACGGCAAGTCTTACCTCGCCCACGGCGCAAAGTCCGTCCATCCCTCCACCAAGGGCAACGAGGAATGGGTGCGTTACAATCCCGCCGATCCCTTCGATTGCTTCGTCGCATCGGATTCCAAACTCAAAAAAGCCCTCCTTCTGGCCGCCGCCGCGATTTTTCTCGGCGTGGCGTTTCTGATCTTGGAGGCATCCTGATCCTCATACAGAACCACTTATATATTATATAAAGAAGGAGAATGATCCATGAAAACCCTCCGTATCCTGCTTTGTGCCCTCGCCGCGCTCTTGCTCCTGACCGCCTGTGGCAAGACTCCCGATCCCGACGATGATCCCGGGTACATCCTCAACCAATCCAATACCGAAGCCCCTACTGATGAGATCACTTCGTTTTACAACGGCAACGCAGGGGCTCTGCAGGTCTTGGCCAACAAGCTGGTTATGACCGACCAATACACCTCCTATAACTACAGTTACCGCATGACCGATTACGAGCAAGGCACGCTGGAATTTTACGTGCAGAAGCAAGTCAAGGCAGGCGGTGCTTGGACGACCTGCTCCGAGGAGGACGCCACCCGTCTGGTAGCGGTCAAGTTCGTGGGTACGCTTACCTACAATCCCTCTATTTCCAAGAACGTGGTGGTCTTGATTCCCCGCATGGCCCCCTCGGATAAGGCTCTGTCTCTGGTTTACTGCACGAATGACGGCGACAAGGCCGCCGTGGAGGCAGGTAAATACCATCCGGGGCATACCGTGACCCTCACCTCCATCAAGGGAAACTGGTACTGCGCCGAGGCGGTCAAGAACGCGAATTAAGGAGCATCCAATGATCGACAAAAAGCAAGGCATCATCACCCTCTGCGAATCGGGATTCCACATCAGCGAAAGCACCAAGCCCCAAGACCTGACCGAGGGGATCCCCGCGCTGATCTCCCAAATCCACCCGATCCATACGGGGTATACCCACTATAACTGTTGGCTGGACATCGAGCCCAAACGCTACGTGTGGGCCTCCGTCTGCTTCCGCGGCGACGTTCTGGAATTCATCCGTCTGTACCCCCAGCATCAGACCGCGGCGATCCCCGCCCCACAGCCAAGCTCCATGGATATCGAGGCATCCCATCCCCTCGCCCATGCGTGGTACAGCAGACTTTTTAAGCAGGACGAGCTGTTCTTCCCCCGGGGCAGTATCCGATACGTCCGGGGTAGTGATCCGATTTATTACCCAACCTGCGTTTTGATCCGTTTTACCGCCAAGTAATCCCCAAAGCAATCCATACCGTATAAGAAAGGTTCTCTATCCACCATGAATATCTCCGAAGCATCCCTCAAAAAGCACTACGACTGGCAGGGCAAGATCGAGGTCGTGACCCGTTGTCCCATCGAGACCCGTGAAGACCTCTCCCTCGCCTACACCCCCGGGGTGGCGGCGCCTTGCCTTGAAATACAGAAGGACGTGAATAAATCCTATGACCTGACCCGCCGCTCCAACTTAGTGGCGGTGATCACCGACGGCACCGCCGTTCTGGGTTTGGGCGACATCGGCCCCGAGGCGGGTATGCCCGTCATGGAGGGCAAGTGCGCCCTGTTCAAGGCCTTTGCCGACGTGGACGCCTTCCCCCTCTGCATCCGCTCCAAGGACGTGGATGAGATCGTCCGCACCGTCTACCTCCTGTCGGGGAGCTTCGGCGGCATTAACTTGGAGGATATCTCCGCCCCCCGTTGCTTCGAGATCGAGCGGCGGCTGAAGGAGATTTGCGACATTCCCGTGTTCCACGACGACCAGCACGGCACCGCCATCGTGGTGGCGGCGGCACTGCTCAACGCCCTGAAGGTGGTGGGCAAGGAGATCGGCTCTGTCCGCGTGGTCATCAACGGCGCGGGGGCGGCGGGCATCTCCATCGGGCGGCATCTGCTCAATATGGGTGTCAAAAACCTCACCATGGTGGATCGCTTCGGCGCCATCTACGCAGGCAAGCCCGAGAACAACCCCGCCCAGGAGGATATGGCGCAGATCACCAATCCCAACGGACATACGGGCAGCCTGGCCTCCGTCATGGCGGGAGCCGACGTGTTCATCGGTGTCTCCGCCCCCGGCATCGTCACCCCCGACATGGTGGCAAGCATGGCCAAAGACGCCATCGTCTTCCCCATGGCCAACCCCACCCCCGAGATCATGCCCGACCTCGCCCTCTCCGCAGGCGCGCGGGTAGTGGGCACGGGCCGCTCCGACTTCCCCAACCAGATCAACAACGTCCTTGCCTTCCCCGGCATCTTCCGCGGTGCGTTGGATTGCCGCGCTTCCTGCATCAACGAGGAAATGAAGGTTGCGACTTCTTATGCTCTCGCATCCCTCATCCCTGATGATGAAATCAGCGAAGATAACATTATTGCTCCCGCTCTCGATAAGAGGGTAGCCGAGGTTGTCGCTGCAGCCGTTGTCA
>JAZRIF010000004.1:0-9254 GCA_045645165.1 Eubacteriales bacterium
GGGCTTTGCCCCCTCGACCCCCACCAAAGAACTTTTTGAAAAAAGTTCTTTGGAATCTCAAAAACTTTCAAAAAGGGTTATTTATCAATATCTTTTTTGTAAGTTCTTGAAGGGGGTCTGGGGGGAACTTCTTTCAAGAAGTTCCTCCCAGGCGCTCCCCTATAAACTGCAATTTTCATAATCCTCACCCTTCGATCATCGCCACAACCGCGTCGCGGTAATCCTCAATGACGACATAGCTCCCCATACCGTCGTCCTCGAGGATGATGTCCCCGATGTCGCTGTCGGCGGTCAAGGCGTTGACTTCGTCGGCGATGGCATCGGGCATCTTGCCAATAGCCTTGGCAGCAGCACGGAGGGCGGCAGAATCCTCGTCCAGCGCGGCCTTGATAAAGAGAGCATAGGGGGCAAGGGGGGAGGCGGTTTCAGCGAGTTGCTCCGAAGCGAGAACGGGAGGCGCGTGTGGTTCCACAGCGGGAACAGGGGGCGTCACGGGCACGGCTGAGCTCTCTGTCACAGCTTTTTCCTTGACAGGGCTTTGCGGCAGGGGTTCTTCCCCCTCAAAGGCCTCGATCAGTATCCGCGTGGTCTCCCAGGATTGCGCCTCGATGGCAGCGGCATCATCCAGAGAAATCTCCTTCCGGGGTAGATCGTAGAGCGCCTCGTAGGCGGGGCGGGGTTCTTCTTTTTTCTTGATAACGGGTGCGGACTTCGGGGGCTCCATGGGCGCGAGATAAGCGTCCAGGGCATCCCGCAGGGGGATGGGCAGGGACATGACTGAGAGCCTTGAGCGTACCCCGATCCAGGAGCGGAGACGGTTCTCCACGTGCTTGACCATATCCCCGATGAGGAAGCGGAGCTCGTGGGAGCGGGAGAAGGAGGTGTAGGCCACCTCGATTTTGCGCTTGTTGCGGTGGGAGCAGAGCGCCCCCACAAAGGCATCGCGGGTCACGGTAGAATCTAACAGTGTAATAGCCGGCTTGCGCCCGTCTGCGCCCAGAAGCAGGGGCAGGACGTGGGCCACGGCGGCGGGGATGGTGGAGTCGAACAGAGCTTTATGCTCACCCTGCGCGAATTTGGACTTGCGGTAATCGTACTGACAGCAATGCCGCATCAGGATGCGGGCTGTTTCCATCCGCGTATCTCCCCCGTCCGCATGAGCCTCCGGCACGCGAACAGCGGCGGAGAGATAGAACTCCTTGAGACGGCTTTCCATGATGATCTCGTCCAATGCGGAGGCAAGCAGATCTACAGGGGCAGGAAGGGCATGGATGAGGCAGTAGTCGCAGAGCCACTCACACATGTAGTGATCCAATTGAACGTAGGGTTTACGGTAGGCCATCCAGACCTTGGCCATGAGATCGCGGTGGGCGCGGGCGGTAGCGATGTCCTCAGCGGGGAGATTGATGAGCTCAAAAAGGTAGAGCAGGACATAGGAATAATCGGTATCGAGGTATTGCCCGCGGCGAACGTGCTCGCGCCAAAAGAGATACCAGGCGGCAGCGCGGTGTCCCATTTGAGCATATTGGGGAAAGTAGGAGAAGAAAGTCTTCTTTTCCGCCGACTTCGGGGGTGTCATGGCATCGTAACGGAGGGCGTCCTCCACGAAAGAGTCAAAGTAGTGGTAGTTTGCCTGCCAGCCATAGATCTTGACGCTGTGCAGGAGTGCGCCGTCAGGCTCGTACTCCAAAAGAGGGGCAGGCGCATCCTCCTCGCCCGCCTTATGGGGCGGTACGTATCGAACCGTCAGGGACGATCCGGATACAGGCTCTGCGGAGACCGGTTCTTCACGGACAACCTTACGGGACTCCGTAGAAGAATTTTTCTGCGGGGAGACAGACAGATCCATCTCCACCACCTCGATTGACCTGCGGGGAGGCGGTGTCTGCCTGCGAGTTGGTTTGGCGGGGAGCAGGCTTTCAATATCCCAAAAATCGTCCGTCTGTTTTTGGCGGTCGGATCGGGGCGTTTCGGGGATTTTTTTCTCCCATTCGGTCATAGCATAGGCCTCCTTTCGGGGTAGATTGGTAATATATTATTGTACCATACATTGGTTCTGTTGTCAACGATTTTCAGCAAATTTTATGCTGGCGCAAACAGATAATTCATTTCCACTTGACGAATGAGTAAAAATATGCTATACTATAAAAAATCGGTGGCAAGGAGGGGACCATAAAAAGAGAAAAAAGTCCCCGCAACGGACAAATCCCGAGATTCAAAACTAAAAGCACTATTTCAACCCGCCCCTACCACACGCGAACATATACGCGAAAGGAGATTGCCATGAATAACGGCGACAGCTTCCACAACGGAGCCGAGAATCTGGAACTGCAAAGGAAGAACCGTTTGGGTGAAAAAACCGATGCAGAAAAAGCAACGGCAAACACTTCTCCCACCGCTTCTGCGAGCAACGCAAATCCTACGCATCTCCATACAGGTTTCTCGACCGAGTCCAAAAACGGAATCCCCTACTACGGAGACGAAACGGCCGATGCCTCGCCGTACCAAGACTATACCGTCGATCCCGCTGTGATGGTTCGTAAGAATAGGTTCAACGTTGCATCCCTCGTACTGGGTATTGCTTCCCTTGCAGGCAATTTCTGTTGTCTGACCTGCCTGACTCCCATTGCCGCTATCCTGGCCATCATCTTTGGTTGTGTCGGACGGATCAACGGACGCTTCGAAAAGAAAGGACTCATCGGTATGGTCCTGGGCATTGTATACTGGGGGCTTTTGATCCTGTTCATCGTAGGCATCACCGCACTCATGGCAATTACAGATTCTGCCGCGCTCATGTAAATCGCAAAATGAAAACTGCCGTCCTGATTCAGGACGGCAGTTTTTTTGACAGCGAAAGAGAAAATGCGTTGAGTTTTGTAACTTTTTGTTTATTTCTCTATTATTTGTTTCTTTTTATCGGAATTTCTTGGTTTCGCCGGGCTCGACCTTGCAGGTCACACCTGCGTATTCGAACCATACGGGAATGGCCGAGGGGTTGTACACCATCTTCCCTTCCACCGAAAAATGCAGGGCGCGGTAGGCTTCCACGTACTCGTAGATCTCCATGTTGGTGGCGTACCAAACATCATTATGGCCGCCCAGCTTCTCACAGGCGGTCTCGATCAGCTCCCAGTTGTTGTCGGCGTCGAACTCGTAGGCGTGACCCCAGACATAGTAGAGCCAAGGGGTGTCCCAAGCGCCGGGGGTACCGTTCACGAAGGTCTCAGTCAACTGTTCAAAACGAGGATCCTTGTGATGGCAGGTGGCGGGCATGCGGAGCCAGTCGGTAGGCACCGAGAAATTGCCGGTGGAGACGGTGGTGCGGGCGTAGGCGATGCCGTTGTCACGGAGCACATCCACAGTCATGTCGTTGAAGGTGCCCATGGGATAGGCGCAACCGCGGATGATACGGCCAAAGAGAGCTTCCAGTGCTTCCCTGTCCTTGGCCACCTCGTAGGCAGCGATGGGACGGGGGATGCGATCCAGGAAGGGGTGTGTGTAGCCGTGAATGGCAACCTCGTGGTTCTTACCCAGCTCGCCGCCGTAGCTCTCCAGCGCCAGTTTGGAGCCCATGCGGCGGTGGATGGTGCCTGCGGGGTAGGTGTACTCGGCGGTCTGCAGAGGCTCGCCGTTGAGGTTGAAGGTGCCCTTCAGGCCGTTCTTGTTGAAGATCTCCATGAGGCGGATATCCTGCTCCACGCCGTCATCGTAGGAGAAAGTCAAAGCCTTGCGCTTGGCATCGGGGAAAAGCATGTACATCATCATGGTGGGTCTCTTCCTTTCGGTATGTATTTCAAATTTGGGTTTGTCGGCCAGGGGCTTTGCCCCTGGACCCCACCAGAAACCCTTTTGGAAAAGGGTTTCTGGACTTCCTAAAACTTTCAAAAAAGTATTCATAAATAATCCCTTTTTGAAAGTTCTTGAAGGGTGTCCAGAGGGAAACTTCGCAATGTTTGCTGAAAGCAAACTTGCACCGAGCGAAGCGAGGAGGCTTTCAAGAAGTTTCCCTTGGGTGTTCCCCTATAAACTCCAATTTACGCAAAACGCGCCCCCGAATCCCTCCGAAGGCACGTTTTCAATTATCAAAGATATTTATTAAAGTTCTTTGGAGTCAAGAACCTTTCTTACAAGAAAGGTTCTTGTGGGGTATGGGGCGACGCCCCATAGTCCTCCTTACCCCAGCTTAGCCAGAGCAGCCTCGGTGGCGGCCAGCTTTTCCTTGGCGGCGGTCAGCTTGGCGCGCTCGGCGTCGACGACGGCGGCGGGAGCCTTGGCCACGAAGCCTGCGTTACCCAGCTTGCCCTCCAGACGCTTGACCTCGCCCTCCAGCTTGGTGATCTCGGCGGCGAGACGAGCCTTCTCCTTCTCGAAGTCGATTAGATCGGCCAGAGGCAGGTAGGCGGTAGCGGAGGGAGTGATGATCTGCACAGCGGTGTCGGCGGAGACCACAGACTCGTCGAAGGACTCGGCTACAGTCATATCAGTAGCGGAGGCCAGACGGGCAAAGAAGGGTGCGGTGCCAGCATGGAAAGTATCGGTATACTTAGTGGCAATGAACAGAGCGGCCTTGCGAGAGGGGGCAATGTTCATCTCGGAGCGGCGGTTGCGGATAGCGCGGATGAGCTCCAGAATACGCTCCATCTCGGCGGCCTCGGCGGCAAAGGACAGAGCCTCGTTGTAGGTGGGATAGGCGGAGATCATGATGCTCTCGGCGTCGCCTGCCAGGGTGGGCAGAGAGGCGAAGATCTCCTCGGTGATGAAGGGCATATAGGGATGCAGGAGCTTGAGAATGCCGTTGAGCACGTAAGAAATGACGTTCTGGCAAACCACGTTCTGCTCGGTATCCTTCTCGGTCAGACGAGCCTTGGCAAGCTCAATGTACCAGTCGCAGAAGATATCCCAGGTGAAATCGTAGATGGCGCCCAGAGCCACACCCACCTCGAACTTGTCGATGTTGGTATTCACGCGGGCGGCCAGCTCGTTGAAGCCGTTGAGGATCCACTTGTCCTCGGGAGCCAGCTTATCGGCGGCGGGGAGGTCGATCTCGTCGATGGTGAGATTCATGCGGACGAAGCGGGAGGCATTCCAGAGCTTGTTGGCGAAGTTACGGGCGGCTTCCATCTTCTCGTCCGAGAAGCGCATATCGTTTCCGGGAGAGTTACCCGTGGCCAGAGCAAAGCGGAGCGCGTCGGCACCGTAGGTACCGATGACTTCCAGAGGATCAATACCGTTACCCAGAGACTTGGACATCTTGCGGCCCTGTGCGTCGCGCACCAGACCGTGGATGAAGACGGTGGAGAAGGGCTTCTCACCCATGTGCTCCAGACCCGAGAAGATCATACGGGAGACCCAGAAGGTGATGATGTCGTAGCCGGTGACCAGGACGGAGGTGGGGTAGTACTTCTTCAGATCCTCGGTCATCTCGGGCCAGCCCAGAGTGGAGAAGGGCCAGAGAGCGGAGGAGAACCAGGTATCCAGCACGTCGCTGTCCTGATGTACCTTGCCTCCGCACTTGGGGCAGACCTCGATGTCGGTCTTGGAGACGGTCATCTCGCCGCAATCGTCGCAGTAGAAAGCGGGGATGCGGTGACCCCACCAGAGCTGGCGGGAGATGCACCAGTCGAGGATGTTGTTCATCCAGTTGAAGTAGTTCTTGGAGAAGCGGTCAGGGACAAAGCGGATGGAGTCGTTCTCCACGGCCTCAATGGCGGGAGCGGCCAGAGGCTTCATCTTAACGAACCACTGATCCGAGGTCAGAGGCTCAACGGTGGTGCCGCAACGGTAGCAGACGCCCACGTTGTGGTCGTGGGGCTCCACCTTCAGGAGGTAGCCCTCGGCCTCCAAGTCAGAAACCAGAGCCTTACGGCAGGTGTAGCGATCCATGCCCTCGTACTTGCCGGCGTAGGCGTTCATGGTGGCACCGCCGTTCATGACCTTGATCTGCCCCAGGTTATGGCGCTGACCCACCAGGAAGTCGTTGGGGTCGTGGGCGGGGGTGATCTTCACACAGCCCGTACCGAAGCCGATCTCTACGTAGTCGTCAGCAATGACGGGGATCTCGCGACCTACGCAGGGCAGAATGAGGGTCTTACCAATGAGGTGATTCATGGCCTCGTCCTCGGGGTTGACGGCCACGGCGGTATCACCGAACATGGTCTCGGGACGGGTGGTAGCCACCACAACGTAGCCGTCCTCGCCCTTGATGGGGTACTTGATGTGCCAGAAACTGCCGGGCTGATCCTTGTATTCCACCTCGGCGTCGGACAGGGCGGTCAGGCAGCGGGGGCACCAGTTGATGATGCGGTGGCCGCGGTAGATGAGACCCTTGTCGTAGAGGTTGACAAAGACCTCACGGACGGCGTGGGAGCAGCCATCGTCCATGGTGAAACGCTGGCGGGTCCAGTCACAAGAGGCGCCCAGCTTCTTGAGCTGGCCGGTGATGCGGGCCTCGTAGGAGTCCTTCCACGCCCAGACGCGCTCCAGGAATTTCTCACGGCCCAGGTCATAGCGGGTAAGCCCCTCGTCCACGCGGAGGCGCTCCTCTACCTTGATCTGGGTGGCGATGCCTGCGTGGTCGGTGCCGGGCACCCAGAGGGTATTGTAACCCTGCATGCGCTTGGTGCGCACCAGGATATCCTGCAGGGTCTCGTCCAGTGCGTGACCCATGTGGAGCTGACCGGTTACGTTGGGAGGGGGGATGACCACCGAGAAAGAGGGGGGGGTGGAGTCGGGATCGGGGGTAAAGTAGCCCTTATCTACCCAGTTCTGATAGATTCTGTCCTCGAATTCCGAGGGGGCATATGTCTTGGGAAGTTCGGTATTGGGATTCATGAGGGAATCTCCTTTCTTATGATTATAGGGGAATGGAGAACGGGAGAGCGAGGGGCTCTGCCCCTGTCCCCCGCTCAAGAACCCTTTTGAAAAAGGGTTCTTGAGAATCTCCGAAAACTTTCTGAAAATATGATTTGTGTGGGGGGACTTGCAGATAACTATTACGGTATTGGCTTGCACCGTGGGGCCCAGCCCACTGGGATTTTTGGGGGCGGAGAGAAGTGGCTCTTTCGCCCGGGAAAGAAAAAAACGCCCTTTCGTATCAGGACGAAAAGACGCGGTACCACCTGATTTCGCTTTTTCAACGTAGTCGAAAATGCGCTCTCATTGAGCGATAACGGGCTCACACGGTGGACACTACCCGCCAAGCGGCGGATCACACCCACAGGCTCACGGGCGACCTGCTCTCTGCCTCACAAGGACTTGCACCAACCGTCCTCTCTCTGGGTAAGGGTTATGAAAGCTCCTCCCGGTCATAGCCGAAGAAATATGAAAAGCGACCCAAAGGGTCACGGGCTTGCTTTGAGATCAACACCGACACGCGGGGCTTTGGGCGCTTCCGCGTGTCGATTGTATCTCATGGTCTACAAGTAAGACTTAGTCGGCGTATACGCTGACCTGCTTCTTGCTCTTGGTGGCGTGCTCGAACTTGACGCGGCCGTCGATCAGAGCGAACAGGGTATCGTCAGAACCGATGCCGACGTTGTTGCCGGGACGGATCGCGGTACCTCTCTGACGGACGATGATATTGCCGGCAAGAACTGCCTGGCCGTCAGCCTTCTTCACACCCAGTCTCTTGGACTCGGAATCACGGCCGTTCTTAGTAGAACCGACACCCTTCTTGTGAGCAAAAAACTGCAAACTGAGCTTCAACATCAGAAATTACCTCCATTTTTCAGTAAAATAGGTGGGTTGGCGAATGATTGGTAGAACGCAGAAACAACAGTCAATCCCCGTAGTGACGGTTCACGACCTTGACATCCAGGTAGTCTCCGTACTCCTCCAGCATGTCTGTAAGCTGCTGGTAGTAGCCCAGAAAGATACCCGACACCGCGTACCGCTTGAGGTCATCCTCCTCGAACTCGGGAAGGGCAGACTTGCAGGTGACGCGGATGGTGGTGGTTCCGTCGTCGATCTCATAATCGATGGACGAGGAGAATGCCACCTCTACGGTATTGATGAGGAACATGGTCATGGACGAGATGGCGGCGCAGAGGATATCGTCCCCTTCCTCGCCGTAGCCCGTATGGCCTTGCTCTTCGAAGCCGTAGAAAATGCCGTCGCTTCTGTAAAATACGATCTTGGTCATAGGGATTCTCCTTTCGGGAGCCTTGACACGGTCAGGGAATTAACCCTCGATCTTGACGATCTGCACCTTGGTGAAGGGCTGACGGTGACCGATCTTCTTCTTCTCGTTCTTCTTAGCCTTGTACTTCATGACGTAGATCTTCTTGTTCTTACCCTGAGCAAGAACCTTAGCAGTTACGCTAGCACCTTCAACGGTGGGAGTGCCTGCAACGAAACCGTTGTCGTTAGAAAGAGCCATAACCTGCTCAAAAACAACCTCGCTGCCTTCTTCTGCGCCGAGCTTCTCGATAAAGATGATATCGCCCTCGGTGACTTTGTACTGCTTTCCGCCAGTAGTGATAATAGCAAACACTGGAAAGCACCTCTCTTTCATTCTAGACTCGCTGTGCCTCGGCGGCGTTAAAAACGCACTTAAAAAAGAGCCGATTTCAAGCGGCATATTATTATACAATGAAACCGCGAATTTGTCAATAGCTTTTTTGAAAAAATATAGGAGTTTTTTGATTTTTTTGCGATTTATTTTACCAAAGGCTCAAGGATGGAGCGGAGATACTGATCCATAAATACAGTAAACTGAAGACCAAGGGCAAATCCCACAAGAACAGTGAGAAAATGAAGGATAGTTTGAAGCTTTTTCTTCATATATTTATGGTTGAACCAATAAAGATGCAAAAGCACCAAGCAAACGATAAGCGTGACAGTTCCGAGAATAGAATATATCGGTCCCGATATCGGATGCTCACCGGGTTTGGAGAAAGCTACCATGCCTAAGCATAAGAACATACACCAAAATCCAAGCCCGCCGAACATCCCGAGAAGTGCGCTGTATATGTAGAACATATAATTTTTGCCCCAAAAGGGAACTTTGACGTTAAGTTCGTTTTGCATATCGATACCTCCGGTGTAGTTTTACATTATAATTATGAAGGAAACGTGATGTTTTTTCAATAAGATTGTATAAATGTATTGTAAACAAAAAACGAGGCGTTGGGGTCTGTAAAATACGGGAATTTCGCCTGCGGCGAATATCCTTCGGCTTGCCGCGCTCGCAAAGATGGGTTCGACGTGCGGGTACAAAAAAGACCGAGTCTTGTGAAGTCGGAGGCCAAGCGGTC
>JAZRIF010000005.1:0-43805 GCA_045645165.1 Eubacteriales bacterium
ATTCAACTCCTTGGCACACAGAACGACATGGCTCCGATCCGACTTCGGAAGCCCTGTTTCAAAAGGGTTTCCGGCAGGGTGTCGCCGAGCTTGCTCGGCATGCAGTGCCCCTGCGCTCCCCACCACTCATAACAAAGGAGAATCACATCATGGCAAAGATCATCGGCCCCGGCTCCCTGAACGTAGACGTCACCGGCTACGCCCCCCACCTGCCCGTCCACGGCGAAACCACCAAGGGTACCGCCATCCGCGTCAGCCCCGGCGGCAAGGGCAATAACCAAATGACCGCCGCCCACAGAGCGGGCTCGGAGGTCTACATCATCGGCCACCGCGGCAGCGACATGATGGGTCAGATCATGGCCCAGCACTACGCCACCGAGGGCATGAGCGAAAAGTACGTATGTGTGGACCCCAATGGCGAAACCGCAGGCGCCCTCATTGAGATCGACGAGACCGACGGACAGAACCGCATCATCGTCGCCCTCTCCGCCAACGAAAACGTGGATCGCGCCCGCGTGCTGGCCGCCGAAGCCGATTTCGCCGACTGCGACGCAGTGCTGACCCAGTTCGAGACCACCATCGAGGCCGTCCTGGCCTCCAAGGAGCTGGCCAATAAGTACGGCAAGCCCTTCATTCTCAATCCCGCCCCCTACGTGCCCACCCCCGACGGCCTGTTCGACGGCGTGGACTACGTCACCCCCAATGAGACCGAGGCCGAGCAGTTCACGGGTATCAAGGTAGACACCGTGGATGACTGCCGCCTGGCCGCAAAGAAATTCTTTGAGATGGGCGTTAAGAGCGTGGTCATCACCCTGGGCGTCCGCGGCGCCTTCTTCACCGACGGCGAGCGAGAGATCCTGGTTCCCTCCCTCAAGGTCAAGGCCGTGGAGACCACGGGCGCGGGCGATGCCTTCAACGGCGGCCTGGCTACCGCCATCGCCGAAGGCCTCCCCATGGAGACCGCCCTGCAGTTCGCCACCTGCACCGCCGCCCTGTCCGTCACCCGCCTGGGTTCCTCCCAGTCCATGCCCAAGCGCGAGGAGACCCTCGCGCTCCTGGAAAAGGAATTCGGAGTCAAGCTGTAATGGCCACCATGAATGCCTACATAAATGCAGGCGTCAATGCCGGCGTCAACGCCTGCGTAAACGCCTGCGTAAACGCATACGTCATCGGCATCGCCGGTGGCAGCGGCTCGGGGAAGTCCACCTTCGCCGAGGGCTTGCGCAAAAAATTCCCCGACTCCATCGCCCTTGTGAGCTGCGATAATTACTACCGTGCCCACGACGACCTCCCCCTGGAGGAGCGCCGCCTACTCAACTACGACGCCCCCGAGTCCCTGGAATTCGACCTCATGGTCAGCCACCTTGAAGCCCTCCGCCGCGGCGAGGCGGTGGATTGCCCCGTCTATGACTACGCCCTCCACACCCGCTCCGACAAGGTGGTACGCATCGGCCCGAGGCCCGTCATCATCGTGGACGGCATCCTCATCCTCTCCGACCCCGCCCTGCGCCAGACCCTTGATCTCAAGATCTACGTGGACGCCGACGCCGACGAGCGCATCCTCCGCCGTGCCAAGCGGGACATGGAGACCCGCGGCCGCCGCATCGACGACATCACAGCCCAGTACCTGTCCACCGTCAAGCCCATGCACGAGCAATACGTGGAGCCCTCCAAGAAATACGCCGACCTCATCGTGGTCGGCGGCCTCAACCCCGTCGCCCTGGACGTGGTGGAGAGTAAGGTCAGAGCGTTTCTGGCAAGCAACCGCACATAAATGAGAAAAGATCACCGAAGGAAGATTCCCTCGGTGATCTTTTTTACGCTTTTGGCGGCACCAGTATGGCCTCCCGTACCTCTTTTTTAGCCGTTTCCAGCTTGCGCAGGCTTTCCAGATCCAAACACAGCACCCCCTCGTGCCACAGGGGAACACAGCGCTCCGAGACCCCTCGATAAGCGTTATGCCTGTCCTCTCCCCGCCGCTCCAGAGTCAAGGCGTGAGGATGGGGATGGAACAAGTACACACGGATCGCCCCCATAGGTGCCATGAGGAACACACGATCCACAGGGCGGGGCAGGCACTTTCGATAGCCGAAATCAAACATCATCATGCCACGGACGGTAGGAAGCAGATAGTTGGTCTTGGCATGCCAGCGATCCATGTCCCCTATGGCATATTCGGTCGTCTTCCGCAGGGTGGGGATCACCTTCACCGCCAGGGTATACGCCGCCACCCCCGTATCGGGATCCGGTAGTTCCAGCAGGAAATCATAGGCAAGCCGCCTCCCCCACAGCCACCACAGCGGCCTACGGGGGCGCAGACGGATGCTTCCCCTTCGGCTATCCAAGGCAAGCTTTGCCACAAGCGTCGCCCGCTTAATGAGGAAGCGCGCGACCTGTATGACAAAGCCCAAAAGCACCGCCGCCAAAATGAACTGCCCGATCCAGATCCAGCCGCTCATGCGATCCAGCCAAATTCTCATAGGTAAACCGGCCTCTCCTCGCCGTCATTGTAGATGACCAGAATCACGGGGGTCCCTCCCATGACCACGTCGGGAATACAGCCGTTCTCGGTCAGCGCCTTCATGGTGGCAGGGATGAGACACCCCGTAGCCCCCGTATGCAGGTAGGATGTCCTCCCGTCTACGTGCTCGGGCACACGGTTGATGGTGCGGGCAACCAAGGCCTTGATGGACTCACCAATGGTTTTGATCGCGGCGGGCACCAGCTTATCCAGAGTATCGTCCCACTTCTGCCACTCGTGGAAGGGCATGGCGGGAACATCCAGACGAATCTCACCATTCCTGTCACGGCGAAGGATGTGCATCCCCTCAAACTCCGGGACAAGCTCATAGATGCGGGGATCAGCCGGCTTAATTGCGTCGGTCATGAAGGAGGCGTAAAATTTCAAGATTTCGGTGAGGCCAAAGGAATGCTTCATTTTCCCATAGTTCCAATGGGTATCCCCGAACAGGGATTGGTAGTCCATCATCATAGCCATATGCTGATGGGGATTGCCTCCGCTTGGGGAAGACGTAACGTGGCTGGCCTTAACAGGCCCCGAACAGCTGTACTTGTGTCCGTAGAGGGGCTGCCCGTACTCGTATACCGTCCCCGTAGCCAACCACCAGCCTCCGTTGGGGCGGGGCAACGGCTTTACTGAAGGATCCCGCATCTCCATTTCGGGGGAAAAAAGTACCTTGTCGATCATCTGATTGGCCAGCATAAGACGGAAGGTGGCAATCTGCTTATCCGTAAAGGTGTGGGTAGCCGAGGCAGCATCTGCCCACAAGGGAGCCAAATGCTCCTCCATCATACGCCACATAACAGGCGCGATCTGGGAGGCCAACGCCTCCTGAGCCTCCACGTCGCCGTAGCTGGCCTCGGCTGTCTGCATGAAGATGCGTGTGTAGACCAGCCCGCCGGGGGTACGCCCCATCATCTCCCCCTTCACCAATGTATCGACCTCATATTCAATATAGGGGGTGGAAATGCCCAGAGCCGCTGACAGATCCCGAATGCTGATGGGCTTCTCATAAGCCAGCACCAGAATATTCTGTGCTACCAGGGAGCGCTCATAGCAAAAGGGTTCCCCACTACGGCTGGTGTTTCCCCAAATGCTGATCGTTACCCGCTTGGGTGCGTAAGACACCTCACTGTAAGGTCGGGTGTCGGCGGTCACGGTATTTTTGGTTGCTTCCATAGCTTCTCCTGCGACTCTGACCGCGGCAGGGTCGTATCCCTCCCGCAAAGCTTTCGTTACGGTCTCCTTCATCTGCCCCCGCCCGTCGGACAGGCGGGATTTGACGGTGCCAACGGGAACACCCAGAGCACGGGCGATCTCCTCCACGCCCTGTCCCTTCATGTAGTGGCGGTACACCACCTCGCGGTAGATGGCCGCCAGCCGCCCGATGGCCTTCCGCACAGCCTCAGCCTCTTTCACAGACTGCCCCCATTCGTCGGGGTCGCTGTCGTCGGGAATGTGGTTCAGGATAGTTCCGTCGTCGGAAAACTCCACCTCGCGGCGGTAGCGGCGGCGTTGGTAGTCGCAAAGTCTCCTCTCAAAGACGGTACGCAGGTATCCGGGAAGATTGTCGATGGTCTTTCCCGCCCGCAGATCCTGCATCCAGGACAGCACCGTATCCGATACCACCTCGTCGGCCTCGGCCGCATTGCGGGTGCGGGTATAGGCGTAGCGAGTAAGATCCAGGTAAGCCGCCTCAAAGACAGGGGTGTTCAGCACGTCGGTGACGGGAGCCCTATTTCTATTTTCAGTCATAGTCGCGCCTCCTTTCCTGCCCTATATGTCGATCAGCTTGCCTTTTGGTTGGCATTTTTTTGCAATTTTTTAAAGTTTTTGGAATTCCTAAAACCTTCGCGATATTTGACGAAGTCAAATTCGCCCCGAGCGGAGCGAGGATATTTTCAAAAAGGTTTTCGGCCGCCGGAGACCGCTCTCCCGCTCTTACGCCAAATACTCCTCCGCAAAATGCACCGCCACGGCGCCGTCGCCCACAGCGGTCACCACCTGCCTGAGTGCCTTGGTGCGCACGTCACCCACGGCGTACACCCCGGGAATGCTCGTCTTGGTGGTCTCGTCGGCTACGATATAGCCCGCCTCGTCCAGGTCGATCTGCCCCGCGAACAGAGCGGTGTTGGGCTTGCGGCCAATGCTCACGAAAATGCCGTCGCAGGCCACCTCGGTGACCTCCCCCGTTTTCAGGCTCTTCACGCGGGCGCCCTGCACGCGGCCGTCCACGATATAGTCCTCCACCGCGCTATCCCACAAAAACTCCACGTTCTCCGCCTGCATGAGGGGCTCGTGGTAGATGCGGGTCGCCCGCAGGGTGTCGCGTCGATGGACCACGGTGACCTTGGCCGCCAGACGGGACAGGTACAGAGCATCCGCCGCCGCGGTGTTGCCGCCGCCGATGACCATGACCTCCTTGCCCTTGTAGAAGCGTCCGTCGCAATGGGCGCAGTAATGGAGACCGCGGCCAATGAGCTTCTCCTCACCCGCGATGCCCAGGGTACGGGGGTCTGCCCCCGTAGCAATCACCACGGTACGGGCATACAGATCTCCGTCGGTAGTCGTCACCCGCTTGACCGTATCCGAGAGCGCTACCTCGATGACCTCGGCGTAGACCGTCTTGGCACCGAACCGCTCCGCCCCCGCCTGCATCTTCATCCCCAGGGTAAATCCCTCCACACCTTCCTCGAATCCGGGGTAGTTGTCGATGACGTCCGTTAGAGCCATCTGCCCGCCGATGGACATTTTCTCAATGACGGCGACCTCCAGCCCCGCCCGCGCGGCGTACAAAGCCGCCGTATACCCCGCAGGCCCGCCGCCTATGATGATCATATCGTAAATCTGTTCCATGTTGTTTCTCCTTTGTATTCAAATTGGGGTTTATCGAGGGGGCTTTGCCCCCTCGACCCCCACCAAAGGGACTTTTGGAAAAGTCCCTTTGGAATCTTCAAAACTTTCAAAAAACATTCATGAATAATCATTTTTAAAAGTTCTTGAGGGGGGTCTGGGGGTAACTTCTTTCAAGAAGTTCCTCCCAGGCGTTCTCCTACAGACCCCAATTTACTTCACCCTCGCCGCGATTTCGTCAAAATATGGGTCGGAATCAGGCAAAACGGGTTCCAGCAAGCTGTCAAACAGCTCCTCCCCAATGTACGCCCGCGCCTCGTCGATCCATCTCTGTTCTTCCTCGGTGCCCAGATCCCGAATGGCGTAGCTGATCTTCTTGTAATCCCCGGGGTGGATGAACAAATGCTCGTCGTCCGCATACCCCCGCTCATAGCGAAGCCCCAAATGCAACCCGCCCTCGTCACTCAAGGGCATATCTGTATAACGGTTGATGAGGAACTGCTCAATCGCGGGGCACCGTTTCATCTTCTGCCACAGAAGCATAAAAGCGTACGCACCCTTATTTTCACTTTCGGGATCGTCATAATCGGTGTGGAATCCCTGCTCGTCAAAAAGCACCCGACGAGGTGTTCCGCGGTAGGTCAAGGCGGGATGCTCGGCCAGCGACTGCCACATCTCCAGATTCTTCATGGTGATGCGGTGGGTGTCGTTTGAGAATGTCGCCGTTTGGTCGTTGTAGAAATCGGGCTTCGTGAGATTTTCGGGGTAGGGGTGGCCGGAAATACCCCAGTCAAAGTCGCCGTCTCTGCGGCAGATGGCCGCCAGGTACGCCAGTACCTCCCGCCCGCCGTAGCAACGGAGCGGATCGGGCTTGTAGGGGATGGCGTGGTAATGATCCAAAGACAGATGCACCTCATGTCGGGCGTTGTACTTCCGCCCGATCAGATGAGCCAGGCGGAGCTGCTCGGCGTACTCCTCTGCAAACTCCCCGCAGGGCATGGGTCCGCAGTTGTGCCATACTGTCTGGGCGTTGACCTCGTTGCCCACGTCCATGATCACCGCGCAGAACAGCGGACTTTGGGGATCGGCGTACCGCGCGCAGAGGAAATCCACACAGGCGCAGTACATATCCAGCCCCGCCTCGTCGGTGATGTTGAAGGCGCTCATCTGCTCCGAAAAGCCCGTGTCCTCATAGCCGGGGTGACCGATGACCGCGCGCAGGCCATCGTCCGAGCCCTTGAGTCGATAGGAAAAGCGATTGATGAGCCGCACGAGACAGGGGATCCCCCGCTCAATGCAGGGCCGCATGAGGCGGTCATAGGTGTCCATCATGGAGCGAACAAACCGGTAGGTCTTGCCGTTCCAGACGTGGAGAATGTCGTCTTCCGCAGGCGTCAGGGTCTGGATCCACGCGGAGTTGATCTCTGTCATCATACCCCCGAAGCCGTAGAAATCCATATCCTCCCCGGGGCAGGTGACCCAGGTACCCACAGGCTTCCCCTTGGGCGGGATATCCCGATCTCCCTTGGAAAAATCCGATGCAAAGTCGGTCACGTAGCGAACGCCATCCAGCAAAACGCCATCGAGGTACACCTCAAACCGACAGATCAGGAGATCGTACTCCCCCGCGTACCGCGGAAATACCAAGCATCCGCCTGCCATCCGATCCGATTCACACACGACCCGCGACGGCGTCTCCCGCCCCGTGCTTCCCCGCACCAGCGGAACAAACGCACGGCCGATCAAGGCCTCGCCTGCCCATTCGGCGCAGGAAATCCGTATGGAATCTTGATCTACTCTAATTCTTTCTACACGCATAGCCGACCTCCCTAAGAACATAATATCCTGTTTTATCATTATAAAAGATTCTCTCCTATTTGTCAAGAGGATTCCCCTTATCCCTTGACATTCCCACGAAAACCATGTATAATGATAAACAGAAAATACAATGAAGAAACGGAGCCCGCCATGACGATCACAGTTCTCCTGGAAAACACCACCCGTACCGAAGACCTGAACGCCGAGCATGGGCTCTCCCTATATATCGAAGTAAACCACCGCCGCATCCTCTTCGATATGGGACAGACGGATCTTTTCGCCCGCAATGCCGACACCTTGGGCATCGACCTGTCGGCAGTGGATACCGCCATCCTCTCCCACGGCCACTACGACCACGGCGGCGGCCTCCCCACTTTCCTTGCCCGCAACGAGACCGCTCCCGTCTACCTCAGCCGCCACGCCTTCGGGCGCTACTACAACGGTACGGGCAAATACATCGGCCTCGACCCCGCCCTGCAAGATAACCCCCGCTTCATTCTCACGCAAGGCGAGATCGACCTGGGTGATGACATCACCCTCCGGGCGGAAGCACCCCTGCCGACGGTCTGCGACCTGGGCACCTTTGGCCTCACCGCCGAGATAAACGGTCTCCGCCCCCCCGATCCCTTCCGCCACGAGCAGTATCTGCTGATCCGCGAGGGCAACCGCCGCATCCTGATCTCGGGATGCTCCCACCGAGGTGTTTTGAATATTGTGGACCATTTCCGCCCCGATATACTGGTGGGTGGCTTCCACGTCTCCAAAATGCCCACGGACAACAATCTTTCCGATCTCGCCCAAAAGCTCGCCGCCTACGGCACCGACTTCTATACCTGCCACTGCACGGGACTCCCCCAGTACACCCACATGACCCGCTTCATGCCCCACCTGCATTACCTCGCCACAGGGGACAACCTGACTCTATAACGAAAGGATACCGCCATGAAACAGAAAAAAACCAAATTCCTCGCCGCCCTCGTCATTTTCTCCCTCGTGGGCCAGATCGCCTGGGTGGTGGAGAACATGTACTTCAACGTCTTCATCTACAAGATGTTCCACGCCTCCCCCGCAGACATCTCCGCCATGGTCATGGCCCCCGCCGTAGCCGCAACGGTCACCACCCTCATCATGGGCGCCCTGTCCGACAAGCTGGGGCGCCGCAAGGTCTTCATGGCAGGGGGGTACATCCTCTGGGGTATCTCCATCCTCTCCTTCGCCTTCATCCGCGAGGACGTGGTGGGCATGATCTTCCCCGCCGCCGCATCGGTATCGGCCATCTGCGTGACCCTCGTCATTGTCATGGACTGTGTCATGACCTTCTTCGGCTCCACCGCCAACGACGCCTGCTTCAATGCATGGCTCACGGATTCCACCAACCATGAGAATCGCGGTGCCGCCGAGGGTATCAACGCCATGATGCCCCTGGTGGCTATCCTCGCCGTTTTCGGAGGCTTCATGGGCTTTGACCTGAACCAAAGCGAAAGCTGGACAACCATTTTCCTTGTCATCGGTGTTGCCGTGACAGTGATCGGTATTCTGGGATTCTTCCTCATAGACGAACCCCGTAAGAAGGCCGACGGCACAGATCACTATTTCGCCAACATCGTCTACGGCTTCCGCCCCTCGGTCATGAAGCAGAACCCCCTGCTCTACCTGCTTCTCATCGCCTTCGCCCTCTTCGGCATCTCCATCCAGATCTTCATGCCCTACCTCATCCTCTACTACACCGAGGGACTGAAAATGGAGGGCTACGTCCTCGTCATGGCTCCCGCCATCATCCTCGCCTCGGTCTTCACCGTCCTGTGGGGCAGAGTTCATGACAAGGTGGGTTTCCGCAAATCCATGCTTCCCTCCCTTGCTCTTTTGTGCCTCGGCTATATCCTGCTCTACTTCTTCCGCTCCACCGCCCTGGTTTTCGCGGGCTCTCTCCTCATGATGTGCGGCTACTTGGCCGGAACAGCGGTATTCGGCGCGGTCATCCGCGACCACACCCCCGAGGGGCGGGCGGGTATGTTCCAGGGTCTGCGCATCGCAGGTCAGGTACTCATCCCCGGCATCGTCGGGCCCGCCATCGGCGCATGGGTACTCCGTAACGCCGAGACGGTGGTAGGCGACGACGGCACCGAGTCCTTTATTCCCAATCAGAATATCTTCCTCGCCGCCCTCGTAGCGGCGGTGGTGCTGGGTCTGTTCCTTGCCTTGCTCCTGCACATCATGAAGAAAAAGACCGCCAAGGAGGCTACCCATGAGTAAGAAACAACAGCTCGTCCACCTCCTGACCCCCGAGGGGGAGTCTCTGCAAGCCGAACCCCACGCCGTTCCGTGGAATACCTACCCCAGACCCCAGATGCGGCGGGATTCCTTTTTCTGCCTCAATGGGGAGTGGGAGATCCACGTTGATGGCACCGACGCCCCCTGCCCTATCCGCGTGCCCTTCTGCCCCGAATCTCTTTTGTCGGGTCTGTGTATTCCCCCATCCGATTTCATTTCCATGGATTACCGCAAGACCTTCACTCTCCCTGCAGACTTCAACAAGAGCCGCGTGATCCTGCACTTCGGTGCCGTGGATTCAAGTGCTAACATTTTTCTCAACGGCCAACGTATAGGGTTCCACGCAGGCGGTTATGAATCCTTCTCCTTTGACGTCACCGATTTCCTCGAAGACGAAAACCTCCTAGAGGTCGAATGTTGGGATTCACTGAAAACCCACGTCCTCCCCTACGGAAAGCAGCGCAAAAAACGTGGCGGCATGTGGTATACCCCCGTGTCGGGCATCTGGCAGACGGTGTGGCTGGAATCCGTCCCCGAGACCTACGTCCACTCTCTCCGCATTGATACGACCGAAGACCGTGCCTGCGGCACCGCCATCATCACAGCCGAGGGCGTGACCAACGGCACCGTAACCGTCACCACCCCCGACGGCGACCTTTCCTTCCCTCTTGCAGACGGAAAAGCCACCGTCAAAGTCCCCTCCCCCCGCCTGTGGTCGCCCGAAGACCCCTACCTCTACGAATTCACCCTGGAAGCAGGCGAGGACAAGGTACAGTCCTACTTCGCCCTCCGCACCTTGGAGATCAAAGAAGTGGACGGCATCCCCCGCCTCTGCCTCAACGGTAGTCCCGTTTTCCTCCACGCCCTCCTGGATCAAGGTTACTGGAGCGACGGCATCTTCACCCCCGCCGCCCCCGAATGCTATGAAAAAGACATCCTCGCCATGAAGGCTCTGGGCTTCAACACCCTCCGCAAGCACATCAAGGTAGAGCCCGAGCAGTTCTACTACGACTGCGACCGCTTGGGTATGCTGGTCATGCAGGACATGGTCAACAACGGCCACTACTCCTTTATCCGCGACACCGCCCTGCCCACCGTGGGTCTGAAAAAGTTATCCGACAAAAAACTCCACCGCCATAAGGCCACTCGTGAGGCCTTCTACGACGGCATGGAATCCACCGTGAATCAGCTCCGCAATCACCCCTGTATCGTCTACTGGACCATATTCAACGAGGGCTGGGGGCAGTTTAACAGCCAAGTGGCCTACGAAATACTCTGCGAGCTGGATTCCACCCGCTTCATCGACACCGCCTCGGGCTGGTTCAAGGGCGCCGACTCCGACGTGGACAGCGAGCATATCTACTTCAAGCCTGTCAAGCTCAAGTACGGCGAAAAGCCCATGGTGCTGTCGGAGTTCGGCGGCTACTCCTACAAGCCCGAGGGGCACGTCTTCAACCCCGTGAACACCTACGGCTACCGCTTCTTCAAGGAGCAAACCGACTTTGAGGCCGCCTTAATCGCCCTGTACGAAAACGAGATCATTCCCGCCGTGGCCAAAGGCCTCTGCGGCGCGGTCTACACCCAGGTCTCCGACGTGGAGGACGAGACCAACGGCCTCCTCTCCTACGACCGTAAGGTGGTCAAGGTGGATGCCCCTCGCATGATAAAGATTGCCAAATCACTTGCGGCCGCCATGCTCCCCAAGGAAACAAACGAGGACTAACCCTCCAAATAGATTCCCCCCGCAAGACTGGTCTGTTGTTTTTAGCAGAAAAATGATAGCAACAAACGCACCGCTGATGTGAATCGGCGGTGCATTTTGTATTGCAGAGGAAACATTCGTTGGGCAGGGGCTTGCTCCCGCCCTACGTTATAGTGGTGTTTGTTTTCTGTATCCCGCTTTCGGAAAATGTCCCTACCTCTTGACAAAGTCGAGCGGGTATATTATAATATGGAATAATGAGTATGCTGTAAAACAGCCATTCCAAATTGGGGATTATTGAGGTATTGCCAACAATCCGCGGTAGGGGGCGGCGCCTCGACGCCCCGCAAATATCCTTGACCCGAAAACAAACTTCAATGGGTAAGGTACGGGCCGTCGTAGGCGCCGGCCCCTACCGATGGTTATTTCAACCCCCTCGACACCCCCATTTGATTCCCACGAAAGGAGGCCTTCCATGAAAAAGAAACTCACCATCGGCATCCTCGCCCACGTGGACGCCGGCAAAACCACCCTCTCCGAAGCCCTCCTGTACGTATCGGGCAAGCTCCGCGCCCTGGGTCGGGTGGACCATAAGAATACCTTCCTGGACACCAATCCCGTGGAGCGGGAGCGGGGCATCACCGTCTTTTCCAAGCAAGCCCGCTTCTCCACCGACGCCTGCGATTTCATCCTGCTGGACACCCCCGGCCACGTGGACTTCTCCGCCGAGGCCGAGCGAGTGCTGACCCTTTTGGACTACGCCATTCTGGTGGTCTCCGCCCCCGACGGGGTGCAGAACCACACCCGCACCCTCTGGCAGCTGCTGGAGCATTACGCCGTCCCCACCTTCGTGTTCGTCAACAAGACCGACATCGCTGTAAAGCGCAAAGAAGAACTGGAAGCCGAGCTGACCAAGACCCTCTCCCCCCTCTGCGTGGGCTTCTTTGAGAAGCAGACCAAAGCCGAGCTGGACGACAAGCTCGCCTTTATCCACGAGGATTTTCTGGACACCGTCCTTGCGGGAGACCCCATCGGGGACGATGAGATCGCCACCCTCATCAGTCGGCGCAAGCTCTACCCCCTCCTCTTCGGCGCCGCCCTCCGCACCGAGGGAATCCCCTACCTTCTGGACACGCTGGACACCTATACCCTCTCCCCCGTCTATGAAGAAACAAAGTTTGCCGCCAAGGTCTACAAGATCGCCCGCGCGGGAGGTACCCGCCTGACCTACATGAAGGTCACAGGCGGCACCCTCAAGGCGAGGGACGAGTTGATCTACCTCTCTGCCGACGGAGGGCGTGTGACCGAGAAGGTCAGCCAGATCCGCCTGTATTCGGGAGATAAGTTCGAGCAGGTGGATAGCGTAACCGTCGGGGAGATCTGCGCCGTCATCGGCCTCACGGCCACCTACGTAGGTCAGGGTTTGGGAGCCGAGCCCGACACGGGCAAGCCCCTTTTGGAGCCTGTCCTCTCCTACTGCATCAATCTCCCCGCGGGAACCGATCCCCGCGTAGCCTTTCCAAAGCTCAAGGAGCTGGAGGAGGAAGAGCCTTCCCTGCACCTGCTCTGGAACAGCGAGCTCTCTCAAATCGAAGCCCGCCTCATGGGAGACATCCAGATCGACTTACTCAAGCGCCTCATCCTTGACCGCTTCGGCATGGAATGCGACCTGGACGCAGGCCGCATCCTCTACAAGGAAAAGATCGCGGGACGGACTCTCGGCACCGGACATTTCGAGCCCCTCCGCCACTACGCCGAGGTTCAGCTTCTCTTTGAGCCCCAGCCCGCGGGCACGGGGCTGATCTTCGATTCCCACGTCCCCGAAAACGCCCTGGATCTGAACTGGCAACGCCTCATCCTCTCCCACCTCTACGAGAAGGATCACCGCGGCACCCTCACGGGTGCCCTGCTCACCGACACCAAGATCACTCTGGTGGCAGGCCGCGCCCACCTCAAACACACCGAAGGGGGCGACTTCCGCGAGGCCACCCTCCGCGCCGTCCGTCACGGCCTCATGAAGGCGGGCTGTACCCTTCTGGAGCCCTACTACAAGTTCACTCTGGAGATCCCCGCCACCCACGTCGGCCGCGCCATGACCGACCTGCAGAACCTGCACGCCACCTTTGCGATCACCGAAACCGATGAGGAACGCGCCACCCTGAAGGGACGCGGCCCCGTCTCCACCCTCCATGAGTACACGAGGGAGGTCATTGCCTACACCCGAGGGCAGGGGCGCCTGTTCTGCACCTCCGACGGCTACGAACCCTGCCACAACACCGAGGAGATCGTGGCCTCTGTGGGCTATGACCCCGAAGCAGATCTTGAAAACACCCCCCACTCGGTCTTCTGCTCCCACGGCGCAGGGGTCATCATCCCCTGGCAGGAGGTGGACAACCACAAGCATCTGGACAACGCCGTCAACCTCGCCGCCCCCGAAGCCGCGGCGCAGGCCATCATCCCCCGCGCATCGGGACTCTCCAAGCGCTATCGCCTCTCCGACGAAGAGCTGGAGGCCATCATGCTCCGTGAGTTCGGCCCCATCAAGCGTCGCCGCTACACCGAGCCCAAGACCGTGGCCGCCGCCCCCGATGCCAAAAAGCATAAGCCCAAGCCTCCCAAACCCGCCCGCCGCATGGTCATCATCGACGGCTACAACCTCATCTACGCCTGGGACACCCTCACCGAGGTCGCCGCATTCAGTCTGGAAAAGGCAAGGGACACCCTCATGGATATTCTTTCGGACTACGTCGCCTTCACCAAGACCGAGTTGCTCCTGGTCTTCGATGCCTACCGCGTCAAGGACGGCACAGGCTCCGACTTCACCCACGACGGCTTCCGCGTGGTCTACACCAAGCAGAACCAGACCGCCGACGCCTACATCGAGAAGGTCATCCACGACCTGGGGCCCGACTACAGCATTCGTGTGGTCACGGGCGACTATCTCCTCCAGATCTCCGCCGTCACCGCAGGCGTCTCCCGCATGACTACAGGGGAATTCATCAACGAGGTCACCGCCGTTGGCAACGAGATCACGGATTTTCTGCGCAAACTGGCGGAAAGACGGAACTGAACAAAAAACCTTCGCAGAGGAAAACTCTACGAAGGTTTTTTCTTTAAAACATCATTCGCTCCATGTACTCGCTGACGAACACGGGATTGGCCGCCAGCTCCACGACCTTGGTCTCCTTAGCGAGCTTCTCGCAAACAGGGCGGAAGTCGTCGCGGAGCAGAAGCATGGCGGCACCCGTCAGAGCGGCGTTGCCCAGAACCGTCACGCAATTCGTCAGCTCCTCGGGGAGAAGTCCGATCTTCCCCGCGTTCTTCACGTCGAGGTAACTGCCAAAGCCCCCCGCAATGTAAAGGGTATCCACGTCATCACAATCCAATTTGGCGGTGTGAATAAGAGTCCGCATCCCCGCGTGGATGGCACTCTTGGCCAGCTGGACGGCGCGAATGTCCTCTTGAATCACGGTGACGGGAGCGGATATCTCGGCGGGATCATCCTCCAGATACCCCGTCTCGTCCAACAGCTCGGTGTCCAAGAGAGCGGCCACGGCATCCACCAGTCCGCTTCCGCAGAGACCCACGGGATCGGCTTCCCCGATGACGTGGGCTTGGAGTACACCGTCCTGAACCCACACGCGGTCGATGGCCCCTGTCCGCCCGCTCATGCCCATGGAAATGCCCGCGCCCTCAAAGGCGGGGCCCGCGGCGGTGGAGCAGGCGTAAAGCGTGTTTTCATGCCACAAAACCATCTCGCCGTTGGTGCCGATGTCGCAAAGGAGCGCCGTCTCGGGGACCTCCCGAAGGTCGGAGGCAAGAGTAGCGGTAACGGTATCCGCGCCGATGAAGGCGGCGATACAGGGAGGGAGGTACACCGTCGCATCCGACGCAAGGGCGGTCAGCCCCAAGTCACAGGCGGTCAGCATCTCCCCAAACAGCCGCTTGGCGGCGAAGGGGGCGTGGGTCAGGGGCTCCACGTCGGTCTCGGTGAGGAGGTGGAGCATGACGGTATTGCCCGTGATGACCAACGCACGAATATCGGCGATGTTCACGGTAGCGGCGTTTGCCAGATCGGTGAGCATCCCGTCCAGAGCGCGGCGGGTAATCTGCGCGATCTTTCCTGCGTTCCCCGCCATGGCGGCCTCCATACGGGAGATGACGTCGGCACCCCAAGCAGACTGGGGGTTCAGACGAGAGGTTTCAGACAGAAGATTTCCCGCCGTGTCGTAGAGACAGGCGGCCAGCGTGGTGGTACCGATGTCAATGGCGGCGCCGTACTTTTCAAAGACGGGGGTCAGCGGGGCTTTCCCCATGGAGGCGGGAAACGCGCCGTGGGTCACGATCTGTCCCCTCCCCTGCTCGGCGGTGGTGACGGTGCAGTCACCGAGAACCGTCACGCGGCAGGCAAGACGAACCCCCTGCGCCAGCTCGTCGGGAGTCAAAGCGCGCTTTTCATCCTCGGTGGGCAGAGAGACCTCACCCGTGACGGTCACACGGCACTTGCCGCACTTGCCGTGGCCGCCGCAGGGCATATGCCCGTGGCCGTTGGATTGCATTAAGTCACCCAAGGTCGTTCCGATCGCACAGACCTGCGCCTTGCCGTTCAGAGTCACGGTAGCCGTTTGCTTTATCTGTTCCATATCTGTTTCCTCTACTCCATTTTTGAAGATTCTTGAAGGGGGTATGGGGGGAACTTCTTATAAGAAGTTCCCCCGTCGTTCTCCCGCTCCCCCGTCCTCACGCATCAAACAGCACCGCGCCGAAGTAGGTCACGGTATCCTGGCCGTTGATGTACTTCATGCCCGCGGCGGGGGCGAGCTTGGATACGTTGACGCCGTAGGTTTCCAGGGACGCCACGGCCAAGTCGGGGTGGCGGCAGGGCTCGTTTGTACGCTTGGCGCAAACCTCGCACATACGGCACCCACCCGCGCCCAGATGGAGGACACGGGGAAGATTTTCGGCGTTCAGCTTGTCCCGCAGGGCGATCATCAGCTTGTTGTGGGCAACACCCGCATCCATCATGCCCTCAAAATCGTAGCTGTCCTCCAGCTCGGTGACTGTCTGGTAAACCAGAACGTAGGAGTAGGACTTGAGGGCGGCCATGAGGTCGGGGATGTCCCCCGCGTCGGGAGGGCACATCCAGTTGCGACCGTAGTTGCCGCAAACGTTGGCGGCGCACATATCCCGAAAGGAGGCGTCTGTCTCCACGTCGGACACGGGGATAACGGCGGCGCGAAAAGCGCCAAGAGACAGAGCAATCTCCGCCATACGATCGAAACGTTCTTTATTTTCCATAGTATTCCTCCACCGTAGCAAAGAAAGCTTCCAGATTCTCCCACGGTGTGGCAGGAGGAATGTCACAGCCCGAAGAAATCACGAAGTTGGGGTAGGAACAGCACTTATTCATGACCTCCAGAGTCGCCGCGCGGACGGTCTCGGGGGTGCCCTGACGGAGCACACCCGCAGGATCTACGTTGCCCATGACGATGGTATCGGCGGGCATCTTCTGCATCATGTCGGCCATGTCGATGGAGTTGCCGAAATGGTAGGCATCGGCACCCGTGGAGAGGATGGAATCCGTCATGCGCAGGACGTTGTCGCCGCAGTTGTGGTAGACCACGATGAAGCTGTCATCCTGCACGGCGTCCACGATCTGCTTCACGTAGGGCGAGGAAAATTCCTCCTCCAGCGCGGGGGACAGAAGTCCCGCCACAGGCTCGGCCATCATGATGCCGTTGGCGCCGGCGGCCTTGTAGGCCTTGGCGTACTCGATCAGGAAAGCGGTACTCTTTTCCAGTACGGTATGCACCATATCGGGGTCGTCGTAGCAATCCATCATGATCTCGGTGACGTCCAGAAGACGGGCGGCCAGGGAGAAGGGGCCGATGATGCCCGCCAGCACGGGGCGATCGGTGATCAGCTCTACAGCCTTGCGGATGGAGTCCACGTAGAGACCGGAGCGAGCAGCGCCCACGGCAGGAACCTCCAGATCGTTGGCCTCATCCTCGTCGTTCACGAGACGGCCAATGACGGTAGGAACCTCCTCGTCGGACACGCGGATGGTGGCGCCGAAGCACTCGGCCTCCACCGACAGATCCATGAGGGAGACGGCGGCGGCGGCGTTCACCCGCTCGGCCACCCGCTTCATGCCCTCTGCCTGGCGGTCGCTATCGGAAATCAGCTCACGGACGGTGATGCCCATGAGGGACACCGAGGGGAAAGAGAGAATGGGAAGGGCGATTTTACGGTCTGCCGAAATCATGTCGGACAGCCATTGTTTCATATTTCTGTTCATGTTTTTCTCCTTATGTATCAGTAAGCGCCGAGCTTATGCGCCAACTCGGATATGACCTTCATATTCTCGAAGGACACGGAATTGGGAATGGAATGGTCGGAGGCGAAGATATAGCCGCCGCCCTCCTTGAGCAGGGGAATGATGCGCTCCATCTCGGCGGTCACCAGGTCAAGCTGATCCCACAGCTGGGCGTTGATGCCGCCGTGGAAGGCCAGCTTGTCACCAAATGTGTTTTTGAGATAGACGGGATCCATCCCCGCCTTGATCTCCAAAGGATTCAGGCAGTCGACACCGATCTCCACCAGATCGGGCACCAGGGGCTGGATGAAGCCGCAGGAGTGAAGCTCGGTCACCATACCTCTTTCGTGGGCCCAATCCACGGCGCGCTTGTGGTAGGGCTTGAGAAGCTCCCTATACATGGTGGGGGAGAAGAAGGGGGCGCCCTTGTAGCCCATGTCGTCGGGCCAAGTAATCGCATCAAAATGATAACCGGCATCCCAAATACGGTTCGCCAACTCAATGTTTACCGAAAGATATGTGTCGAACATATCCGTCACCCAATCGGGATCCTCATACATGGCGCAGAGTAGCGTTTCGGTACCCACCATGTGAGAATGGGTCACATCGAAGCCGAACCAGAATCCCAAACGAAGGAATTCTCCGTTGGCCTTCCAGGCATCGTAGCTATTCTTCAACCAATCCCAGGGGATACGGGCATCCAAGTTCTGCCACATACGGGCTTTGGCTTCCTCCCATCGCTCGGGGGTATTGACGTAGCAATCCAATACCTCGGGGGTAGAGTCCAGCTCGTTAAAAATTTTCCTCGTCTGTCCGCAGTCGGAGGTAACGATGGAGTAGCGGTCGGTTTGCTCAAGAACCCGCCCTTCAAAGTGGGGAGAGTTATCGAGATGGATATGGACGATACGGTCGTAACCAAAATACTCGTCCCATGCAACGCCCTCCGGCAGTCCCTCTCGATACCATCGGGCCAAGGTTCCGGCCCAGGGATAATCCAGCAGGGGGACGCGGTCGGCTTCCTGATGCCTGATGGCGCGGAGGATACGCTCACGGGTGGTCATAGGTGCGCTCATAGGTCGTCTCCTTTCACAAAAGCGGGATCAGTCGGCGCCGTAGTAGGCGTCCATGACGTCGCTGACGGTCTGCGCCCAGATCATGAGATTTTCGGGCTTGCCCGACACCGTGGTGATGTCTTTGAGCACGTAATCCATGGGACAGCCGTACTTCAGAGCGGCCTTAACGGATTCCTCGGTCTCGCGGCGGATGAGGGCGGGATCGGTGGCGTGAGCCACGTGGGAGGGGTTGGGCTTGCGGGCCAGCACATAGTCTCCGCGAAGCTGCTCGGCGCAGCGCTCGGGGCTCGCCCAGGGAGAGCAGCCCACCTTACGGAGGTTGGGAATGGTCTTCAGCAGGTCAATGCGGTCGTCCAGGGGCTCACAGCATCCGTAGTAGGTGTAGCCGAAACGGGAGGCCAGAGGGAGGATGTAGTCCAGCTCGAACTCCTTGAACATGGCGGGAGAGATGCTGGAGAAGGACTGCGCCATACCGCGATACCACGTCGCCTTCAATCCATCCTCGGCCAGACCCGACACGGCGGCGGGGGTGCAGTGGAGATTCTGGATATGGGGGTCAACGTGGAGGTTTGCCTCGATGAAGTCCAGCTGGGCGGTGGTGCGCGCAACCATCTTCTCCATGATGGCGTGGAGGTACTCGGGACGGTCGTACATATCCTCGAAAATGGGCTCCACACCGCGAAGGCGAGTGAGAATGTCCCAAAAAGCAGAATATAGGTAATCCACCCCCGCCAGACGGACGGGCATGGTGTCCCCAAAGAGATCGGTGAAGTAGGCCATACCCGCTTCGTCGTTCTCGGGGTGCGCCTTCAGCACGGGGGGATTGATCTTTTCGAGGCAGGACTCATCGGCCATGACGTCGGCGTAACCGATGCCCTTTCCGTGGGCGCGGGTCTCGTCGGCGGACAGTCCCAAAGGATTCATGGAATAACTCATGCGCACCACCCATTCGGCGGGCATGATCACGTCAGCCTTGAAGTGCTTCTTTTGATACAACGCGCGGCGCAGAACCATTTCGGCGTAGCGAGCGAGACCGTGCTCACACCGAATCTCCAATTCGTCACAAGCCAGCTCGTGCCACGGAATCTCGTCGATCAGCACGGGAGGACGAACCACCTTCAGATCGTTGGTGTCCTTCATGCGCTGATTGGCCTTCTGCTGTTTCTCGGAGGTGGCCAGTTCCATATATCGCTTGGCCAGATCGCGGATGATGAGTTTATCTTGCATGGGGCGTCTCCTGTATATGAGTTTGTGATGATCCGGACTTTATGAAAAACTCCCTCACCCTGCCGGGGGCGAGGGAGTCCTCGAAAAACTATGTATCGTATGAGAAATTAAGAATTTCCATACGTCAGGCACTCATGTAAGAACGCATCGATGTTCTCCAGAGGCGTTCCGCCCACGATGCCGTTTCCGGCGGCGTAGAGAAGACCGCCTGCGGGGGTATCGAAGGTGTCGCGAATGAGGCGCACCTCACGTCTCACGTCCTCGGGCGTGCCATTGATGAGGGTGTCCTGTACGTCCATGCCTACGAAGAAGGCGATCTTGCCCTTCCATTTGGCGGCTACCTCGTCCCAGTCCATGGTGTGCTTCTGCAGGGGATGCAGCACCGACAGACCGCACTCGATGAGGTCTCCGATGATCTCGCTGACGTTGCCGCAGGTGTGGAGCCAGCTGTCCACGTCATGCTCGCGGCACAAACCCCAGATCTCGACGTAGTAGGGCTTGATGAACTCGCGGAAGGTGGCAGGGGACATCATCAGGGAAGTCTGGGTGCCCAGATCGTCGCTGATCATGTAGCCGTCGGGCTTCACCTCTGCAAAAGCTCGCTTCAAAAGCTTCATTTCGGTATCCGCCACGGCTCTGTGGAGAGCGTGAACCTCTTCGGGATTCTCGTAGTAGTCCACCAAAAGCTCTTCCATGCCGCGGAATTGCCAGATCAGCTCGTACATGAGGCTCCAATGGTGGATGACCACATACTTCCCCTCGGCATGAGCCTGATCCGCGATGCGCTTGGCCTCGTCAAAGAGACCGGGGGCATCGGTATTGGGAAGATTCTCCAAGAATGCGGGCAGGTACTCCCAATCGGGCAGGAGGGCGTTGGAGTCGTAGGCCTTTTTATGGGAACGGTCGATCTGGGGAACGTGCCACCAAAAGCCGTCGGGGTGGGGCGTGATCCAAGGCTGAGGAAAGCCCACCACCACCACGTCTTCTTCATACTTGTCAAAGGCTCGGAGCTGATCTCCGTACTGCTCGTGAAGTCCCTCGCCCCACCACTTGGTGAAGGCGCGGGGCGGGCGAGGAGGATTCTGAAAGCGGATGGCTGCGCGAACTTCTTCGCGAGTCAGCATTTATGCCTCCTTGCAGAATGCCACGGCAGCGTCTGCGGCGGAAGCGGCGTCGGGAGTATAGAGGTCAGCACCGATCTTGGCGCAGTAGTCCTCGTTGACGGGAGCGCCGCCGATCATGATCTTGACCTTGTCGCGGACGCCCAGCTCGATGGCCTTCTTAACCACGTCCTCCATGACGCCCATGGTGGTGGTCAAGAGAGCAGAGCAGCAGATAACCTGGCAGTTCTGATCGATAGCGGTCTGGACGAAGGTCTCGGGAGCGACGTCGGAACCGAGGTCAATGACCTCCAGACCCTTGCCCTCCAGCATCATCTTGACCAGATTCTTACCGATATCGTGGAGGTCGCCCTGGACGGTACCGAGGCAGACCTTACCCGTAGCCTGCACGCCTGCGGCGGCCAGGTGAGGCTTGAGGATGGCGGTACCCTTGTTCATGGCGCGGGCGGCTACCAGAACCTCGGGAACGTAGACCTCGTTGTTCTTGAACTTCTCACCGATGATGTTCATACCGGACAGAAGTCCCTCGTTCAGAATGGCATCGGGGGCAACGCCCTCGTCCAGCGCCTTCTGCACCAGCTCGGCCACGATCTTGGCCTTACCCTTTTGCAGGTTCTCGGAAATTTCGGAAAGGATAGCGATGTTCATGGTTGTATCTCCTTTTGTATGAATTTTTCTGTATTGGGTGGGGGTCATATCGGTATATTTGCGGAAAACTCCGTAAAAGGACGTAGCATCCCGCATGCCGCACCGTTGCATGATCTCGGCAACGGTCAGCTCGGTCTCTGAAAGAAGAACGCAGGCTTCCTTCATACGCAATTTTCTCAGATAGTCCGTAAAGGATTCTCCCGTAACCTGCTGAAAGAGGCGGCTCAAACGGGAGGCGCTGACGTAGAAGGATTCGGCGATGCTCTCCAGCGTCATATCCGCATCCCCGTAGTTCTCCGCCATAACCGTCAGAATGGCGGATACGGGATTCCACGTGGCCGATTCGAACCCCGACGTACGCTTGATGGCGCGATTGACGTAGCGCCCCAGAATGATCAGGATCATGGTCAGATGCGCCCGTACGGCGCCCCGCCATTCCCTCTGTCTTTCGGACAGCTCAATGGCAATGGCATCGTACAGAGACGTAATCTGCTCGGCCGTTCCCTCGGTCAGCATGGCGTAGGCCATGGCGTTGTGCTCAGCGAACACGCCGTAGCAGTAATGCTCACTCTGATCCTGCTCCACGGATTCATCAAACCAATCCCGCGGCAAAAACAGAAGCCGTCGGATGCGCGGGGGTTCTCCCTCCTCCGCCGCAAAGAAGCGATGGGGGACATTTCGGTTCAGCACGTAGATATCCCCTGCCTTGCAGGGCGCCGCCTGACCCGCGATCTGGTGGACACCGTACCCGGATACCACCATACTGATCTCCACGAATTTGTGGGCGTACAGATCAGCCAAACGAATATTCGGGTCGTATATCTGCTCGCAACGGAATTCATCCAGGCGGATCAGCGTACCGTCCACCGTGGCGTTCATCTGCGCCGTATCGTCTTCTTTGGAAAAACGAATATTCGTATCCATATCTTCCCATTCTCACTTTCATAAGATGGCTATACCGTCGAAAAAATTATAGCACATTTTCCCCGACAAGTAAATATGGGAAATCTGCTTTTCGTCCCTCCGGCGCACCTATACCGCATAGCCGACGGGATGGCATCAGTTGCCGGCGCAGATCTCGGGGGTAGTGAGAACACCCGTGCGGCGCAGACGGTACTCGTAGGTCCAGAGGCTGTCTCGGGTGACCCAGGCGGAGGGACCCTGCCAAGCCAGCTTTTCGTCGGCGTCGTGGACGTCTCCGAAGCAGTTGCGGCGGGAAATGTAGGCCGTCACGGTAACGGTATGCTTCCCTGCCGTGAGGTGGCCAAGGTTGCCCACGTAGGGCGGGTAAGCGATCACGGCTCTCTTTTCGCCGTCCACCTCCACGGTATTGACCGCGGCGGTGAAGTGAGGCACCTTGATCACGGCCTCCCAGTCCTCACTGCAGGCAACGGGAATCCGGTAGGAGACCGCGCCGCCGTAGAAGGGCAGACCCTGATAGGTCAGATCCGAGAAGCCGAGAGTTTCGGGCAGTGCGGTTACGGTCAGTTGTCTGCCTGCCACGCGAACGCCGAAGTCACCCAAGAGGTACATGGCCTCGCAGTTGGAGCGCTCGGCAAAGGGAATGGTCACGCGGAGGGTATTCTCACCCTTCTTGAGGGCGGGGAGCGCCACCTTTTGGATGGAGAGGTCTACGTAGTAGCCCTCGGGCTTGGCCGTGACGGCCTCACCGTTCCAAAGGATGGTGGCCACATCGGCGTCCTCCAGGGAGAGGAACGGGGTGGCGTAGTCAATCTCGCTGTAGACCGTAAACTCCAAGGTCACGGTATGCTCAGCAGGCTTGTTCTCAATGACCCAAGGCTGAGCCTTACCTGCGGGGAAGCCCAGGCGGCGGCGCACGGCGGCGTCGATGCGCATGATCTCCTCGGTGGGGTTCAGAGGCTCGGCATCCAAGGCATACTTCGCCATATCCAACAGAAGCACGTTGGGCTCCGAGAGGGTGTAGGGCACCGTCATGGGAATATCCGCCACAGGGCCCGCCGTATTTTCGGTAGCCCAAGCGTTATAGCCGTCGGTCATGCGCTGAATGCTGATGGGGGTAGGCGCAGCCGTAGCGGCGGGCTCGAAACTGCTGTCCTCGTCGGTGTCTTCCAAGAACAGGAGGGCAGAGTCGTAGTCGTACAGACTCATGATGATGTGGGTCTTGCCGCTTCGGTTGCTGTAGCGGATGGGCTTCACTTCACCCGTAATGGTATCCCAGAGCTGGGGCTTGAACTTGCCGTTGACGTAAATGTGGATACCCTGCTCGCGGGCGACGTCCTTGTTGTAGGGCTCGGAGCAATGGGAGATGAAGAGCCAGAGACCGTTCTCATCACGGCGCACCTGATGGATGAGGTTGTCGGTGTAGGCACCGCTGAAGTTACGGATCTCCACGGTACGATCCTCATACAGCGCCTCCAGCAGAGCGCCGCGGTTGAAGCCGATCTTTTGAGACTTGTCAAAGAGAGCCTTGCCGCGCTCCGAGGGCTTGGCGTCCTCGTACTTGGGGGCATCGCCCATGAACACCAGCTTACCGCCGGCGGCCGCAAAGGCCTCCAGACGCTCCAGGGTGGTGGAGCGCAGGGTCTCGCACTCGGGAACGATGACCACGTCGTAGGCCATCTCGCCCACGGTCAGAGGCGCACCGCCAACCGCGCACTGGGCGGGGAGGGTGGATTCGCAGATGTAATCAAAATCGATGTTACCGCGCAGGAGCCAATCCGTCACGTTCTGGAAGTTGCCGTCCAGCTTGTCGCGGATCAGGGCAGTCTGCTCGTTGGGACCCCAATGGAGCCAGTAGCTCTCCACGGGATGCACCACGGCTACCTTCACCAGGGGCTTACCGCGGGTCAGGGCGGTATTCACGCGGCCGAAATGATCCTCTACATAGGCGTATTCCTTGTACCAGGGAGACTGGTAGGAGATGGAGGCGGGGTAGTCACGCTTGGCGGTGCCCTTCATGGATACCCAGGACAGGTGCTGTACGCGCACCGTCACGCCCAGGGCGGCCTGCCAGTCACCGTGAAGCTTGTGGCCACGGAAGTCGAAGTCCCAGCCCGTCACGCCGTACAACTCGCTCATCATGCCGGGACGGCCGTACTGATGCACCGAGGACTGGCATTGCTTGGCGGTGGTGAACTCGAAGCGGGCGCAGAGCATATCAATACCGGGGATGCCGAAGCCGCGGTAGGAGCGCATGCAGTCACCGATGGCGGCAGTCTGGGAGTGGAGGGTGGGCTCCTCCATCATGTGACCCGTCAGCTCGATGCCGTGGGCCTTGCACCAGTCGCCGCAGGTGTCGGCAAAGGCAATGGCAAATCGCTCGGAGATGTGGTCGTGGTAGTGGTAGCGAGTCAGGGAGATCTCCCCGTTCGGCAGATCCCACAGAAGCTCGGGAAGATGCTCTACCAAGGATTCGCCGTAAGCGGCCTTGAAGGTGTCCTCCAGATCATCCGTCCAAGGCAGGTGGACGTTCTGCTTGCTGTCGGCAAAGGCCAGAGTACCCTTGCGCATGAACTGAGGCTCGTCGGTGAAGATGGCGGGAACTACGCCGCCGAAGTCGTCGCCCACGGTCTCGAAGTAGCGCTCATGGGTCACTTCAATGAAGCGGTCGATGGCTTTTTTGTTGAGGGTATCCACGTAGGTCTGATTGTTGTACCAGGGGCTCTCCACCGAGATCTCCCGCCAGATGCACCACAGCACGCCCTCGGCGGTCTCACCGTCGGTCAGGAGGCGGTAGGACTTCAGGCACTTATCCTCCCCCAACACCACGTCAAAGCGGGCGAGGAGCTTGGAGCTGGCGCGGGGCTTGAAGTTTTGGTCACAGGTGAAGGTGATGTAGCGCTGACGGAAAGCCTCGTCCTTGGTGACGTAGCCGCCGCCAAAGCCAGAGGGCCACTTGTCCTCGTCGTAGAGCCAGGCCAGCATCTCATTTTCCCTCGCGTGATCGGCGCAGGCCTTGACCAGCCCCATGAAATCATCCGACAGGTAGGTAGTGGACATGCCGTCGCGGCAGTGCATATGGAATCCGCCCAGACCCATTTCCTTGAACACGTCGATCTGACGGCAGAGCTCGTCCTTTTGCAGGTCGCAGTTCCAGGCCCAGAAGGGGGTTCCGCGGTACTCGGCGGTGGGGTTCTTGAAGAGTTCCCGATCCAGCGTGGGGTTCTTTCGGTTCTTGTCGTAGAGCATAAACGTCTCCTTTTCTCCGCTATCGGCGGTTAGAATTTCAGAGGATACCGTAGGGGTGCGATTCTGCTGCTTTCAGCGATACAGCAAAGGGGAAAGCGTGAATTCATCACAAAGAGGATCCTTATCTCCGCTGTTTTGGAGGATCAACTCCATGACCTCCTTCATGATCACAGCGTCGCAGGCCTGGGTGGGGGCGTTTCCGATGAAGCCGTCGGTAATGGCGCCGTGGTATCGGAAGGCGGTTTCGTACTTGGGAAAGCGCAAGGACACATCGTTGGTAAAGCTCGTATGGTGGCACTTCACGCGGCGGGTCAAAACCTCGCCCGACACCAGCTTGATCTTCACCTCGCGAGGCTCTTTGGTGATCCGGTTGGGCATGCCCAATATCTCCTCCACGCAGTGCAGATAGGTATTGCGGGCATGGGACACGCCAATCAGAAGGATATACCCGCCCTCACGGTAGATCTTACCGTAACAGCTCTCGGGAGCCGTGCCCGACGAGATGCTGTCCTCACCGTCCACGAACGCCGAAACCTTGGCCGCATCTCCAAACACAATCATGGAGTGGGTGGGATTCATGGAGCGCTTTCCGCGGGGATCTGCGGCGGCGAAATCCGAGAATGCGCCGAGACAGGTGGTCGGATCCGCCATGTCCAGAGTAATCTCCTTGGAGAGATTCCCCCAGGTATGGGTAGGTACGCAGAAAAGGCCACCCTCCGCGGTAAAATATTCGATCACAGCGTCCAGAAGGGTCTCAGCTCCCTTCTCCAGCTTGCCCACAAGCCGCAGAGACGAGTGAGCCAGCACGATCTTGTTTCGAGGGAGCTTCATAGCCGCCAGTTGGGCGAGAATATCGTCTTTGGTGTAGATTCTGTTCAAGTCTTTCTTCATGATCACGGCCTCAAGACATATTATTGGTACCGCCCATACGTATGCGCCGCCTGATACATAGCGATGACGTTCTCCACGGGGGAGTTGTCCTGAATGGCATGGGTGGGCGCAAAATGGTAGCCTCGATGGGGCATCATGACCGCCAAGGTCTCCCGACAGATCTGCTCGGTTTCCTCCGCAGTTCCGTAGGCCAGAGGCCCTGCGGTGGAAATACAGCCGCGGAAGTTGAGACGGCCGCCGAAATGCTCGGTGAGATATTGGGGACTCATATTGACGGCCTCGGGCTGGAGGGTATCCACTCCCCGCAGTCCCAGCTCGATGAGATCCTCGTAGACCCAGCTGCTGCTGCCGCAGGAGTGCATGATGGCAGGGAGGCCGTAGCTTGTGGCCAGGTCGATGAACTGCTTGTGGATGGGCTTGATCTGCTTGCGGTACAGGTCAAGGGAGATCATGGGCGCGATCTGGGTGCCCAGGTCTTCACCGAGCCAGACGAAGTCGATGTATCCCTTGCATTTCTCCAGCGTCCGCTCCATCATTTTGAGTTGGAAGTCGGCGCGGCGGCGGATGAAGCGCAGGGCGGCCTCGTCCTCCAGCATAAGGTGGCAGAGGACGTCCTCCATACCCATAATGCGGCCGTTGGAGTTGATGATGTCGGGCACGCCCGCGTTGCCCACGTAGAGAGCGAACTCACCGTTATAGTGTTTGCAGGCGGCTAGGGCAGCGTCGTAGTCGAAGTCATCGGGGTTGGGGACGGGGAATGCGTCGAAGTCCTCGTCCTCGGCATCCTGCAGAGGGAAATCGCAGAAATCCCAGTAGCCGCCGGTGCCGTGGGCAACCCAGCGCATGATACAGCCCTCCATCTGATCCACCATGCGGTTCTCGGGAACCGGGTGGAGGGGCTTACCCACGTAGGGCGCGCCGATGGCGCGGTAGTCCACGCCCAGAGCGCGAAGCAGACCCTCATAGTCGTGGGCGGGGATGCCCAGCGCCTCGCAGAGGCGGGCGTGGATGCCACCATTGGCCTCGTAGCCAATGGTGACACGGTCGGTCTTCTCAAAGTTGAAGGTGCGGATGACCCGCTCGCGGGAGGTCATGGTTTCAGGGGCTTTTTGTATGGTCATGGCCGTTCTCCTTTGGGTGGAATGGGTCAGATGCGGATCTTCTTGATTTCCTCGGCGTAGTACTGCACCAGCTCGAACTTGGAGCCGGGCATGAGTCTGTGGTCAGGGCAGGGGATGAAGCCGCCCAGAGAAGCCAGTCGCTTCATGCGCTCGATCTCGGCGTCCACAGCGGCCTTGTCCTTGCGGAAGGCGGTCTTATCCATGCCGCCCACGCCCAGCATACCCTTACCGAACTTCTTGCGGGCAGGCTCGAACTGGTCACCCCAGACACCCACCTCAATGGGGAACATGGTGTTGACGCCGTTCTCGAACCAAGTGGGCAGAAGCTTTTCGGTGACGCCATCGCAGTCCAGGGAGATGATGTCGATGCCGTACTGGTGGCAGAGGTCGTTGCGCTTCTTGTAGTGCTTGGCGCAGAGCTCGTCAAAGAGCTCGGGGGAGAGCAGGGGACCGTTCTTGAAGCAGATGTCCTCCCAGTAGTGGGCGAAATCGAATTTCGCACCGGTTTCCAGTACGGCTTTGACGCACTCGTACTGCATATCGGCGTAGGTGTCCACGATGTCGGCGAACAGCTCCTCGTCCTCGTCGTAGATGAGGTAACTCATACCCATGACGGATACGATGTCACGGATCTGACCCATCACCGAGCCCAGATGGAGGGCGATGGGGGTTTCCATATCGCGCGTCTCGTTGAAGTTCTTGAAGTATTCCGTGGCCACACGCTCGGGGAAAAACTGCATCTTGGAACGGTAGAGCGTCTCAAATGCTTCCCTGTCCTTGAGCAGGTAGTCGTCCTCCGAGGGGATAGAGGAAATACCGGGCTTGACCTTCTCAATAAGGCCGACGTGGTTCTGCACGCGGTGGGAGCCGTCGGGCAGTATCTCCAGCACCTTGGTCTCAAAGTGAGGCCACAGGCCGTTGTTGGTACCCACGCAGCTGTTCCAGTTGAAGTCCCAGCCGATGAGCTTGTCCAGCTCCTTGTCCTTGGGGCTGTTGTCGTAATTGCCCTCGGCCAGCTCCTTGGGGATCTTTCCCTGCTCGGCCCACTCGGCGAGCAGCTCGGTCCAGTATCCGAAATGGACGGCGGGCATGCGGTCAACAGGCTGGTAATGCAGGATATTCATAGCGCGTTCGCGGTTAGTCATGATGGTTCTCCTTTGTGGTTATTCAATATGGGGGATTGTATCATTGGGAAATTGCAGTTTATCGGTCTGTGACCGATAAACTGCGAATGCAAAATGAAAAAAGCAAAATGCAAAAATGACGAAGCCTATTGCTTCGCAAAAGCCTATTTTATGGTAAGGTTATGCGATTAAATATCCGAAAAGTCTTTGCCCCCTAAAGAAGATCTGTTTTTGTGAGAAAATCACCGAACCGTCTCTCGTTCCCTGATTTTGCATTTTGCATTTTGCATTTTGCATTTCGGGCGCAGCCCGACAAACCCAAATTTGAAATTTTTGCAATTACATATAGGTATTGATGCGAGGCTCACTCCCTCGCCAATTTATAGATCAGATCGTAAGCAAACTCCAGGTCATCCATGGAGCAGTGCTTCTGGACAAAGTGGGTGGTGCAGACCAGCCAGCGTTTGCCGCGGAGCTTGCCGAAGACGCGGCGGATCTCGGCTTCCAGCTCGTCGCGACCCATGAGACCGATGGCGTACTGTACGCAGACGCCGCCAAGGATGGCAAATTTATCCGAATACTTTTCCAGATAGGTGTCGTAATCCATCCCCGCGCGCTCCTGCCAGGGGTGAACCACGTCAAGTCCCAGATCCACCAGACCGTCGGCCACCTTCATGACACAACCGTCGGAGTGGAGACTGCACAGCGCGCCTCTCTCATGGACGTGATCCACAACCCTCTTCATGTGAGGATAGATGATCTCCCGCCACAGAGTGGGGCTGAACATGAGATCCTTCTGGGCGCCCCAGTCGTCGGAGATGTGGATCATATCCATGCCGAGATCCACCACGTGATCCACGAACTTCACCGTCCAGTCAGACATACGGCGGTACAGCTCGTTCAGCTCATCGGGGTAGAGAGCCAGCCACATGAGGTGGTTCTCAATGCCGAAAATGCCATTGAAATTCTCGAAAAAACCGGGAGTCTGGGCGTAGCAGAAGCGGTTTCTCGCCTTGTGGTGGGCAAGCCCTGCGCGGAAGCCCTCGTAGTCGGGAAGATTGTCGGGGCTGCCAAAAATGGGCAGATCCACCAAAAGATCGGGGGTCAGGTCGTCACTACACAGAGGGGCAGCGGTTTTGATGACCTCTTCGTTGAAACAGTAGGGGCCTCCGAATAAGTGCGCGATATCGAACTCATACTTATCCTCGAAAACGGCAGGCGAGCCCCACCGTTCGGTGATCTCGGCGCCCAGATTGCCGGCAACCCAACCGTAGATGGGCTGGCGGTCGTAGGACTTACCCAGGATGGCGGCGCGGGTGCGTTCGGTGCTGTTCATAGTACTCATAGTATTTTCCCTTTCATTTCACTTTATGGTTGGTTCATTTTTCGTAGATCATACCGATGCCCTTCTCAAGCTGGGAGGCAGAGAGCATACCGGTCGCTTTTGCGACAATGTTTCCTTGAGCATCAAGAAAATAGGTTTGGGGAATGGAGCTGAGACCGTACTTGTAGGATGCCTCGTAGTCGATATCAAAGTACACGGGGAAAGTATACCCTTGCGCTTCGATAAAGCTCTTGGCGACCTCCACAGTCTCCCGCTGACCGTCGGTCAGATTCACCATCAGAAACGTGACCTTTCCATCATACGCTTTGCAGGCTTTTTCAAAATCCGGGAGTTCCGCTTTACAGGGAGGACACCAGCTGGCCCAGAAATTGATCACAATGGGCTTCCCGAAAAAGTCGGACAGCTTAACCTTTTCACCGTCGCTGTTCAGAACCGTAAAATCGGGAGCGGCGTTTTCATGGTTTTCGTGAGCGGAAGTATCAGAAGCGGAGCTTCCCTCCTCCGACAGAACGGGATCTGTGCTTCCACCGCCGGAACAGGCAGTAAGCAGTAGGGAGAGAACCAATGTGAGCAGAACAGAAATTCGATAGAATTTCATATGTTTCATCAGGACAACATCCTTTCTTTCGTTGATTATGACGAGTGCAATTCTATTATACCATAGTTTTTTTCACTTGTCTATACTCATGAAAAATTTTTCTTGATATTTCATGATTCTTCTTTTCCTGCGATGAATGGAGCAGGTGAAATTCGTACAAACTACGATTTACAGGACGCAGATCTCGGTTTTCTGTGAGAGATCCTGCGACCGACACCACACGAAAGGTGAATTTCTCATGGAATCATTATATAGAAGACTCATAACCGCGGCGCTCTGCCTGGCTATGCTTTGCGGCGGGCTGACCGCCTGCTCCCGCGGCGGCTCTCAGAGCGATAGCACCGACACCGGATCGGGAAACGGAAGCAATACGGGCGGCAAAAAGCAGGTCACCCTGACGGTCTGGGGCGCCCAGGAGGATCAGCAAATGCTGAAGGAAATGTGCGACGCCTACGCCAAAGAAAACTCCGACAAGGAATACAAATTCCAATTCGGAGTACTGGGTGAGGGCAATTCCTCCGATAAGATTCTCAACGACGTAGAGGCGGGGCCTGACGTGTTCAGCTTCCCCAGCGATCGTCTCAACACCTTCTACGCCGGCGGTGCATTGGCACGCATCGGCGGTGACATCGAAACCCGTGTCAAAGCCGAGAATGCCGAGGGAGCAGTAGACGCTGCCACCGTCCGTGTAAACGGCGAGGATCATCTCTACGCCTTCCCCGTAACGGGCGACAACTGCTACTTCCTCTACTACGACAAGAGCGTATTCAAGAACCCCGAGGATCTCCAAAGCATGGACAAGATTCTGGACGTAGCCGAGGCGGCTGGTAAAAAGGTGCATTTCAAGATCAACGACGACGGCTGGTATCTGGCCTCCTTCTTCTTTGCGGACGAGGATCTGAAATACGACGTAACCTACAACGACCGCATGGTGGAGGAGAAGATCGAGATCAACTTTGACACCGAGGACGGGTTGGAGGTCATGAAGTCCATCCGTCACTACGTGAACCGCGACGGCTTTGTGGCACAGACTGACGACTCCAAGATCATCGCCGCCTTCACCCCCGACAAGAGCGGCAAGCGGGAGGCCGCCGCCGCTGTCAGCGGCACCTGGAACGCCTCCACCATCAAACAGCTTTTGGGGGATAACATGGGGGTTTGCATCCTCCCCACCGTCAAGATTGACGGCGAGGACGTGCGGCTTTCGGGCTTCATGGGCTACAAGCTCATGGGCGTCAACGGGTACAGTCAAAACAAGGGTGAGGCAACCAAGCTGGCAGCCTACCTGACCAATGAACAGAACCAGCTCAAACGCTTCAAGGATCGCGGCTTCGCCCCCACCAACAAGAAGGCGGCTTCTACGTCTGAGGTCGTAAGCGATCCCGTGATCTCGGTCGTGCTGGAGCAGGCCGCCTACAACCGCGCCCAGAAGAACGTTCCCTCCACCTTCTGGACTCCTATGGCCTCCCTCATCACCCCCCTTCTGACCGCCAAGGCCGAAGGTAAGACCGTGACCGATGAGCAGCTCCAGGGGTATCTGGACGCGCTTTGTAAGCAGATACGAAAGTAAGAAGAATTGCAGTTTATCGAGGGGGCTTTGCCCCCTCGACCCCCACTTAAACCCTTCTTGAAAGAAGGGTTTAAGAATCCCAAGAACTTTTAAAAAGACATTATCAAATAATTCCTTTTTGAAAGTTTTGGGGGTCAAGCCCCTTTTTCAAAAGGGGCTTGCGGGGGGTGGGGGCAGCGCCCCCACAAACCCAAATTTGAACCCCACCGGAGTCCATTATGAACAACATCCAAAATCAAAATTTTCCCTATGTCCCCCAAAGCAGTCTCGTCCGTCTCGGACGTAGCTTCATCGCAGGGGTAAAATCGGCTCCCAAACGGATGGCGGCACGGGTGGGGAGCTTCTTCAAGCGATGTGCCGCTCGAATCCGCGACTTTTTTGCCCATTTCGTCGAGGGCGACGGCATCACCAAGGGCTCTTACCTCGTCATGGGGCTGGGGCACATGCTCCGAGGCCAGGCCGTGCGGGGCGCCGTTTACCTCCTTTCACAGATTCTTTTCATTCTGTATACCATAACCTTCGGCGGTCGCTATCTGGGCATGTTCTTTGAGCATTTCTTCATAGGCGGTGACGTGGGTCGGGTAGAGACCCATATATCCGACGTATGGGATGACGAGCTGGGCGAGTACGTCAAGATCGCAGGGGATAACTCCTTCCACATCGTGCTGTACGGCATCCTGTCTGCCTTCGTCATTCTGTTCTTCGCGCTGGTCTACCTGCGCTCGGTCCGAGAGGCCTACGCCCTGGAGCAATCCGCTATCATCGGCCGCCGCCCCAACGGCATCAAGCGGGACATCGCCCTGCTGGGGGACAGCAAGTTCCACGTCACCCTCCTGTCTCTCCCCCTGATCGGCCTGTTCGTCTTTACGGTGATCCCTCTGGCCACCATGATCCTCATCGCCTTCACGAACTACGACGCCAACCACGAGGTGCCCGAGCATCTGTTCCAATGGGTGGGACTGCAGAACTTCGGAGATATGCTGGCGGGGGGCTCCTCCCTGGGGGCGACCTTCCGCCGTGTCCTGACCTGGACCCTGACCTGGGCGTTTTTCTCCACCTTTTCCAACTACTTCGTGGGCATGCTTCTGGCCATGCTCATCAACAAGAAGGGGATTCGTCTGAAAAAGCTCTACCGCACCCTGTTCGTGGCCACCATTGCCGTGCCCCAGTTCGTCTCCCTGCTCATCATGTCCAAAATGCTGGACACGGGCGGCGGTGTTCTCGGGAGCGGCGGCGGCATCATCACTCAGCTCATTGAGAATCTGTTCGGCTACCATCTGCAGTTCGGCTTGGATATTCTGACCACCCGTATCTGCATCATTCTTGTCAACCTCTGGATCGGCGTGCCCTACAGTATGCTGCTATGCAGTGGCATCCTCATGAACATTCCCGAGGATCTCTACGAGTCCGCCCGTATCGACGGCACGGGCCCCGTCCGCCGATTCATGAAGATCACCCTGCCCTATATGCTGTTCGTCACGGGTCCCTACCTCATCACCCAGTTCATCGGAAACCTCAACAACTTCAACGTGATCTTTCTGCTCAGCGGAGGCGGCCCCGGGGATCTTTCCCTGTACACCAACGGCGCCAAGGGCACCGACCTGCTCATCACCTGGCTCTACAAGCTCTCCCTGGGTGCTGACCGCAACTATAAGCTGGCATCCGTGATCGGTATCATCGTGTTCTTGATCTCCGCGATTATGTCCTTGGTCGTCTACAACCGATCTTCTGCCGTGAAAGGAGAGGAACATTTCCAATGAAGCAGGGCTCTGCCCTGCTACCCGCCTAAGTACCTTTTGCAAAAGGTACTTAGGAATCCCCAAAAACTTCAGGAAGAAAAGCCATGAATCATTCAGTATCGTATTCCACAGAAAAGTCGCGGAATTCCAAAAGTTCTCCCGCACAAGGTCGCCTCCTCGGCATGCGCGCCAAGCGCGCCGTGGGCAACACGGTGGGGCAGGTGGTGCTCACCGCACTTTCCCTGCTCTGGATTATTCCCCTGATCTACCTGTTCGTCCAGTCCTTTCGCGCCGAGCCGGGCGCGTGGAGCCCCGGTTTCTTTCCTCAGACTTGGACGCTGGACAACTATAAGCGGCTCTTTACCGAGACTCAGTTTCCCCGCTGGTACGGCAACACTTTACTCGTCGCGGGGGTGAGCTGTGCCATCACCACCCTGTTCGTGTTGGCGGTATCCTACGCCTTTTCCCGCATTCGCTTCCCTGCCCGCAAACCTCTCATGAACGTCATGCTGATTCTGGGGATGTTCCCCGGATTCATGTCCATGTCGGCGGTATATTTTCTCCTGAAGATCCTTCTGCCGAACAACTATCAATCCCTCGCCTCCCTCATCATCGTCTACTCGGCAGGCGCGGCGTTGTCCTACTATATCGCCAAGGGATTCTTCGACACGGTGCCCAAGTCTCTGGACGAGGCCGCTCGCATAGACGGCGCCAGCCGCGCGGAGATCTTCCGACAGATCATCCTCCCCCTGTCCAAGCCCATCATCATTTATACCATCCTCATCAGCTTCATCTCCCCCTGGTGCGACTATATTTTCGTCTCCTATATCCTGTCGGGCGTACCCGACACGGGACTATATACCGTCTCCCTCGGGATGTTCCGCTGGCTGGAGCGGGAGATGATCCAGCAGTATTTCACCACCTTCTGCGCCGCCGCCGTGGTGGTGGCTCTGCCCATTACCCTCCTGTTCATGTGGTTGCAGAAATACTACGTGCAAGGCGTGACCGGCGGAGCGGTGAAGGGGTAATTTTCAAATTGCAATTTAACGGTGAGTTTTTTCTGTACTTTTCTGCCATTAGCGGCAGAAAAGTACCAAAAGAACGCCACCAAAGGGCTGGGCGCCCTCTGGACACCCGTATTACCGTTATGGGTCTGTTTGACAGAGGAGATACACGGGCACGTCTCGAAAAGCATCTCCGCGGTGCCAGCGGAGATACTTTTCTCTCCGCGCCCAAACTCAACCCAAGGTGGGCGCGGCTAAGGATCACGATAACCACAGTTTCTGCCGTGCGGTAGGGGGAGCGTGTTACCCCTTGTCGGTGGGAAGGCAGCCGCCGCTCCCGTGTCAACGGGCAAGAAGCGGAGGCGAACCGCTCGGAGAAACAATCTACTTTCCCACCGAGCTGGGTAGCCAACCGCGCGGTCGTCACTCTGACGACCGTGCGGCTTCATGGCAAACTGCGACTGAACAGCGCGTTGGCCATTTTGCCTACTGGCAAAATGGCGCGCTGATCAGGGGGATAGATGCCTAAGGAAGGTACCGTGGGTACCTTCCTTAGGTGGCGCTCTTTTGGTACTTTTCTGCCGCCATGGGCAGAAAAGTACATAAACAAACTCACCGACAAACCCAAATTTACATTTACAAAGGAGCAAACTCTATGGCAAGCCTTACCCTCAAACACATCTACAAGGTCTACGACGGCACGACCAAGGCGGTCAACGACTTCAACATGGAGATACGGGACAAGGAATTCATTGTTTTCGTGGGGCCTTCGGGGTGCGGTAAGTCCACGACGCTCCGCATGATCGCGGGGCTGGAGGACATTTCGGCGGGGGAGCTGCGCATCGACGACGTCATCGTCAACGACGTGGAGCCCGGAGACCGCAACATTGCCATGGTGTTCCAGAACTACGCCCTCTACCCCCACATGACGGTTTACGAGAACATGGCCTTTGCCCTCAAGACCGCGAAGGTCCCCAAGCATATCATCCACGAAAAGGTCACCGAGGCCGCCCGCATTCTGGGCATCACCGAGTATCTGGAACGCAAGCCTAAGGCTCTCTCGGGCGGTCAGCGCCAGCGAGTCGCCCTGGGGCGAGCCATCGTGCGGAGCCCCAAGGTCTTTCTTCTGGACGAGCCCCTCTCCAACCTGGACGCCAAGCTTCGCGCCGCCATGCGCGCCGAGATCACCAGACTTCACGAGCGGCTGGGCACTACCTTCATCTACGTCACCCACGACCAGGTGGAGGCCATGACCATGGGCAGCCGCATCGTAGTCATGCGCGGCGGCTTCGTTCAGCAGATCGACACCCCGAAAAATCTCTACAATCACCCCGCGAACCTCTTTGTGGCAGGCTTTATAGGGACGCCCCGCATGAATTTCTGGCACGCCACCCTGAAAAAGGAGGGGAACACCGTCCGCATCCGGCTGGACAGCGGCTCAGAGCTGACGGTGGATTACAACACCCTCAACCGCGTGCAGACCCGTTATATGGACGGCCGTCACCCTGTTATTTTGGGGGTGCGCCCCGACGACGTGATCCCTTGGCGTGAGGGCATGGACGCGGGAGAGTGGGCGAGGTTCCCCGTGACAGTAACCGTCGTGGAGGCTCTGGGCGGGGAAACCCTGGTCTATGGGCATCTGGGCGCAGGTGTTCCCGATACCACCCCCATAGGGGCGAACGCCGAGCAATCCTCCCCCGGGGGAACCGTAGCGCAGAGTGGGGAAACCATGGACGACGCCGATGCCGTGATCCTGAAAGCCCCCGCCGACTTTGAAGCCCATCGCGGCGACGTCCTCTCGGCGGCGGTCAATCTGCGCAAGCTCCATCTGTTTGACCGCGAGACCGAAAACAGCATCATGCCCGCCATCCCCACCGAAAATGTTTGCGATTGCACAGTAGAGAACGGCCTTCTGATCTTCGCCGCCCAGCGTTTCTCCCTCCCCCCCGCCCTGCGGGATACGAATCATACCACTCCCAAAAACACGCCTCACGATGCTTCTCTGACTCTCCCGACAAATGCTTTGCTGCTGGGCACAGGGAGCGGACGGGCAAAGGTGGAGGAAGCAGAAATCATCCCCACAGAGGGAGCGGTCAAAACCCTTTACCGCCTGACAGTAGGCGAGGAGACGGTCTTTGCCACCGAATCGGGAGATCCCCGTTTCCGCGTGGGCGATGCCCTGCCCTTTGATCTGGATTTCAGCCGCATTACGGTGGAAGCCGCGGGGGACCCCCCCGCCGCGGGCGGCAACTTTGCCGCGAGTATCACCCCCCTTCCCACAGAAAACACCCTGAAGGGGCGGTTCACCAAGGAAAAGGAGACCGACGACAAGGGGCGCAGAGTCTACCGCTTCTATCTGGATATGGAGGATCTGCCCGTGGCCGCCGAGGTCGAGCTATGCGAAAAGCTCTTTTCCTGCAAGGGCACAGCCATTTTCCGCACGCCCTTGGAATACCGTTTCCCACCCGATGCCGTGACGGTAACGCCTCGCGGCAAAGACGACGAAAAAACCGCCCTTTGGGGGCGGGTCACAAAGATTCTGGACTACGGCCGCGTGGTCTACGCCGAGATCAGCGTGGGGAGTGAGACCGTTATAGCCCCCTATAGCGGCAAGGCGGGTGATGCCGTCGCGCTCATCATCGACCAGAGTCGGCTGACGGTGGTGGACGCCGAGGCGGATATTATTATTGTGTAAAGGAAAACCGAGACGTGGGGATCTACCTCGTCTCGGTTTCTGTGTATTCAGGTAAACTGCTCCACGATCCGCTCCTCCCCCGTGTCTACGTCCTGGAAATAGAACAGGGTATAGAGCATATTCTCGTATTCCTTCCCTTTTTGGCGCTTCTGCTTGATGAATTTCATGGGCTTACCGCTCGCCGACACGGGCCACTCGGCCTCCTGCACCCAGCGGGGGTAGATGATGCCCGACACGTGGAAGGCCTCCTTGATGCGGGATTTCACTTCCTTGATCCGCTTATTCTTGGACATTGTCTCGGGCACGCTGTCCAGAATGGCCTCGATGATGCCCGCTTCCTCTACCTCCACACCGCCGATGTATTCGGGGCAGGCGTCCAGCATAAAGGAATGCTTCTCGGAGAGGGTATTGTCACGGTGGAAGGTCTCCTCGGGGAAAAGCTGCTCCATCAGCCGATAGAGCCAGCCTTGGAGGTTGAGCTGATGCCCCAAGCGGTCGGGGGTCTTTTGCCACTCGGCCATGCGGCGGACGTCGTAGGGGAAGGTCTCCACGCTCCGATACTCGCGGGTAAACAGAGTTCGCACACCATCCACCATATGCGCCACGTAGTCGGGCTTGTAGCTGGCGGGAGAACGCAACACCATGTCGAAATTCGGCAGAAGCATGGGAATGATGGAGTCAAACTTCACCTGCTTCGGGTCAACGGCCGAGAGAAGCCGCACCACCTCCAGTGCAAGAGGAATCTGCGCCTCTATGGGCGCGCCCTCGGCCTCGCACAGAGCGCGGTAGGCGGCCATGATGGTCTCGTACTCAGTTGCGGGGAGCTTTTTGAGGAAGTAGTCCATGTCGGTCTCAAACCAATCATCCATAGTCATCCCCTCGGGAATCAGGCTCTGCAACCAGTCCAAGGCCTCGGGGGTGGTCTCCAGCCACGCCACGAACTCGGCGGGGGGCATACGGCCTTCGATGAAATCCACAATGTTCTTTTTGCAGATTCGTTCCATAATCATTTCCCTTCCATTCGTATCTTGTATCTCGTATCTTTGTATCTGACTGTCTCCGTCAGATCTTCAGATACCCCTTCAGCACCTTCAGGGTATTCCAGACGCCGTCAATGTGGCTTCTCTCATACCCATGACTGGCATAGACACCGGGGCCGATGAGGCCGTGGCGGATATCCGCGCCTGCCGAGAGGGTGGCCTCCACGTCGGAGCCGTAGAACGGGTAGATATCCACGGCGTAGTCGGCGGACTCGGTCTTGGCGGCCTCGATGAGCTTACCCACCACCTCATAAGAGTAGGGGCCACCCGAATCCTTGGCGCAGATGGAAACGGTGCGCTCGGTGCAGGACAGACCGTTACCCACACAGCCCATGTCCACGCTGATGCCCTCGGTCACACCGGCGGGGCAGGAGGCGGAACAGCCGTGACCGACCTCCTCGTAGACCGTGATATGGACGTAGGTGCGGCGGGGGAGGGTGATGCCCTCGTCCTTCACAAACTTGGCAAAGCCCAACAGAATGGCCACCGACAGCTTATCGTCCAAAAAACGGCTTTTGATGTAACCCGAGGCGGTGACGCGGGTGCGGGGCTCGAAGGCCACGATGTCTCCGACCTCAATGCCGAGGGCGCGGGTGTCGGCGGCGGAGTTTACGTCCTCGTCCAGCACCACCTCGGTGGTGTCGAAATTACGGTTGGTGGAGCTGTACGACCCGTTGACGTGGACGGATGCGTTGCAGAGCTGGAGAGTGCCCTCGATCACCTTACCGTCGCGGGTGTGGACGCGGACGTTCTCGCACTCACCGTTGTCGGCCTTCATGCCACCCAGATTGGTCAGGCGCAGACGGCCGCCCCCCTTGATCTCGGCAACCATGCCACCCAGGGTGTCGGCGTGAGCGGCCAGGAGCAGACCGCCCTCGGGGGAGTCAATGCCCCCCAGGTCGATCATGACACCGCCCTTGGTGGTGATCTCGGCGGAGTAGCCCAGAGCGGCAAATTCAGCCTTGACCCACTCGGCGGCGGCCTTGGTGTAGCCCGTGGGGCTGTCGATGGCCAGCAGGGTGCAGGCTTTTTCGGTAGCGTATTCAGCGTAGGTGCGGTTTAGCATGTGTATATCCTCCGTTTGGGAATTTGTTTTCTTCATTTTATCACAAATTCGGGCGGGAGTCAAGGGTGTATCAGTGGAAGATTCAAAAACATTTGTAGTCAAATTGCAGTTTGTCGGTAGAATATGAACACCGTAGGGGCGCATTCCATATGCGCCCGCGTATGCAAAAAAATTGGTGCACCTTGCTTTTTTCAAACTTCGGGCGGATATGGAATCCGCCCCTACGCTATAAATGAAACCCACGACACCCCCAATTTGACATCGTGCCCAAGTACACCGTTCCAATCAACAGTTGGACACCAAACAACTATTTGATAATTGATTTTTTCAAGCAAATGTGCTATACTGTCATCACACCGGTGAATACAGAACAAGGAGAATCTATATGCAACTGAACATTGGCACAAAGATCAAGGAGCTTCGCCGCCGAGACGGACGCACCCAGGAAGCCCTTGCCGAGGCTCTGGGCGTGACCAATCAAGCCGTGTCCCGCTGGGAGTCGGGAGGCAGCTATCCCGATATGGAGATCGTCCCCACTATTGCGAATTACTTTCATGTGTCTATTGATGAATTGTTTGGGTATCAGAATGATCGGGAGGAGAGAATCAAAGAGATTGTGGAGCAGGCAAAGCACCAAATTCTTTTGCAGGGCACTATCTTGGAAAAAGATCGCGGTGATTACGAAGGCATTGTCCAAATGCTCCGCAAGGCCTCAGAAGAATTCCCCAACGAACCGGAAATTATGTACCAGCTTGCCAACGCGCTCCACAGGCTGGGCTGGCAAAAGTTCGGAGGACGTCAGCATTCTACAGGCAAAAATCCGGATTATATCGACAATGACGTGGAGTATAATGCACAAAACATCTATTGGCAGGAAGCGCTGCAAGTCTTGGAAAGGCTCTTAAAACTGGACATTTCATCCGATCAGCGTGGGAAAGCCGTTTTTATGGCGGCGATGATCTATCCCATGATTGGACAATACGAAAAGGCCCAAGCACTCGTCAATAAGCAGGATTCCATCTTTTATTGTCAGGAAATGTTGCTGCCGAGAATCACCGAGGGCGAAGAAATGGATAAGGTTCAAGGGGAGAGCATTATTGCGTGTCTGCGCGGACTGGATTGGGTACTGTCCTATGCCGTAGTGTCCATTAAATCCCTGTGTTTCACCCCGTACAGCAAAAGCATTTTACTGGCTGTGGCCGAGTTGTACGAGCTGATCTTCAATGACGGCCGTTGCGGGCGTGAGCATTTGAGTATTCGAGGGCTCTACTTGGATCTAGCTCGGTATGAGTCACTCGGCGGCGATCTGCAAAAGGCCGTAGAATATTTTGATAAAGCCTTTTCTCATGACAAGCTGTACCAAGAGGCCTGCGCGCAAGGAGAGTACCACTATTCCGCCCCGCTGGTCTCCAAGGTAGTCGCTCCAAGCGACATGTTTTATAAAAGGAGTGAACATTATTGGGCAGATGAGATCCGTATTCTCCCCGACAGACTCGTCACCGAGCTCCGTCAAAACCCCAAATACGCCGAATGCTTTGCATGATCCCCTGCCCCGCCCTGTGCGGGGCTTTTTCCATCTCCCGCAAAATCTTTCCAAGCAATTTACCCAAAACCCTTGACACTTCCCTTCCTTTCTTGTATAATAAAACCACAAACCCCACCCGACTTTGAAAGGAGCTATCCTATGCATATCTGGGCCAAGCCCGCCTCGGCACAGGTGTTCAAGCACACCTACATGTGGCACGAGGACTCCACCGCCCTGACCCTCCACGCCGCCCGCAATATGGTGGTATCGGGGCAGGTCTGCATGCGGGACACCGACACCGCCTTTGACGTCACGGGGCTGGAGGTCGCGAATCTCCCCGCAGGCGTCACCGCCAAGACCTACTATGCCGACTACATGATCTACAACGACGGCCTCCCCTACCCCGATATCCTCTCCACCAAGGCAGAGACCCACGTTACCATGAATACCACCCAGAGCCTGTGGTTCTGCTTCACCGTGGGCAAAGACGCCCCCGTGGGCACCCATACGGTGACGGTTGTCGTGAAATCCAGCCTGGGCGAGTACAGCATCGACTGGAAGCTGGTCGTCTATCCCGTCACCCTCCCCGAGCCCAAGGACTCAGCCTTCGGCCACGAGTATTTCCTCAACCCCTTCGGCAATTTCCCGAAGAATCATCCCTGCAAGAAGCCCCCCTGCGAGCCCTTCTACACCCACATCCGCTACGACGAGGGCTGGTGGGAGCTGATGGCCAACTTTGCAAAGACCCTTTCCACCATGCGCGTCAACAGCCTCCACCTCCAGCCCATGCCCCTGCTTTCCGACGGCGGCTCCAGGCGGGTGAGCGACACCGAGTGGGAGCTGGATTTCGGCCTCTTCGACCGCTTCGTGGAGCATTTCATGGAGCACGGCTCCTTCCGCTACCTGACGATTTGCTCCATCATCGGCGCGGTCAACGGCAAATATATGCAGGCCATCGACGAGAACGGCAATGTGTCCTGGCTGGAGATCTTCACTCCCGAGTGCGAGGCGTGGGCAAAAGCCTTCTACAGCGGTATTTACAAGCACTTCGAGGAGCGTGGCTGGCTTCCCATGCTGCAAATGCGCCTGCAGGACGAGCCCCACACCGCCGAATACTGGAAGTGGGCGAAGGATCTCTGCCGTGAGTGCATGCCCGGCGTGGTCTGCGGTGAGCCCATCGACACCCACACCATCTCCCGCGACCTCTGCGGCTACGTGGATCAGTACATCCCCCGCATCGAGGTCTACGAGGAAGGCAAGGACTACTACCTCGAGCGCCAAAAAGCCGGCGATCAGGTCTGGTGCTACTCCTGCTGCTACCCCTTCGACATGGGCTGGATGAACAAGTTCATCGACCTGCCCCCCATCTACTCCCGCCTTATGAAGTGGGCCTGCTTCACCCACGGCATCACGGGCTTCCTCCATTGGGGCTTCAACTACTGGGACATCTCCCTCTACGGCTTCCACCCCGACGCCCGCTTCAAGGGTGACGGCTTCATCGTCTACCCCGACGCCGAGCACAACAGCCTCATGCTCTCCGTCCGCGGTCTGAACACCATCGACGGCCTGCAGGATTGGGAGCTGCTCAACCTCCTGCGGGAAAAGAACCCCGCCGCCGCCAAGGCCATCGCCCGCCGCGTAGCCTTTGGGTTCACCGACCTCCACACCGATCCTTTGTCGCTGGAGGCGGCGCGAGCCGAAATCCTTACCCTGCTGAGTTGAATGATTGAAAGGAGTTTACCTTATGAAACGTATATTTTCCAAGAATATCCTGTCGGTTCTGTTGGCTGTCCTCATGATAGCCGCCTGCGCCGCAAGTCTTATCCTCCCCACAATGGCCGCTGATATATCCGTCCAAAACGGCACAGGTACCCGCGGCGCCGTGAGAGTCGGCGACTCCTACGCCTACCGCGCCAAGGTCAACGGCGAGTTCACCGCCTTCTCCATGGCCATGCCCACGTGGACAACCACGGATTCGTCCTGTACGCTGGCTCTGTTCAAGTGGACGGGAGATCCCGACGACTCTATGGCCGCCGAGCCCATCGCCTCCCAGCGCTTTGATCCCCTGAGAGACAACGCCACCAACAAGCTGACCTTCGATCCCCAACCCGCAGGCGAGTACCTCTTCGCCATCCTCGACGCCCGCGGCTCGGTGGGTGTCTGGACGAACGAGGGCTGCACCGACAGCCTGGGCTTCCTCTACGTCGACGGACAGGAGAAGGTCGCCCAGCCCGAGCTGAAGATCACCTTTACCAACGCTCCTGCCGAGCCCTTCGGTAAGTGCGAGACCATCGTGGAGCCCATCGACGGCAACCACAAGTCCCCCGCCGAGTACGTCATCCCCGAGGACAGCCTCATCTATACCCA
>JAZRIF010000006.1:0-29946 GCA_045645165.1 Eubacteriales bacterium
CGCGCGGAACTCGCCGCTTTGCTGTAGCCCCAAGTCGTTTTTTAACTTGTCGGATAACGGAAAACCGTGGGTGGAACCAAACGGGAAACCAACCGCGCGGCCGTCACTCTGTCGGCCGTGCGGCTTCATGGCAAACTGCGACATAACAGCGCGTTGGCCATTTTGCCCATAGGCAAAATGGCGCGCAATTAAGGGGGATGGATTCCCAAGGAAGGTACCGTGGGTACCTTCCTTGGGCGGCGTCTCTTTTGGTACTTTTCTCTCGACGAGGAGAGAAAAGTACATAAGCATAACCCACCGCTAAACTGCAATTTGAAATACCGGCTGAATCGTTACACCCCAATTTGAAAATATGAAATCCTCATTCCCGATTTTCTCAAATCCCTTGACTTTCGCACTAAACCATAGTATAATGTAAAAGTATATATCTGCCTCCGCGCGAGGCAAAGAAAGAAGGCGTTATTTTTGGCCGGACAACTTCGCTCCGAAAAACTGAATATGACCGAGGGCCCCGTTCTCGGTAAAATGATCCGCTTCACCATCCCCGTGATGGCGTCGGGTATCCTCCAGCTCCTTTTCAACGCCGCCGACGTGGCGGTGGTGGGTAAGTTTGCGGGGGAGGCCGCCATGGCTGCCGTGGGCAGCTGCGGCGCTCTCATCAATCTGATCATCAACCTGTTCATCGGTCTGGCCGTGGGTGCCGGCGTCATCGCCGCCCAGGAGCTGGGCGCCCGCCGCTACGAGGAGGTGGATAAGCTCATCTCCACGGCTCTGACCTCCTCCATCATAGGCGGTTTCGCCGTCATGATCTTCGGTATCCTCATGGCCGAGCCTCTGCTTCTGCTCATGGACACCCCCGAGGACGTGCTGGCCGAGGCCGTCCCCTACATGCGCGCCTACTTCTGCGGTATGCCCGGCTGTCTGGTGTACAACTACCTGGCCGCCATCCTGCGCTCCGGCGGCGACACCAAGCGCCCCCTGTTTTTCCTGTCAGCGGCGGGTATCGTCAACGTGGGTCTCAACCTCGTCATGGTTTTGGGATTCCATCTGGGCGCCATCGGCGTGGGTATCGCCACGGCGGCTTCCCAGTACGTGGCGGCGGGAGCCACCCTGCTCTACATGAGCAAAACCAAGACCTCCCTGCGGCTGGCTGGCTTTGCCGTCCACAAGCAGAAGCTCATCCGCATGATCACCATCGGTCTGCCTGCGGGACTGCAGGGCTGCATGTTCTCCCTGTCCAACGTCATCATTCAGTCGGCGGTCAACGCCTACCCCACCGTCACCATCGCGGGCAACACCGCGGCGGGCAATCTGGAGGGCTTCGTCTACACCGCCATGAACTCGGTCTACCAAGCCGCCGTGACCTTCGTCGGCCAGAACGTGGGAGCGGGGAAGTACGAGCGCATCAAGAAAATCTCCCTGCAGTGTGTGGGTATGGTTTTCGTCATCGGCTTGATCCTGGGCGCCGTTTTGGTGCTACTCGGTGATAAGCTGCTCCTGATCTACGCATCGGGGGAAAACCTGGATCTCATCGTACAGGCGGGCGTGAACCGACTCAACGTCATCGCCGCCATGTACTTCCTCTGCGGACTTATGGACGTGGGGTGCGGTATCCTCCGCGGCATGGGTAAGGCCATGCAGCCCATGATCGTCTCCCTCCTCGGCTCCTGCGTGTTCCGCATCATCTGGGTCTTCACCGTCTGCCCCCTGTTCCCCGGCGAGATCATGGCGCTCTACATCAGCTATCCCATCTCCTGGATCATCACGGGCGGCGTCCACTTCCTGTTCTGCTTCTATTTCTATCGGAAGCTGATGAAAAAACGGGAAGCGGTTTTGTAAATTTACAAAAAGTGGTAGAATAGTACTAAAAAAATAAGGAAATGCCGCCGCAAAAGGCGGTGTGGAGATGAATATGGAAGAGAATAACCAGAACCAAAACGAATACGTCTATTCGACGGTATCGAAAAACGTATACGTTCCACCCGAGCCCCCGAAAATGCGGAAAACCCCGTGGATCATCGGGATTATCCTGGCGATTCTTGTAACGGCGGGAGCCAGTACCGGCATCACCCTGTGGTTGATGCGGGATGAACAGCCGCCGGTGACGACTGAAACCCAACAGCAGACCGAGGAAAACACGACTGAGGAAGTGACCGAGGAAGCGACCACCGAGGAAGTAACCACCGAGGAAGTGGCTACCGAAGAAGTGACCACTGAGGAAGTGGCTACCGAAGAAGTGACCACTGGGGAAGTAACCACTGAGGAAGTAACCACTGAGGAAGTAACCACCGAGGAAGTGACTACCGAGGAGATGACTACCGAGGAGGTGACTCCTCCGCACGTACATACCGAAGTCGTGTTAGCCAAGGTAGAGCCTACTTGTACCAAAACAGGTCTGACCGAAGGCAAGAAGTGCTCGGGTTGCAGTGAGATTCTGGAAGAACAGGTTGTTGTTCCCGCAACAGGGCATACCCCGGGTGAAGAAGCGACTTGTACTCAACCGCAAAACTGTACTGTCTGCAACGTGATCTTGAGCGCCGCCACCGGTCATAGCTTTGGCGATTGGTACGAAACCAAGGCTCCCACCGAGTCCGCCCAGGGCGAGAAGCGCCGCGACTGCGAGAATTGCGATGCATTTGAGGTTTTCCCTGTGGCTGAATTGGCTCATAATCATAACAGATGGGATACCATTACGTTGGATGCTGTAGCTCCCACTTGTGCGGCTACCGGTCTGACCGAAGGCAAGAAGTGCTCGGGTTGCAGTGAGATTCTGGAAGAACAGGTTGTTGTTCCCGCCACCGGTCATAGCTTTGATGATTGGTATATGGCAAAAACTCCTACCGGAACCGAAGACGGTGAGAAGCGTCGCAATTGTAAAAAGTGTGACCATAGTGAGGTAGACTCAATAATTCCCCAAGCATTCACCATTACTTCTTATAATCGAAATCAAATCGGATACGTCGGAACAACGGGTGAAGCTCTTGTCATTCCCGCGGTGTTCCAAGACGGGGATACGTGGTATCGCGTAACCAGCATTGGCAGTTATGCGTTCCACGATTGCACTCGCTTGACCTCTATCGATATACCCGACGGCGTGACGAGCATTGGTCAGGGAGCGTTCTCCGGTTGCGGCCGCTTGACCTCCATCGTCATCTCCGACAGCGTGACAAGCATTGGCAGTTATGCGTTCGATGGTTGCTCCGGTTTGATCTCCATTGAGATTCCCGACAGCGTGACAAGCATTGGCAATGATGCGTTCGATAGTTGCTCCAGTTTGGACTCCGTCGTCATTGGTGACGGCGTGACAAGTATTGGCGAATCTGCGTTCTACGGTTGCACCGGTTTGACCTCCATCGTCATCGGCGACGGTGTGAAAAGCATTGGCAAGGCGGCGTTCTATGGCTGCTCTAGCTTGACCTCTATCGATATACCCGACGGCGTGACGAGCATTGGCTCTCATACATTTTGTCGTTGCGCCGGCTTGACCTCCATTGCCATTCCCGATGGTGTGACGAGCATTGACGCTTATACGTTCAGTGGTTGCAAGAGTTTGACCTCTATAACAATTCCATATGGTGTAATAAGTATTGGTGATCGTGCTTTCGATGGATGTATTGGGTTAGGCTCCCTGGCTATCCCGCCCAGTGTCACAGATATAGGATTTAGTGCATTTAGTGAGTGTTCGAATTTAGTTGTCGTAGATAACGGAGTCCACTATGTTGACAAATGGGTTGTGGATTGCAATATTTTGGAAACGGAAGTTTCTTTGCGGGAAGATACTGTTGGTATTGCAGATCAGTCGTTCCGAGATTGCTCTAGCTTGACCTCCATCGACATTCCCGACAGCGTGACGAGCATTGGCGATTGGGCGTTTTACGGGTGTGAAAAGTTAATCAATAAAGAAAATGGGGTCCATTATATAGACAAATGGGTTGTCGACTGTGATACTTCAGAAGTGAATGTCGTTATAAGGGAAGATACAGTAGGTATTGCTGAGTATGCATTTTATGTTTGTGAACGTTTGACTTCCGTCAAAATCTTTGAAAATGTAAAATATATTGGACGAAATGCATTCTGTAAATGTACCAGTTTGACCTCCATCGTCATTCCCAACAGTGTGACGAGCATTGGCGAGGAGGCGTTCCTCGGGTGCACCAGCTTGACCTCCATCGACATTGGCGACGGTGTTGCGAGCATTGGCGATTATGCGTTCGACGGTTGCACCGGCTTGACTTCTATTACGGTTGCGGAGGGAAATGCAGTACATCACAGCGACGGAAACTGTTTGATTGAAACGGCAAGCAAAACTTTAGTGGTTGGTTGTAAGAATAGTATCATTCCCGATGACGGAAGCGTGACGCGCATTGGCGAGGGGGCGTTCTACAAATGCTCTGGTTTGACCTCCATCAACATTCCCGACGGCGTGACGACCATTGGCAATGAGGCGTTTTCTTATTGCAGAGGCTTGACCTCCATCAACATTCCCGACGGCGTGACGAGCATTGGAGATTATGCGTTCTACTATTGCCCCGACTTGAGCTCCATCGACATACCCGACGGCGTGACGAGCATTGGAGATTATGCGTTCTACTATTGCCCCGACTTGAGCTCCATCGACATACCCGACGGCGTGACGAGCATTGGCGATTTTGCGTTCGCCGTTTGCACCGGTTTGACCTCCATCGTCATCCCTGACGGTGTGACCAGTATTGGCACTTCTGCGTTCAACGGTTGCTCTGGTTTGACCTCCATCACCTTCGAAGGCACAGTGGATCAATGGAAATCCATCACCAAGGGTTCCGACTGGAATGACGAAGTCCCCGCCACCGAGGTCATCTGCTCCGACGGAACCGTACCACTGAACTAATCTGTCCTGCATACAACCCCCCCGCAAATACGGCGGGAAGGATGCGGGTGAGGCTTCAAATTTGGGTTTGTTGATATGTAACAAGGTGCCGTAGGGGCGCATTCCATATGCGCCCGCAAACGTCAAAAATCCATGCGTGCCTTTCCCTTTTCATACCACGGTCGGATATGGAATCCGCCCCTACAACCGTATCAAAACCCACCGCTAAACCCCAATTGAATATCCATATCACCTTTTCCAATCGACTCCATATCCAAATATCAAGATAGAAAGGAACCTCCCATGTCCTACCAAATGAACGACGTCTCCCTGTCTCCTTACGCCGCCCAGGCCGCCGAAAACCGCCAGCGGTTCATTGATATTTACAAGGCCAACATCACCCGCGAGGGCGCCGACAAGCTCCTCGCTTACCTCGAAAGCTCGGATTTCTTCACTGCCCCCGCCTCCACTCGCTACCACGGCAACTACGAGGGGGGACTGTGCCAGCACTCCCTCAACGTCTACGACGCACTGGTGGATATTCTGAACCGCCCCCGCGTGAAGGAGGTCTACGGCATCAGCTACTCCGCTGAATCCATTGCCATCGCCGCCCTGCTCCACGATATCTGTAAGGTGAATTTCTACAAGGTCTCCTCCCGCAACGTCAAAAACGAGCAGGGAAAGTGGGAGTCGGTGCCCTACTATACCATTGAAGATAACCTCCCCTACGGCCACGGCGAGAAGTCTGTCTACATCGCCTCGGGCTACATGCGCCTGACCCGCGACGAGGCCTTCGCCATCCGCTACCACATGGGCTTTTCGGGTCCCGAGGATCCCGGCAACGTGGGCAAGGCGCTGGAGATGTTCCCCCTTGCGTGGGCGCTGTGCGTCGCGGATATGGAGGCGGCGTACTTCATGGAGGGAAGCCCGAAGAAGTGAAGCGCTCCCGTTGGTCGCGTGAAGCGCGCCCTGCGGGCGCATGAAGTTGCGCCGTTGGCGCAGATAATAAGGAGGAAAAACCTATGGGAAGGAATTTGGGTTATTTTGATTCCGACGAGCTGGATCGACCGGAACTGAATAAATGCCCCGATTGCGAGTGCTATTTCGCTTCGGAGGAATGCCCCCTGTGCGGCAAGATCTGCCCCGAGGAGATGCGGGCAGGGAACCGCGCCAAGGTGAAGCCCCCCAAGAGGAAACGGAATTCCTCGGGGCGGGTGCAGTTCATTCCGTTTTACCATATGTGGTGGTTCATTCTGGTGGTGTTCCTGTTCTCCCGCATTGCGGGTCTCGTGCTGTTCTTCACCAGTCCCTACTCCAAAAAGGCCAAGATCATCGCGGTGTCCGCGGTAGTGGGCGGGTATTTCCTGCTGTTCGCGTTGAGTTCTTTCATTTTGCCCATGCTGTGGAATCAGTCCCTTGTCAATGACAAGATTTCCCGCGAGGAATACGTGGAGCTCTGCGATCTCATGAGTGTGGAGGACTACCACCGCGACGCCTACAACGAGGGAAATTACGTATCCTTGGAGCTGGTCGTGGAGGCCCGAGTGGATGTGGACGGCTACGTGCTCTACCTGTGCAAAGACCGAACTCATGAAAATCAAGATTTGAAAATTCTGGTCATGGATTGCAGCGTGGGTAAGAAAACCAACTATCTCCACGGCGACATGATCCGCGTATACGGGGAATGCTCGGGAATCGCGGAGATCGGCGACGGGTATATGGGTGAGGTCGAGGCGTATGCGGATGACCCGCTGCTGTACATGGCCTACAGCGATCTGATCGGATAAACCCATCCGCATAAAAGAACCCGTTCCGTGGTACACTACCCCAAAAAGGGAGTGATTACCGCCATGAACATGTCCAAAGAAACCTACAAAAAATACGCCGACGCTCGTGCGCCAAAATCCCCCGTAGCGAAGGATTGCTTCCGCGCTTTCCTCGTGGGAGGACTGATCTGCTGCATCGGCCAGGGACTCACCGATGTCTACACCAAGCTCTGCGGGATGCCCAAGGAGGACGCGGGCACTCTGACCGCCTGCACCCTCGTTCTCATCGCCGCCATTCTGACGGGTGTGGGGATCTTCGACCGCATCGCCAAGTTTGCGGGAGCGGGGACTCTGGTGCCCATCACCGGCTTTGCCAATTCGGTGGTCTCTCCCGCCATCGACTCCAAGAGCGAGGGGCTGATCCTCGGCGTGGGCGCCAAGATCTTCTCGGTGGCAGGCCCCGTCCTGCTCTACGGTACCCTGGCGGGAACCCTGTACGGAGTGGTGTACTGGGTCGTGACGACGGTGCAGGGGATGGCGTGAGGGGAGATTTTTTAAATTGTAGTTTATTGTACAGGGGCTTTGCCCCTGGACCCCACCAGAAACCCTTTTGAAAAAAGGTTTCTGGACTTCCTAAAAATTTCAAAAATGATTATTCATGAATGTTTTTTGAAAGTTTTGAAGATTCCAAAGGGACTTTTTCAAAAGTCCCTTTGGTGGGGGTCGAGGGGGCAAAGCCCCCTCGATAAACCCAAATTTGAACGTTTAATCATAACATACACATAAGGAGAATCCTATGTCTGCCAACCGCATCCTTTCGGGCTACGAGCCCGCTTCCGTCCTCTCCTTCTTCGAGGACATCTGCGCCATCCCCCACGTGTCGGGGGACGAGAAGGCCATCGCCGACTACATCGAGCAATTCGCCAAGACCCGCGGGCTTACCTGCTACCGCGACAACGTCCACAACGTGTTCATCAAGCTCCCTGCCAGCAAGGGACACGAGTCTGCCCCCGCCGTCATGCTCCAGGGTCACACCGACATGGTGGGCGAGAAGACCGCCGACTCCACCCACAACTTCGCCACCGACGGGCTGAAGCTCCATGTGGACCGCGCCGATGGCGCCGATGGCTGGATCTCGGCCACCGACACCACGCTGGGCGGTGACGACGGCATTGCCGTGGCCATGATGCTGGCCATTCTGGATAATCCCCCCGAGCCTCACCCCGCCATCGAGTGCCTCTTTACCGTATCCGAGGAGACAGGTCTGGAGGGCGCGTGGGCCTTCGACCCCAAGGCCGCAGAGGCGACCGCAAGAACCATGATCAATCTGGACAGCGAGGCCGAGGGTGTCATCACCGCGGGCTGCTCGGGCGGTATGCGGACGGATATCACCGTCCCCGTGGCATGTGAGCCCGCCGAGGGTGTTGCCGTGAAGATCACGCTGGACGGCTTTACGGGCGGCCACTCGGGTGTGGAGATCCACGAGGGACATACCAACGCCATCAAGGCTATGGGGCGCATTCTTCTTGCCCTGCGGGAGTCTTACGACTTCTCTCTGACCTCGATTCAGGGAGGCGGCAAGGACAACGCCATTCCCCGGGATTGCTCCGCCGTCATTGACCTCCGCGACACCGCCCACGCGCAGGAGCTTATCCGCGCCGTAACCGCCGAGGCCGACAAGCTCCGTGCCGAGCCCAACATGATCCCCGCCGACAAGACCTTTACTTGCACCGCCGAGATCCTGCCCGAGACTCCCGCGCTGTGCATGGATGATCAGTCCACTCATGCCGTCCTCTCCCTCCTCACCCTCGTCCGCGACGGCGTCCTGTCCATGTCTGCCCACGTCAAGGGTCTGGTGGCCCACTCCCGCAACCTTGGCATCGTCAAGACCATCACCGATGGGGAAGGGAAGCCCATCGCTGTAAAGTTCTCCATGTCCACCCGCTCCGCATCCAATAGCCACCTGGATGACTCCGAGCGCGAATTGGCGACTCTGGCTATGATCTGCACGGGCGATGGTGCCAACGCCACCCATCGCGCCCGCTACCCCGGCTGGGACTACGCCCCTGTCTCCCCCCTCCGCGACCTGTGGACGAAGGTCAGCGAGAAGATGTACGGCGTGACCCCCAAAGTGGAGGTCATCCACGCGGGTCTGGAGTGTGGCATCCTCTGCGATAAGCTGGGGGAGATGGACATCATCTCCGTAGGCCCCGATATGCGGGACATCCATACCCCCCGCGAAATGCTCTCCATCCCCTCGGTGGAGCGCACCTACAAGCTGGTCTGCGAGACCCTGAAAGCGCTTTCGTGATTCGTCTTTCCCTATATCTGATTTCCCCCTCTGCCGACGCGGAGGGGGATTCGTGTTTTTGTACAAATCGAAAAGGTGTTTTCTTGCATTCTGCCGATTGCGTTGGGTTCAAAAAAATGGTATAATAAAACGGAAGAAAAACGTCCGCAAAAGGAGTTTGTTATGAAACGTATGAAACGGAAGATTTTCGGCATAACCGCTATGCTGATGGCGGCTTGCTTGATGACGCTCATCCTGACCGCTTGCGGCGGGGATAAGCCCTCGACCGAGACCGAGGCAAACCCCACCGACGGGACTGGTACGTCTTCGGAGGGAACCGTAGCCGGTGAGACCGTCTCGGACGAAACCGTCTCAGACGAGACCGTTTCAGACGAAACGACCGCAGATACTTCCCCCGCCGATACGGAAGAAGCCTCTCCCGACGGCGTAGCCATAGCGGATATTTACCCCACACCCATGGAGATCACCTATAATGAGTACAGCTACGTGATCCGTGACACGGTGAAGCTCGATGAAAAGGCTTCTCGGTACGCCGAAGGCTTGGCCGCGCTGGGGATCAAGGTAGCCGAAGATGGCCTGCCCCTGACCGTCACGCTCCGCGACCTCACCGCTGATTTTGCCTACGGTGCGGACGAAGCGTACATCCTCAACATCACGAGACAAGGTATTTCCATCGAGGCGCAGACCGACCGCGGCGTTCACTACGCCTTCATGACCCTGTTCCAGCTCATCGAGGACAGCGGCCCCTTCCCGCTGGTCACCGTCAAGGACGCCCCCCGCAACAGCCAGCGCGGTGTCATCGAGGGATTTTACGGTACTGCCTGGACCCATGAGTACCGCAAGGATCTCTTTGCCTTCATGGGGGAGAACAAGATGAACGCCTACATCTACGCCCCCAAGGACGACCCCAAGCACCGCGCCCAGTGGCGCTCCCTGTATACGGGCGCGGAGCTGGAGCGTATGACCGATCTCATTACCACGGCCAATGAGAACTACGTGAAATTTATTTACGCCATCTCCCCCGGCGGAGATATCAACCTCGGCAGCGGCTATGAGGCGGACTTCAAGAAGCTCATGGCCAAGTGCGAGCAGATCTACGAGCTGGGCTGCCGCGATTTTGCCATTTTCCTGGACGATATCCCCACCCTGGATGCCAAGGGACACGGTAAGCTCCTGTCCGACTTCCAGACCAAATTCGTGGAGACCCACGAGGGGGTCAGCGACCTCATCGCCATCACCACCGAGTACGGCGATCCCTTCCTGACGGAGTACACCAATCAGATCGCCCCCCTGATCCATAAGGACGTGGTGCTCATGTGGACGGGCCCCGGCGTCATCCCCGAGTCCATCACCAACAAGTCCCTCCGGCATATCCTCAAGACCTACGGCCGCAAGGTGCTGATCTGGTGGAACTACCCCGTCAACGACACCCTGGCCAACCACCTGTTCATGGGTCCCTGCGTGAATCTGGAGCCTACCCTGTACGAGTCCATCACGGGACTGACCGCCAACCCCATGAACCAAGGCTACGCCTCTCTGGTTCCCCTCTTCACCACGGGAGACTACCTCTGGAATCCCGAGGCGTACAATAGCGAAGCCTCCCTCGCCGCCGCCTGTCGGGAGCTGATGCCCGACGCCTACGAGGCACTTCTGGATTTCATCTCCATGACCTGCGCTTCGGGGATCAACAAGAACACCGACAGCGTGGAGCTGCAGGCGCTCCTGACTGCCTTCAAGAAGGAGAACACCGCCGACAGCATTTGGGCGCTGCAGGCCTACTTTGAGGGCATGGTTAAGAACGCCGACGCCATCCTTGCCTCGGAAAATCAGAACATGGTCTCCGAGATCCGCCAGTGGGTGGAGAAGTACCGCGCCTACGGCGAGATGGGCAGGCTGTACATGGAGATGGAGAGCTCCTACCGAGACGGCAAGAGTCTGGAGAGTATGGTGCGCCTTCTGGGTCAGTACAAGGTGTTGGAGAAGAGTATCCAAGGCAACCCCCGCCTCGTCTCGGCAAACGTGCTGACCACCTATTTCAGCACCTTGAACAGCCGCTTCAGTGTCCTTTTGGGGGAGATCGAAGGCATAACCTTCGCTCCTGCCAAGCCCTATACCAACTGCAACCGCTATCAGGACTACCTCCCCGATTACCTGACCGACGGTGACGATTCCACTTACTTCTGGACGGAGGGCAACCTCAACACCGCCGCCGGAAACAAGACCGGCTATTTTGGCGTCGATCTCGGTGAGGTCATCGACGTGAAGAACGTGTATATCGCCACGGGTGTAGGCGGTAGTGACGTTCTGAAGACGGGAATCGTGGAGTATTCCTCCGACGGCAAAGAATGGACGGTGCTCCATAGCGGTGCCTGCGGCGAGGAGCTGTTTTTGCAGGGGCTTGCCATCAAGGCTCGTTACCTTCGCATAAGGACCGGCGATCCCTCCGACGTTTCCTGGGTCAAGGCTCGCGCCTTTGAAGTCAACACCAACCGCACCGTGGTAGCCGAGAAGCCTGCAGGCGCGCCTTCTCTCTCCACCACCCTGCCTACCTACTCTACCTACGGCCCTGATTTCATGGCGGACAACGATCCGACCACCTACTTCTGGTCTTCCCGCGGCGGTCAGAAGGGGGACTACTTCGAGATCGATCTGGGCGCCACCGTTTCGGTCTCCCGCATCACCTTCAAGTCGGGTGTGCCCGATCACGCCACGGATTACGTTCAGAGCGGTGAGCTGTGCTACTCGGCAGACGGTCAGAGCTGGACTCGCCTTGGCGCCCTCAACGGGCGGAATACGGAAGTTGACGTGGACATCAAGGCACGCTACATCCGTGTCAATATCACCGCTAATCAGACCAGCTGGATCACGGTATCCGAGTTTACCGCCGTCAGCGAGGACAACGTATCCCCGCTTTTGCAGCTCGACAGCGATTTCGTGCCCCGCACCGATCTGCTGGCCCTCACCGACGGCCACTACGTCACCTACTTTGCTCCCGACTGCAAGCAGGAAGACGGTCATACCCTTACCGTCACCTTTGACGAGAGCGGACACCTCACCCTCATTATCCTGAAGCTCCCCGATTATGGCATGAAGATCTCCGTCAGCGACGCATCCGGCAAACTCCTCTATTCTGCGTCGGCGGAGAACGTCATGCACCTTGAGGCACCCGCGGGAAGCATCGCGACCATTTATCTCGGCGACGGACTCATGCTGGGCGAGATCGAATGGTGATGGCCTGATGCAAGAGATTTTCCTTGTTCTCACTCATTGAAATTCGGGAAAATTTACAAAAAAGTGGGATTTTAATACGGTAAAGGTGTAAAATCTCTTGACAATTTGCCCATATTTGTGTATAATATAAAGTGACCTCGCCTGTTCCTATGGTGCAGGCGGGGTTTTTTGATTTATTTTTTATGAAAAGGAGGTGTTTATACATGGATCCGATTTACATTTTGATCTCGGTGGTCATCGGAGTGGTTTGCCTGATCCTTGGCGGACTCTTGGGTATTCTCTATCGCAAGAAGGTTGCCGAAGCCAAGATCGGTACCGCCGAGCAAAAGGCCAAGGAACTGGTCGCCGAGGGCGAAAAGCAGGCCGAAACCCTGAAAAAGGAAGCCCTGCTGTCTGCGAAGGAAGAGATCATGCGCCAAAAGAATGATATGGAGCAGGAGATCAAGGAGCGCCGCAGCGAAGTGTCCCGCACCGAGTCCCGCCTGTCCAAGAAGGAAGAAAACCTGGACAGAAAGAGTGAGCAGCTGGACAAGAAGAACGAGCAGCTGGACCGCAAGCTCAAGGAGTGCGACGCCGTTCGCGAGCAGATTGACGAGACTCTGGCCGAGCATCAGAGAACCCTGGAGCGTGTTTCGGGCTATACCGCCGAGCAGGCAAAGGCTGAACTGGTGGCAGGACTTGAGGACGAGATCCGTCACGAACAGGCACAGCGTATCGTAGAGCTGGAAGCTCAGTATCGCGACGAGGCTGACGAAAAAGCTTGCCGCATCATGGCGCTGGCCATTCAGCGTTGTGCAGGTGACTTCGTAGCCGAGTCCACCATTTCTTCCGTGGCTCTGCCCAGCGAGGAGATGAAGGGTCGCATCATCGGCCGCGAGGGACGCAACATCCAGAAGCTGGAGACCCTGACGGGCGTGGAGCTCATCATCGACGATACTCCCGAGGTCATCACCATTTCGGGCTTCGACCCCATCCGCCGCGAGGTGGCGAGACTGGCGCTGGAGAAGCTCATCGCAGACGGCCGTATCCATCCTACCCGTATCGAGGAGATGGTGGAGAAAGCCAAGAAGGACGTGGATGCCGCCATCAAGCAGGCAGGCGAGCGCGCTACCTTCGAAGTCAACATCCATGGAATCAATCCCGACCTGGTTCGTCTTCTGGGACGTCTTCGTTACCGCACGAGCTACGGTCAGAACGTCCTGCAGCACTCCATTGAGGTCGCCATTCTGGCGGGCATCATAGCAGAGGAACTGGGCGTGGATCCCGTACTGGCCCGCAGCGCGGGACTTCTGCACGACATTGGTAAGGCATTCCCCTACGACGTGGAGGGATCCCACGTGCAGATCGGCGTAAACGCCGCGAAGAAGTACAAAGAGAACCGCGACGTGGTACACGCCATCGAGGCGCACCACGGCGACGTAGAGCCCCAGACCGTCATCGCTGTGCTGGTTCAGGCCGCCGACGCCATTTCGGCCGCCCGTCCCGGAGCCCGCCGCGAGGATATGGAGAACTACATCAAGCGACTGGAGAAGCTGGAGGAGATTGCTCAGAGCTTCACCGGTATTGAAAAGGCGTTTGCCATTCAGGCAGGCAGAGAACTGCGCGTGATGGTCAAGCCCGATTCTGTCCACGACGAGGAGATGCCTCTCATCGCCCGTCAGATGGCCGAAAAGATCCAGGAAGAGGTCAAGTACCCCGGCCAGATCAAGATCAATCTTATCCGCGAGAGCCGTGCAACGGATTACGCCAAGTAAAGGCTTCCGCGAGTTACCCTGTCCCTGAACGGGACGTGCTTTATCGAATTCCAGATAAGGGTGCTGTTGTCCGCACAGCCAATATGCGGTTTCAGATATAGTGAATATAGAACTCCCCTGTCCATGATCGCCGCCAAGGTAGTACCTCAAAAGGTGCCCCGAACGCGGTTTGGTATAAAGCGAACCGAAGTACGCCGAATGACTCGCCGAGTCATTCGGCGTATCTTTTTGTCAAAATACCCGCCATCTCTTGACATCCCGCAAGAAACATGATATAGTATACGGTAGGAGAGACCAACGACAGCATGACTGTTGTATTTGTATCCGTATTTCCGCATAGAAAAGAGAAGAATATGAGAATCCTTGCCATCGGTGACGTTGTGGGTCGCCGCGCTATTGAATACCTGTCGGGAAAGCTTCGCAAAACCGCTGCCTCTCTGGGGGCGGATTTCGTGGTTTGCAACGGCGAGAACGCCTCCGAAATCCACGGGCTGTGCCTCCGCGACGCTGAGGCGCTCCTGGATTGCGGTGTTGACCTCATTACCTTGGGCAATCACGGCTTCGGAAGCCGAGACATCTATACGTGGCTGGATGATAATACCGACCTCATCGTTCGTCCCGCCAACTATCCCGCCGCCTGCCCCGGCGTGGGTTACACGGTTCGGGAGGTCAGCGGCCTGCGGATCCTCTGTATGAACCTGTCGGGAACAGCCTTCATGGATCCGCTGGATAATCCCTTCACTGTGGTGGATCGCATTCTGGAGCGGGAGAAGGGAAGCTACGATATGGCTCTCCTGGATTTTCACGCCGAGGCGACCTCCGAAAAGCTGGCCATGGGTTACTATCTGGACGGCCGCGTGCAGATCGTATTCGGTACGCACACCCACGTACCCACCGCCGATACCCGCGTGCTCCCGAAGGGGACGGGGTATGTCACCGACCTGGGTATGACGGGTCCGACCAACGGTATCCTCGGCACCGATGCCGAGGCGGTTCTGTATAAGATGCGCACCCATATGCCTGCCCGCTTCACCGTGGCCGACGGCCCCATCGAAGCCCAAGCCGTGCTCTTTACCCTCGAGGATAAAAAACCGCACCGTTGTGTGAAGGTGGAGCGCGTGACCTTCTGAACATCATGTCCGATCGGAACGCGCCCGTGTTGTGGCGCGTTCTTTTTGTAAAGGATTTTTTATCCCCGAAAAACTCGCTTTTGGGAAAAAAGATGTTGACAAAACAAGTTTTATCAGGTATAATAAACGCAAGATATGTTTGATTATGTAAAATTCGGTTCACATTTCTATGGTACAATTACTCAGTACCCTTTGATACTATGAAAGGATGCTTTCGCACGCGAAAGCAGCTCTCCCGGCGCGAGAGCGGTGATACAATATGGCCAATAAGATCATCATTGCTTCCGACAGCACCTGCGACCTCTCCCCTGAATTGATCGAGCGCTACGGCGTTCATATCCTCCCCTTGGGTGTTGCCCTGGGCGAGAAGCAGTATACCGACGGTGTGGACATTGATCCCGATTTCATTTATGCCCACTATGAAAAGACAGGTCAGCTTCCCAAGACCTCGGCCGTCAATCTCGTGGATTTCGAGGATTTCATTGCCAAATATACCGCCGACGGCTCCTCGGTGATTTTCTTCACCATCAGCTCGGAAATGTCCTCTACTTGGCATAATGCCCATTTGGCTACCGAGGCTGCCGAGCGCGCCTTTGTGGTGGATACCCGTAACCTCTCCACGGGCGGAGGCTTGTTGGTAGTTGCCGCCGCTGAGATGGCCGAGGCGGGCATGGAAGCCGCCGATATCGTGGCTAAATGCAACGAGTTGATTCCCTGCGTGGACGCTTCCTTCATCATCGACAGCCTGGAATTCCTGTATAAGGGTGGCCGTTGCTCGGCCCTTGCCGCTTTCGGCGCCAATATGCTCTCCCTCAAGCCCTGCATCTTGGTCAAGAACGGCAAGATGGGAGTAGGGAAGAAGTACCGAGGCAAATTTGGTGCCGTGCTTCCCAAGTATATCTCCGAGCGTTTGGGGGATGCCTCTGACGTCATCAAGGGACATATCTTCGTGACTCATGCAGGGTGCGAGCCTGCCGTGATCGATTCCTGCGTGGCGGCGGTTCAAGCCATCGCCCCCGAGGCAGAGGTACACGTCACCCGTGCGGGTTGTACCATCTCCTCCCATTGCGGTCGTAACACATTGGGCGTGCTGTTCATCCGTACCCACGTCCTCGGAGAGTGAGCCCTATGAATCTGCAACCTTCTGTCCCCGCCAAACGGTGGGGACTATCTGCCTCTACCCTCAAGATCATTGCCTGCATCACCATGCTCATCGACCATGTGGGCGCGTTCATTCTGACCGATCTGGAGATTCTGCGCATCATCGGGCGTATTGCCTTTCCCATTTTCGCTTACTTCATCGCGGAGGGATGCCGCTATACCCGCAATAAGCTGAAGCGCTTCCTGCTCGTGTTGGGTCTGGCGATCATTTGCGAGGTCACCTGCCTGATCTATAGCGGAGAGCTCGACGGTGGGATTCTGATGACGTTTTCCTTCTCCATTTTGCTGATCTATCAGGTGCAAGCAATCAAAAAAACGCTGGCACAAAAGAAATGGTGGGGTGCTGCCCTGTGGACGCTGCTGTTTGCCGCCTCTCTGGTTGCAGTTGACTGTTTCATTGAGTACGTCATGTACATTGACTACGGCTTCTGGGGTGTCTTGATCCCCGTTTTCACCGCTCTGCCCGATTATCGGGAAGGGGAGGCACCGACCTGCTTCCGTTACATATCCCATCGTCCTGTCAAGCTGGCGCTATGGATTCTGGGCATGCTCCTGCTCTGCATCCCCCGCGGACTGTTCACAGACGTGCAATCCTGGTGCCTGGTATCCGTTCTCTTCCTTGCTTTTTATAACGGTACACCGGGAGTTAAACGTTTCAAGTATGGCTTCTACATTTTCTATCCCGCCCACCTTGTTGTGATCTTCCTTGTCAATATCTTGCTGGAGATGCTGAAGTAATTCGTTTATCCCTCGCTGTATAGAACAGCGGGGGATTTCTTCTGCAGGGTTGACAAAGAGAGACGGTATAGTGTATAATAAAAGCGAATACTGCCTATACGGCTTACCCATAGTCAAACAAAGGAGTCCTATGAAACGATTTTGTCTATCTCTGCTTGTACTGTTTCTCGTCTGCACGTTGGCCGGTTGCCGCAGCGAAGCAACGCAGCCCATCGACACCACCCCTCAAGACCATGATGCGTCCGCGCAAACCGTTCCAACCCCGGAAAACGTGACCGAGAATTCATCCGTTGAAAGCCCCCCTGCCGAAACCGAGGGGATCCCTACGGTAGAGCTTCCTTTTGCCCCGCCTACAAGCGATCTTCCCATCGTATCCATCAACACGAGCGGAGTAGCGGTGGATTCGCGAAACTACGTGGACATGACCCTGACCCTGGCGGGTACCCATGATCCCCTGATCGACGTCCACGGCTCCATCCGCCTGCGAGGCAACTCCACCTACAGCTTCGTGAAGAAGCCCTACCGCATCAAGTTCGACCAGAAACAAAGCCTTTTCGGGCTGGATAAGGCCAAGAGCTGGGTGCTGTTGGCGGATTACCTCGACCCCTCCACCCTCCATAACTACGCCGCCCTGACTTTGGCGGGCACCTCGGAGCATCTGGAATTCGTGCCCACGCCCCACAAGGTCAATCTCTACCTCAACGGGGAGTATGCCGGTGTCTACACCCTCTGCGAGCAGGTGCAGGAGCAGGCGGGACGGCTGGATCTGGAATTTGAGATCAAGCGGAGCATGAACCAAATTTCAGACTACAATTTCCTCATCTGCCTGAACTACAACGCCCCTGAAAAGCCGGGTGCCAAGGAAGGCGAGACCTACTTCTACCTATCGAGCTGTGACCGCTACTTCGAGCTGGAGTATCCCACCAAGGAGGATTTTGCCGACGAAGCCCAATTCCGCCGCTTCTTCGACGCCATGGAGGACTACATGCGGGAGACCGTGAGAGCCTTCCAAAGCTCCAACCGCCAGTATCTGGGCAAGAACGTGGATATGAACACCCTCATAGATCTGTACATCGTGGATCGCATCATGGGAGAGAGAGACCATCACTGGAAGTCGGTATTCATGTACTACCGTGGCGCGGAGGGGGACGCCAAGCTCCATTTCGGCCCGCCGTGGGACTATGATTTCTGCATGTACACCCAGTGGACGGGAGAACCCAACGAGGAGTTTGATCTCACCAACAAGTTCAACCCCGGGGAGGCCAGCCTGTTCTACCGCCCCTTCCTGGACAGCACCTACTACTCCCGCAAGGTAGCCGAGCGCTACCGCGAGCATTTCTCCGACGCCTTGACCGAGGTCATTGGGAAGGTGGAAGCGCAGGCCGCCGCCATGGAGGAATCTCTGACCCTCAATCAGGATCGCTGGTACAGCGATAAGCCCACCATCACCGAGGACAATCTCGAGTTCTTCGTGAAGTATCTGAAGAATATGAAGACGAGGATGGATCGGGAGTGGGGGGAGTGATCGAAAAAGGGCGCCTTCGGCTGGTTCTTATGAGGATGTTTACAAATTCCGGCAGAGATATTGATTTCTCTGCCGATTTGTGTTATAATGGGATTGTGTCGTAGGGCGGGGACTTGCTCCCGCCGTGATGAACGTCTTGAATCAAAAAAGCGGCGGGAGTAACCCCCCGCCCCACAAGGGGTATGTCAAAAACCCATCGGAGGATCAATATGGAAGTAAGCAGACATCAATATATTGACCAATACGGTTATCGCTGTGCGGTTGAAATCATGAGCGACGATATAGTCGTGTTCGACAGCACGCCGAACGTATGCTTCGATTTGAAAAAGCACGGAATCAAAATCAGACATTCCCCAAATTACGATTATGTTTTGCGTTATGTAATCAAAGAGGAACGATTATTCCTTTGCGGAATGGAAGCCCGGCTTTCTTTTCTTTGCAAAAAAGCCCGAATCTTTGGTGTGGAATCAGAAACGTTCAATAAGGGGAAGTGGAATATCTTTCACTTTGATAACATTCCCGTGGAATACACCGGGACGATGAGTATCGGAAAAGCTTTTGACGATCGCTATTGGAAGCAGGATGAAAAGGTGACGCCCGTGCCGTTTTTACCTGAAGCTTACAAGGAAAATGGCTATATAAAATTTGAAAAAGGAACCATAATAGAAAAAACGCTGATCAATAGAGATCGAATTTAGCAAACAGTAAAAATCACCCCGACAGACATCGGAAATCTGTCGGGGTTATTTCTTTGCTTTCTGCGTATCAAATTTTATGCAAACGGACAGAGGACGCCTGTCCCTACAAGAAATTGCCAACTTCCTTATGAGAAGTCCGCTTTCGGCGTCCGTTTTCATTTTGGAATATCACACGCTTTTGAGCATCACCGCTCCATCGGCGGGCACCGTAAAGGTCTCGCCCTCCCGCACCTCGCCCACGGGCTCCAGATCATGCTCGTTGTCCAGCACGCAGACCGTCCACGTTCCTTCGGGGGCTTGCAGAGCGGCTTCCCCGCCGACGTTGACCAGCAGCACCGCCCGTTCGGTTTGGTTTCCGGCGGCTACGGCGTAGACCCCTGCCTTGATCTGCCCGTCGGGGGTGGTGCCCTCGATGGCATACTGCTTGCCCAGACGGTACAACTCTCCCCAGGCGAAGAAGGCGTGGTAGGCCTTGAAGGGGGTGCGGGAGACGGGGTCGAACATGCCGCCGTAGGTGGACTCAAAGGTGCCGTCGTAGTACATCAGCATATCTACGGGAGCATTCTGCATGGCCGCCATCATAGCCCCGATGTAGGCGGCATCGGCCAGGGTGCCGCGGCGGTGAATGCCGGGGTTCCACTCGTTGAGGATGCTCTCGGTTTCGGTAAAGCCATACTTGTCCAGCATCTCTCTTGCGTAGGCGGCAAAGGCGATATTCTCGCCCACCCCTGCGTAGGAGTGCCAGGAGAAGAAGTCCAGGGGAGCTCTGTGGCCGTCGACGGTGATATGGGCGAGGAACTTCTCAAAGAACTCAATGAAGTATCCCGTGCGGGTGGACACGTTGGAATGCTCGGCGGCCTTTGCGTTCAGGATCTCGTAGAAGCCGCAGGAGGCGTAGCCGCCGATCTTGAGGTGAGGATAGCGAGCTTTCAGGTGGCGCGCCGTGACCTCGTAGAGGGTAAAGTACTCCTCCATGGTGCCCTTCCACATGGGGTTCTCGGCCGCCACGGGCTCGTTGTCGGGCTCGTTCCAGATCTCCCAGTACTCGATGTCCATGTGGTAGCCGTTCGCCCAGCCCTCGTTGTAGTGGCGGATGATATGCTCGCAGATCACCGCCCACTTGTGGGGATCGGTGGGAGGAATACTCCGTCTCGGGCCGATGGAGGGATGGTAGTTCTCGATGGTACAGCCCAGGCGGTAGAAGGGCTTGACACCGTAGGCGCACAGCTCCTTCAGCAGGTGATCGGTGAAGCCGAACTCATAATTCGCGGGATCCTCAGGGTCGGCGTGGAACAGGGGGAAGATGTTGGCCACGTCCACGAATACGCCGCCGCCCAGGATGCCCCCTGTGTCGTGGAGACGGGCGTAGGGGATATTCGCCTCGGTGAGGTAGTGAAACGCATCACAGAACGTCCAGAACATGGGAGCGTTGTTGATGGCGTGCATGGGCTTGATGGGGGCGATGGGAGTGGTGAAATTTATGTTCATGGTTATAACTCCTTTCAAATCTGGGTTTGCAGGGCAGGGGTTTCACCCCTGCACCTCACAAGCCCCTTTTGAAAAAGGGGCTTGACCCCTAAAACTTTCAAGAACAATTATATGACAATATTTTTGAAAGTTTTGAAGATTCCAAAGGGACTTTTTCAAAAGTCCCTTTGGTGGGGTCCAGGGGCAACGCCCCTGGCGCTCCCCTATAAACTGCAATTTAGCATTTTCAATTCAAAATATTCCCGCTTTCCGCGTACATTTTCTCGACGGCTCTCTTGAGCGCGGGATGGCCGTTCAGATCGGGGTCATCCTCCAGCATTTCTCTTGCGTAGGCGAAGGCGTGGTTCATGAGCTCGGCGTCCGACCAGGTCTCGGCCAGACGGAAGCCGCCGCTCTGGCGGATGCCCGAGCCCGAGGCGGGGGCGAGGAAGTCACCGGGGCCTCGCTGGGCGAGATCCTTTTCGGCGATGGCGTAACCGTCGTAGGTGGTGCGCATGACCTCCAGACGTGCCTTGGCGGTGTCTCCGCCTCCATCCCGGATGAGAATGCAGTAGGATTTCCGCGTACCGCGACCCACGCGGCCACGGAGCTGATGGAGCTGGGAGAGGCCGAACCGCTCGGCGTTCTCCACCAGCATCAGACAGGCATTGGGCACGTTGACACCCACCTCGATGACCGTGGTGGACACCAGGATCTGTACCTTCCCAGCGGCGAAGTCTCCCATGACCTTGTCCTTGTCGGCGGGCTTCATCTTGCCGTGAACGAAGGCCACAGTCAGGTCGGGCAGTCGCTCCTGCAGATCGGCGGCGTACTGGACGGCGGCCTTGAGGGGGCGATCCTTGGACATTTCGGCCATGGCGGTCTGCGCCCCGAAGTCAGCTCCCAGAGGAATGAGGGCGGCATCGTTGGCATCGGCTTCTGCGTCGGAGTTCTCCTCCACAGCGGGGCAAACCACGTAGACCTGTCCTCCCTCCCCCACGTTCTTGCGGATGAAAGCATCCAAACGGGTGCGGTAGCTCTCGTCCACCACGAAGGTGTCCACCCGCTGACGTCCGGGGGGCATTTCGTCGATGCGGGAGACCTCCAGATCCCCGTACATGACCAGCGCCAGAGTGCGGGGGATGGGGGTGGCCGACATGACCAAGAGGTGAGCGTTGCGGTTCTTTTCGGACAGGGTCGCCCGCTGATTCACGCCAAAGCGATGCTGTTCGTCGGTGACCACCAGCCCGGGGGCGGCGAACTCCACTCCCTCGGACAGAAGTGCCTGGGTGCCGATGACCACGTCCAGCCGCTGGGCAGGATCGCTTGACGCCAAAGCGGCGTAGATCTTTCTCTTTTGCGCGGCGGGGGTGTGACCCGTCAGGAGTGCGCCACGGATGCCCAGCTTTTCAAAGAGGGGCAACAGATCGGCGGCGTGCTGGGTGGCCAATATCCCCGTGGGCGCCATGAGGGCGGCCTGTCGGCCTGCCTTGACGGCGATGTACATGGCGGCGGCGGCGCAGACCGTCTTACCGCAGCCCACGTCACCCACGATCATGCGGTTCATGGCGGTATCTGCGGCCATATCGCGGCGGAGATCCCGCAGGGCGCGGGCTTGCGCCCCTGTGAGCGCGTAGGGAAGGGCGGCGAGGAACTGATTCATAACGGATTCGCTGACGGCACAGACAGGGGCGCCCGTCACACGGGCAGACCGTCCCGCCGTTCCCAACCCTAAGGCAAAGCGGAAGAACTCGTCGAAGGCCAGACGGCGCTTGGCGCGGTGGAGGCTCGCGAAATCCTCGGGAGCGTGGATGGTGCGGAGGGCGTAGCCCAGGGTGCAAAGCTCCTCGGATGCACGAATGGACTCGGGAAGGGGATCCTCCACCTGAGCGGTGGCGGGGAGGGACATGCTCATATGTCCCGTGATCATCTTGTTGCTGATGCCCTCGGTCAGAGAATAGACGGGGTACAGCGGGGGGAGCGAACGCCCCTCCACGTAGGGCTCGTAGGCGGGGGCAGTCATGGTGTACCGCTCTTTCCCCGCTTTCTCCACCTTACCGAAGAAGCGGAAGACCGACCCGATGGCAAAGGTGTTCCGCAGGTATTCCTGATTGAAGAAGGTGATCTCGCAGGTACCGCTCTCATCAAAGGCGCGGAACTTGCAGAGGGTCATCCGCCCCTTAACGCGGGTGACGCGGGGCTCGGTGGAGACCGTCAGGATGGTGGACATCCGCGCCCCCGACTTGTAGGGCTCCTCGGATGCATCCGCCAGCATGCGGATATCCCCTCTGTGCTCGTAGGCGCGGGGGAAATGGTAGAGCAGATCCTCGACGGTGTAGATCCCCATGCGCTCGTAGGCGGCCTTGCGAGCCGAGCCTACGCCCGACAGGGCGGATATGGGGGTGTGTAGGTAGGGCATGGGGGCTCCTTTCTTGGAATGCAGAATGCAGAATGCAGAATGAAGAATGAGGAATGGGAAATGGGGAATAGAGGATGCACAACGGATTCCTCTGTCTTTCGGCTCTTGACAAATCCGGGCAAATCCTGTATAATGTACCTGTATTGTTATATCAGTCGGCTGTACATACAAAATACAACGCGCAAAACGCTTCTACAATTCTGCATTCTATCACCCATATTATACTCCAAGGAGGCTCATATGTCAAGAGGAATCATTGTTTTGGACGCAGGTCACGGTCAATTCGGGAATGCCTATCCCCTTTTGGAGAACACCTACGAAGGCACACAGAATTTCAAGCTGGCCGGCAAGCTGAAGGCTTGTCTGGAAGAAAAGGGCTTCACGGTTCTGCTGACGAGAAACGCCATTGAGGAAGACCCCTCCCTGGAGGAGCGAGGCAAGCTGGCGGGTGACACCCACGCCGTTCTGTTCCTGTCCATTCACTCCAACGCCCCCGGCCCCGCCTCATCCCCCGAGGCCTACCACGCCGTCCGCGGCTCGGAGGTCTACTACTCCCTGGCGGACGAGCCCCGCAACGCCGAGATTGCCCGCGCCCTGAACGCCGCCGTAGTTTCCACCATGAACACCGTGGATCGCGGGGTCAAGACCCGCACCTATCCCGATCAGCCCGGCATCAATTACTATGGCGTCCTGCGCCATTCGGCGGCCTACGGTTGTCCCACCGCCTTCATCATTGAGCACGGCTTCCACACCAACCCCGAAGACGCCGCTTTTCTGTCGAATGACGAGTGCTTGCAAAGGCTGGCTGAAGCCGAAGCTGAGGTCATTGATCGGATCCTGTAATCGGTTCGTTGATGCGCTGCCATTCAAATATGTAACCTGTGAAAACCGCCTCGGATGATCCGAGGCGGTTTTGGCATTCGAGGAGTCGGAGTACAGGAAACAGCGCTCTTTTTTTCTGTTGTAAGGATAGAAAATGGGAGTAACCCCTTGCCAAAACGTGCGTTTTGTGGTATACTAATACAGAATATATATCCAAGCATTTTTGCTGGAATCATCCCCCTGTCAAGGAGTTCCGTACCATGCATAAAATCTTATCTGCCGCCGTTGCGGCGCTGCTTGTGCTGACGTTGTCCCTCTCCGCTTGCGGCCGTCCCCAAGCCCAACCTCCCGCAGACACCGAGGAGCCCGTCACCATCCCCCCCATTACCATTCCCGATGAGCCCGACGACCGTACCTTCACGGACACGGCACCCTATGCCGAGCGGCTCAACAGCCTGTTTGCCAGCAATCCCGTGGCGCCCGCCGAGGATTTCACCTATGAGGTGACCGATGACGGCGTGACCATTACCGCCTATACGGGCGGGGAAGTCGTGGTGGTCATTCCCGATACCATCGAGGACAAGCCCGTCACGGCCATCGGTGGAAAGGCTTTTGTCGATATGACCGGCCTCAAGGCAATTTCGGTGCCCGATACCGTGACGTCCATCGGCGCGGGTGCCTTTGCGGGATGCAAGAATCTCACCTCTCTGCGCACCCCCGTGTTCACCTGCGAGGGCGCGGACTACTTCGGCGCGCTCTTTGGCGCCAAGTCCCACGACGCCCAGGGCTCGGCGGTTCCCGCGGGGCTCTCCACCCTGGTTCTGACGGGTGGGGACGCCATTCCCGACTATGCCTTCTACGCCTGCCGCGCTCTGGAAGCGGTGGCGATTCCCGAAACGGTCACCGAGATCGGGGATTTTGCCTTCTACGGCTGTGAAGCGCTGGCCTACATTCCCATGGGGCATACGGCGCTGACGGCGGTAGGGGAGCATGCCTTTACGGGCTGCTCTGCTCTGCTTACGCTGGAGCTGCCCGCCACGACGGATAGCTTGGGTTTTGCCATGCTGGAGGGCTGCGGAGCCCTGGAGTCCCTGACTCTGCCCTTCGTGGGAGGTGCTCGTCTCGGCGCGGATTCTCAAGCCGATACGACCTACCTCGGCTATATCTTCGGCGCGGCCGAATACGTTTTCACCGCGGGGTATCTGCCCGCCTCCCTGATCTCCGTGACCCTTTCGGAGGGTTGCGGCGATATTCCCGCCAACGCCTTCTTTGAGTGCGCCTCGGTTCGTCAGATTACTCTCCCCGAGGGCGTGACCACCATCGGTCGCCGCGCCTTCTACGGCTGTAAGAAGCTGGTATCCGTGACTCTGCCCGATTCGGTGACCTCCCTCGGAGACGACGCCTACCACGGTTGCATCCGTCTGGAATCCTTTGCGGGCGGGGAAACTCTTACGAATCTCGGCGTGCAGGTCTTCATGGATTGCGTGTCCCTCAAAACCGTGACCCTGCCCGAGGGTGTGACCCATCTGCCCAACGCCACCTTCGCGGGGTGTATCTCTCTGGAGACGCTGACCGCCGAGGGTGTCAAGACCCAAGGCAAGCAGGTGTTCCGTCATTGCGGAAAGCTGGCGGGAACCGAATGGATGCCCTACGTGGCCGTGCCTACCGAGACCCAGTAAAGCCATTGTAACCATGTAGTCATTATGTCAAATTGCAGTTTATAGGGGAGCGAGAGGGCGCCCGGGGAAAAACTTCTTAAAAGAAGTTTTTCCCCAGACCCCTTTTCAAGAACTTTCAAAAAATATGATTTAATAACCTTTTTTGAAAGTTTTTGGAGTTCCAAGAACCTTTTTTCAAAAAGGTTCTTGGTGGGGTGCAGGGGCAAAGCCCCTGCAAACCCAAATTTGAAATCCAAAACCAACTAAAAAAACAGGAGATAAAAAACCATGTCCAACTACAAGCTTGACACCATTTGCGTGCAGGGCGGCTACAAGCCCGGCAACAGCGAGCCCCGTACCCTGCCCATCTACCAGAGCACGACCTATAAGTACGACTCCGCCGACCATCTGGGCGATCTGTTCGACCTGAAGGCTGACGGTCACATGTATTCCCGCATTTCCAACCCCACTCTGGCCTGCGTGGAGCAGAAGATCTCCGATATGGAGGGCGGCGTGGGTGCCATGCTGGTGTCCTCGGGTCAGGCCGCCAATCTGACCGCCGTGCTGAACATCACCTCGGCGGGGCAGAACATCATCTCCCTGGCTTCCATCTACGGCGGTACCGTCAATCTCTTTGCCGTGACCCTCAAGAAGATGGGCATCGAGGTGCGCTTCGCTACGCCCGAGATGACTGACGAGGAGATCGAGGCCATGATGGACGAGAACACCCGTATGATCTTCGGTGAGACCGTGGCCAACCCCGCTCTGGTGGTGTTTGACATCGAGCGCTACGCCAACCTGGCTCACAAGCACGGTATGCCTCTGGTGGTGGACAACACCTTTGCCACCCCCGTGCTCTGCCGTCCCTTTGAATACGGCTGTGACATCGTGACCCACTCCACCACCAAGTACATGGACGGCCACGCCACCGTGGTGGGCGGCTGTATCGTGGACAGCGGTAAGTTCGACTGGTCTGTGGGCGGCCGCTACCCCGAGCTGACCACCCCCGACGACTCCTACCACGGCGTGGTGTACACCGAGTCCTTCGGTGCCGCCGCCTATATCACCAAGGCTCGCGTGCAGATGCTCCGCGACATGGGCAACACCATGTCCCCCATGGCGGCCTTCCTGCTTAACCTCGGTCTGGAGACTCTGGCTCTCCGCATGGAGCGCCACTGCTCCAACGCCCTGGCCGTGGCCAAGTTCCTCTCCACCCACGAGTGCGTGGATTGGGTAGACTATCCTCTGCTCGAAGGCAACGCCCAGTACGATCTGGCCAAGAAGTACCTTCCCGACGGCGCCTGCGGCGTTATTTCGGTGGGCATCAAGGGTGGCCGCGCCGCCGCGACCAAGTTCCTTGATAACCTCAAGCTTCTGAACATCGTGGTGCACGTAGCCGACGCCCGCTCCTGCGCCCTCCACCCCGCCTCCACCACCCACCGCCAGCTCACCGAGGAGCAGCTGAACGCCTGCGGCGTCAAGCCCGAGCAGGTGAGACTCTCCATCGGTATCGAGAACATCGAGGACATCCTGGCGGATCTGGATCAGGCGCTGAGAGCGTGAAATTGCAGGTTATCGTCCAGGGGCTTTGCCCCTGGACCCCACCAGAAACCCTTTTGAAAAAGGGTTTCTGGACTTCCTAAAACTTTCAAAAACATTGTCAGATAATCCTTTTTGAAGGTTTTTGAGATTCCGAAGAACTTTTTTCAAAAAGTTCTTTGGTGGGGGCTCGGGGGCAACGCCCCCGATAAACCCCAACTTGAACATCTCTGAAAGGAGTCCATCATGGGCAAACACTATCTTGTCAACGACTCTCTCTTCTACGCCGACAATCCTTACGTGGCGAAGAACTCGTTTCTGACCATGGAGGCAGAAGATAAGCCTCTGCCCACCTATGCCGAGTCCAAGGATCAGCTCCCCCGTCCCATCTGGCCGGGGCATGAGGACGCCTTGGCCTGCTACGACAAGACCTGGGAGATCGCCTTCCGCAACCTCAGAAAGCCCAACGCAGAGGCGGGATTCGTCTCCAACTTCATCGACACCGCCTTCAACGGCTACCTGTTCATGTGGGATTCCTCCTTCATCGTCATGTTCGGCCGTTACGGCTCCCACGTGTTCAACTTCCAGAAGACTCTGGACAATATGTACTCCCACCAGCACAAGGACGGCTTCATCTGCCGGGAGATCTGCGAAAGCGAGCCCGGGGAGCAGTTCCAGCGGGACGACCCCTCCTCCACGGGACCCAACATCATGCCTTGGAGCGAGTGGGAATACTACCAGCTCACGGGGGATCGCGACCGACTGGAAAAGGTCTTCTACCCCCTCCTCGGCTACCATAAGTGGCTCCAGCTCAACCGCACCTGGCGGGACGGTGCCTACTGGTCTACCGGTCTTGCCTGCGGCATGGACAACCAGCCCCGCGTGGACAGTCGGGAGGGATACAGCGAGCATCAGTCCCACGGCCACGGGATCTGGGTGGACGCCTGCATCCAGATGGTCATCAGCGGCAAGGTGCTCATCGAGATGGGCAAGATCCTCGGCCACGAGGCCGATACCGCGTGGCTGGTTAAAGAAGTGGAAATGCTCACGAACCTCATCAACGACAAGCTCTGGAGCGAATCCGACGCCTTCTACTACGATATGTGGCGGAGCGGCCTGTCGGGAGTCAAATCCATCGGCGCTTACTGGGCGCTCTTGGCCGACATCGTCCCCGCCGAGAGACTCCCCCGCTTCATCGATCACCTGGAGAACCCCAAGGAATTCAAGCGCCCCCACAGAGTGCCCACCCTCTCCGCCGACCACCCCGATTACCACGAGGACGGCCACTACTGGAAGGGCTCGGTCTGGGCGCCCACCAACTATATGACCCTCAAGGGTCTCGACCGCGTGGGCTACCACGCCCTCGCCCACGAGATCGCCTGCAACCATCTGGACAATGCCGTGAAGGTGTTTAACACCACGGGTACGGTCTGGGAGAACTACTCCCCCGAGCACGCAAAGCCCGGCACCCCCGCCAAGCCCGATTTCGTGGGCTGGACGGGACTCATCCCCGTGGCGGTGCTGATCGAGTACGTGTTCGGTATCCAAGCCGACGCCAAGAACGACGAGATCGTGTGGCGGGTGAATCTGTGTGAGGAGCATGGCATCGAGAAGTATCCCTACAATGGGCGGTTTGTGTATCTGCGGTGCAACGCCCGCAAGGATAAAGCCGACGAGCCTGTGATCACCGTCAAATGCGATTCCCCCGTCCGCGTCAGAGTGATCTGGGAGGGTGGGGAGAAGGTGTATGAAGCACAATCCTAAATTAACACCATTTGCCCGTCAGCTTCGAAAGAATATGACGGCAGAAGAATGCGAATTATGGTATAAATTCCTTCGCAAGTATCCGTATCAGTTTCGCCGTCAAGTAACCATTGGCAAGTGCATTCTGGACTTTTACTGCGCGGCGGCTAAGTTGGCCATTGAGTTGGACGGGTCACAGCATTTTACGGTGGAAGGAAAAAAGCATGACGAAGCAAGAACAAGCTTCTTGACGAGCCAAGGGATCATTGTGCTACGATATTCCAATGCTGTTGTTATGAAGAATCTACAGAGTGTTTGCTCGGATATTGACCGCGTTGTACGGCAACGGGTTGAGAGATTTGAGCACCAGGAAGATGTTTGACGAGAAGGGCGTGGAAGCCTTCTCATTAGACCTCATCCACCGCTTCGCGGTCCCCCTTCCCCAGAGGGGAAGGTCCTACGCAGAAACTTTACGGTTATCTTACACCCGAAAACATATTGATATGTATAGGTTTTTCATCCAACGAAAAGCAAGGCACGAAAGACCTTCCCCTTTGGGGAAGGGGGACCGCGAAGCGGTGGATGAGGCAATCACTTCCTCTACACCGATACCCCAAAAATCAAAGCGTAATTCATAATTTCAGTCTCTAATACCGAAAGGAGAATACATATGAACTTCAAAAACATCGACAAAAAGTACCGTCCCGTACCCTTCTGGTCGTGGAACGAGAAGCTGAACGTCCCCGAGACCCTGCGTCAGGTGGGGCTCATGGACGACGTCGGCATCGGCGGCTTCTTCATGCACGCCCGCGGCGGTCTGCAGACCGAGTACATGGGTGAGGAGTGGTTCGAGAACGTCACCGCCTGCGTGGATGAGGCCGAGAAGCGCGGCATGCACGCATGGGCCTACGACGAGAACGGCTGGCCCTCGGGCTTCGGCGGCGGCGTGGTCAACGGCAAGGGCATCAAGTACCAGCAGAAGTACCTCCGTGTCCGCAAGTTCACCCCCGATCTGGAGGATCCCCGCGGTGAGAACGTCATCTGCTGCTTCGAGGACTACTGCTTCTACTACGACGTCAACCCCTTCTACGTCGATACCCTCGACGGCGAAGTGATCGCCGACTTCATCAATGAAATC
>JAZRIF010000007.1:0-8778 GCA_045645165.1 Eubacteriales bacterium
GGGGCAAAGCCCCCTCGATAAACCCAAATTTGAAGCATTATGCAATCACCCGGTGAATAACATTCATAATGAGGGGGCATCTTCTCGGAGATGTCCCCTGTTTAGGCTTTTAAGACTTTTCTTCTTTTCCGATTTCCCACAGGAGGTATGACCATGTCATTCGGACAAACCTACATTTGCGCCACCGCTGCCTACAACACCTTTGAGTCCCATATCCCCGCCTACTGCTTCCGCCGTGAGCTGACGGTGGATGCGGAGACCCCCGCAACCCTGCGGGTGGCGGTCTGCGGCATCTACGAGCTGTACCTCAACGGCCGTCGGCTGACGAGGGGGCTTCTGTCGCCCTACCTTTCCAATCCGGAGGATCTGGTGTACTATGACGAGTACGAGATCACCCTGCGAAAGGGAAGCAACGCCGTGGGTCTGATCTTGGGCAACGGCTTTGTCAATAACCCCGGCGGGTACATCTGGGATTTCGACAAGGCCTCCTTCCGCTCCGCCCCCAAGATGTCCTTGGAGGTGCGCGGCGCGGACGGTGTTCTGCTTCTGAAGGGGGATACCTCCTTCAAGGTGGAACCATCCCCCATCCTGTGGGACGATTACCGTTTCGGTGAGTGCTACGACGCCCGCCGTGAGGCCGAGATCGCAGGGTGGACCCTCCCCGACTTTGACGATACCCACTGGCAACCCGCCCTCCCCGCCGACACCCCCGCGGGAGAGCTTCGGTTGGCCGACGTGGCACCCATCACGGTGGAGCGGGAGATCAAGCCCGTGGCGGTTTTCCCTTGCGGTGACGGCTATATTTACGACTTCGGTGAGAACAACACAGGCCTCTGCCGTCTGACGGTCAAGGGGGAAGCGGGGCAGAAAATCGAGATGCGCTTCGCCGAGGCACTCAAGGACGGGGACATCCGCCTGGATCACATCTGGTTCGTTCGGGAGTTTTGGGAGCGGGACAAGGACATCGTCCATCTGGACACCTATATCTGCAGTGGCGACGGGGTGGAATCCTATACCCCCGCCTTCACCTACCACGGCTTCCGCTATGTCTGCGTGGACGGCATCACGCCTGAGCAGGCGACCTCCGAGCTTCTGACCTACCTGGTCATGCACACCGAAATGAGCCATCGCGGCGGTTTTACCTGCTCGGATCCCGTGGCCAACAAGATCCAGGAGATCACCGGACGGAGCATCCTGTCCAACTTCCACCATTTCCCCACCGACTGCCCCCACCGGGAAAAGAACGGCTGGACGGCCGACGCCGCCCTGTCCTGCGAGGCCGCGCTGATCCACTTTGATCCCGAGCGCAACTACCGCGAGTGGCTGCGGAACATCCGCAAGGCACAGAGCGAAGCGGGAAGTCTCCCGGGCATCGTGCCTACGGGGGGCTGGGGATTTGACTGGGGCAACGGCCCCGCTTGGGACTGCGTGCTGGTCTATCTCCCCTACTTCACCTACCTATGGCGGGGGGATACCGCCATGGCCGCCGAGTCGGTGGAGGCCTTCATGGCCTACCTGCGCTACCTGCGTACCCGCGTGGACGAAAAAGGCTTGCTCCACATCGGTCTTGGGGACTGGTGCCACACCGAGGTCAAGCGTCCCCAAGCACCCCTCGCGGTGACGGATACCATGGTATCCATGGATATCGCTACCAAGATGGCGGTACTGCTGGAGGCGGTGGGCAAGACCGCCGAGGCGGCGTATGCCCGCGGTCAGGCGGAGCTCTACCGTGAGGCTATCCGCGCTCATCTGGTGAACTTTGACACCATGCTGGTGGCGGGGGAGTGCCAGACCTCCCAGGCCATGGCACTCTACTACGGCGTCTTTGATGAGGACGAGAAACAGGCCGCCTTTGAACAGCTCCTCTCGCTGATCGCCGAGTGCGGCGACCGCATGGATCTGGGGGTTTTGGGCGGTCGGGTGCTGCTTCACGTGCTCTCTGAGTTCGGGCAGGCCGATCTGGCGTGGAAAATGGCTGTGGAGCAGGGGCATCCCTCCTACGGTGATCTGGTGCGCCGCGGTGCCACCACCCTGTGGGAGAGCTTCTATCCCGCGTGGGCCCATTGGGATCCCCCCTCCTTCAACCACCACTTCTGGGGGGATATCAGCGCGTGGTTTGTCAAGGCTGTGGCGGGTATTCGCCTGTTCCGGGAGAACGGGGAGCCTGTCTGCGAGATCAAGCCCGCCTTTGTAAATGCCTTGGAGAATGCCTCGGCATACCATCTGACTCCTGCGGGGAAGATCGCCTCTGCCTGGAAACGGGAGGGGAAGGAGATTCTCCTGACCGTGGAGATCCCCGAGGGCATGAAGGGCTGCATCACCCTGCACGAGGGCTATGCCTTCGACTGCGGCGGGCGCGAAATGCCTGCCGTGAGCGGCTGCTACCGCATTCACTGCGGGACGTAAAAAACGACTGCGTTCCAATACCGATTGTGGGTTGCCTAAAATTGCAGTTTATAGGGGAGCGGGAGAACGCCAAAGAGGAACTTCTTAAAAGAAGTTCCTCTCTGGACTCTCTTCAAGAACTTCCAAAAAGAATTATTTGACAATGTTTTTTGAAAGTTTTTGAGATTCCAAAGAACTTTTTTCAAAAAGTTCTTTGGTGGGGTCCAGGGGCAAAGCCCCTGGCCGATAAACCCAAATTTGAAACAATTTCAATCAGCTACATTTTTCAATACTGAAAGGAGCGTTCCATGCTCATCTGGCTCGCCATTATTGCGGTGACGGTCTTCCTTGACCAGATCACCAAATACCTCACCATCCTCTACCTCAAGCCCATCGACACCCAGCCGTTGTGGGAGGGTGTCCTGCACCTGACCTACGTGGAGAATACGGGGGCGGCCTTTGGTATGATGAAGGATTCCCGTTGGATATTCATGATCACCTCCACCGTGGCTATCATCGGCATTCTGGGCTACATGATCTACCGCGTCTATATCAAAAAGAGCCGTATGCCTTGGATGGAAGCCCTGTCCCTTTCCTTCATCGTGGGCGGTGGCATCGGCAACATGATCGACCGCACCCTTCTGGGCTACGTGGTGGATATGATCGACTTCCGCCTCATCAACTTTGCCGTGTTCAACGTGGCGGATTCCTTCGTCTGCGTGGGCGCGGGACTCATGATTCTGTACCTCATCCTGGAAATGGTGAAGGAAATGAAGGCAGAGAAAGCCGTTGAAGCTGGGACAACCACATCATCCGGCGAAGTTACCGAAACAATGAATATGGCGAATACCGCTGAGGAAACCTCCCATGAGTGATGCCAACCTGTACGAGTCGGAGTCCGAAACGGTCGATCGCACCGAAGTGTATACCGTTTCCCAAGAGGAGAGCGGAACGCGTCTGGATCGCTATCTGTCGGATGCCTGCAGCATCACCCGCTCCGCCGCCGTGCGGCTGGTTGAGTCGGGGAGCGTGACCCTTGAGAGCGGTGCAGGGAACAACCGCCGCGCTGTGACTCCCGACAAGAATACCAAGCTCAAGGCGGGGGATACCCTCACGGTGATCATCCCCGAGCCCGAAGACTACGACGTTACCCCTGAAAATATCCCTCTGGATATCATCTACGAGGATGCCGATATCATCGTGATCAATAAGCCCGTGGGCATGGTGGTGCATCCTGCCCCCGGTAACTACACGGGGACGCTGGTCAACGCTCTCCTGTACCATTGCGGCGACAGCCTCTCGGGGGTGGGCGGGGTCAAGCGCCCCGGCATCGTCCACCGCATCGACAAGGACACCTCGGGGCTTTTGGTGGTGGCCAAGAACGACGACGCCCATAACGCCCTGTCTGCCCAGCTCAAGACCCACACCGTCAGCCGCGTCTACCACGCCGTCTGCGTGGGGAATCTCAAGGAGGACAGCGGTACGCTGACCTACCCCATCGGCCGCAACCCCACCGACCGCAAGAAGATGGCCGCCTTTCCCGTCGGAACACCCACGGGGGACTCGGGCGGCGCCATCCGTACCGCCGTGACCCACTACACCGTTCTGGAGCGGTTTGCCGTGGGCTCCAAGTGGGGACAAGCCTTTACTTACGTGAAATGCGAGCTGGAGACCGGCCGCACCCACCAGATTCGCGTCCATATGGCCGCCACGGGGCATCCCCTCCTGGGCGATCCCCTCTACGGCGGGGACGGCACCCGCTTCGGCAAGACCGTCGGAGGATTCCTGTGCGGTCAGATGCTCCACGCCAAAGAGTTGAAGCTCATCCACCCAAGAACGGGGAAGGAGATGCACTTTGAGTGTGCCTTGCCTGCCGATTTTGAGGCGGTGCTGGCTCGCTTACAAAAGGAGGCAGAGTATGACTGATTTTTCCCACTATCTGATCGTCACGGATCTGGACGGGACATTCTTCGGCAGGGGGGCTCGTTTGGTGGAGCGCAACCTTACGGCGATCTCTGCATTCAAGACTGGCGGCGGCCACATCACCGCCGGGACGGGGCGCATCCCCGCCAACATCCGCAAGGATATTCCCATCTGCGGAGAGCTATTCAACGCCCCCGCCGTCACCGCCAACGGGGCGTTCATATACGACCTGACGGCCGATGTCTGCCTCCACAGCACCCCCATGAACCCCGAGGCTGTGCTGGAAGCCGCCCGTCTGGTGGAATCCCTCAACCCACGGGTGGGTATGCGGGTCTCCACAGGTAAGTCCTTTCTGGTCAACCGTGACCGCCTGAATGATGCCATCCTGCGGGACATTGGCGGGAACCCCGATACATACGAAGGGGACGTACTCCCCCTGTCCGAATGGCGCACTGAGGGGGCGCTTTGGTACAAGATGGTTTTCCGTGGAGAACCTGCGGATCTGCTGTCGGTTCGCCCCGCCGTGGAGGCCGCCTTCGGGGATACCTTTGAATACAGCGTGTCCTCCCCCCGCTTCTTTGAGCTGCAGAAGAAGGGCTGTACCAAGGCCACGGGTCTGCGCTTCGTAGCCGACTATTTGGCAGGGAAGCTCTCCCATCCTGTGACTACTGTCGCTGTTGGCGATCAGGAAAACGATCTCCCCATGCTCATGGCCGCCGACATCGCCGCCTGCCCCGATAACGCCGTGGACGCCGTCAAGTCCGTCTGCTCCCTTCACCTCTGCCACCACGACGAGGGGTGCATCGGGGAGTTGATCGAGCGGTTGGGATAAATGCCAAACGCTTCATTCATTTTGCATATTGCATTCTGCATGCCAAATGTGACCTTTTCGTAAAATTCCACCAAAAACTCTTGCAGTATTCTTCCTATTATGGTATAATAACGAAAGCATCACCACTCCCCCCCCCCCGCTCTCTCCTTTGGGGCGAGCGAAAAATCAAATGGAGGAACCATCATGAAAAAGAACAATTTTCGCCTGTTTTTTTTGTTAACTCTGATAGCTGTCGTGGCATTTGCCATGATTGCTTGCACCGGTTCGGGTAATACCGAAACCACCGTGGGCGAGACCGAGGTCAATGTTCCAACCGAGGAAGTGACCGAGCCCGCAACTGAAGCTCCCACCGAGGAGGTTACCACCGAGGAAGTGACCACCGAGGAGGAGACTACGCTCCGCGATCTGGACTGGGAGCCCTACGACCCCGCTCTGGATAACTCCGCCGTGGATCAGTCAGCTGCCCACAAGGTTGATTCCTCCCAGTGGATCGCTCAGGACGGCCTGGATCGCCTCTTGTCCACCAACACAACCACCGGTGACGTCCGCGAGGACAAGATCGTGGCTATGTTCTACTGGACTTGGCACGGTGATTTCGGAAATGGCCAGACTGCCTACAACAACCAGCAGAACATCGACAAGCTCATCGCCATGGGCAAGACCGAGCGGGACTACATGACCCTCTCCATGACCGAGCTGAGCAAACTGGGTATCAAGACCGCCATGGGCCCCTACCACTTCTGGGACGAGCCCATTTACGGCTACTACGACGGTGACGACGAGTGGGTCATCCGCAAGCAGGCCGAGCTTCTGGCCGCTGCAGGCGTGGATGTGGTGTTCTTCGATAACACCAACGGTACCTTCACCTGGAAAGAGACCGCTCTGCGGGTCATGAAGGTCTTCTCCGAGGCTCGCGCCCAGGGTGTGGACGCTCCCGACGTCTCCTTCATGTTCCCCTTCGGTGCCGTGGATTGGGCAGGTACCCAGATGGTGGAGCTTTACCGAGATATCTACAAGAAGGGCCTCTACGAGGACGTTTGGTTTAAGCTGGACGGCAAGCCCATGGTTATGGGTTGGCCCGGAAGCTTGAACTCCAAGGACGCCGCTTTGGCTAAGGAAATCAAGGAATTCTTCACCTTCCGCTCTAACTTGGGCGGTTATCTGGATCAGGAGTCGGCTCCCAACCAGTGGGGCTGGCTGTCCCGCTTCCCCCAGTCCTACTTCCATAACGACAAGGGCGAGATCGAGCAGATCACCGTCGGTACCGCCGTCAACCACAACTACGTCAAGCGCATCATCGCCCCCATGAGCTACGGTGAGAACATCATCGGCCGTACCTGGACATCCCGCGGTTACGACACCCGTGAGAACGCCATCCTCTACGGCGCGTGCTTATCCGAGCAGTGGGAGAACGCCATCGCCGTTGACCCCAAGATCGTCTTCGTCACCGCTTGGAACGAGTGGGTGGCCATGCGTATCGACAACTGGCCTGCTTCTCCCGAGCAGTATCAGAACTGCTTCGTGGATCAGTATAACGCCGAGTTCAGCCGCGACTGCGAACCCTCCGCCGGTATTCTGAAGGATCACTACTACTACCAGCTGACCGACTACATCCGTCAGTTCAAGGGAACCAATCCCATTGAAAAGGCTTCCTGGGAGAAGCTCATTAACGTAAACGGCGGCTACGGCCAGTGGGCTAACGTGAGTCCTGTCTACAACGACTACTTCGGCCTGCCCGACAGAGACTTCGACGGCTACAAGGATCCTAACACCGGCAAGAAGCTCCACTACACCAATGACTCCGGCCGTAACGACATCTACGATGCCAAGGTGGCCAGAGACTACGAGAATATCTACTTCATGGTTCGCACCGTGGAGGATCTGACTCCCTACACCGATGCCTACTGGATGAGACTCTACATCGACATGGGCGAGAGTGATAAGAACTGGGAGAACTACGAGTTCATTCTGAACAAGAAGAACCCCGACGACGCGACCACCGCAACTCTGGAGAAGTTCACGGGCGACGGCTTTGCCACCGAGGAGGTGGGTAAGGTCACCTACAGCGTCAAGGGCAACGTCCTGACCGTCTGCATCCCCAAGACCATGCTGGGTATCGCCGCCAACACGCTGGACTTCGAGTTCGGCTTCAAGTGGACCGACAACACCCTGGAGGATGGTGACATCATGCAGTGGTACCTCAACGGCGACGTGGCTCCCGTTGGCCGCTTCAACTACTGCTACTCCACCACGGGTTCTGCCGCATTCGTTCCCGAAAACGGCAATCTGGGTAACTCTTACATTGATTTTACCGATTCTGCCAAGGCTGAAGAAGTTAAGACCTGGATGCTGGGCTCCACCGAGGGCATGAAGTACGAGTTCACCGCCGATGGTCTGCGCCTCACCTCCGAGACCGCCAAGGCCGAGTTCGTAATTGATTTTACCAAGGCATCTCCCCAGGTCGTGCTGGATCGCTATGCCACCATCGAGATCACCTACAAGGTCGAGAACGGTAAAACAAATCAGCTGCGCCTGTCTACCGGCGCAATCAATCCTCCCGAGGCTTCCTCCGGCCGCGCCAAGCCGCTGAAGCTGGAGACTGACGGGGAGATCCATACGGTTTCCATTGAACTGAAGAATCTCCGCTCCCTCAAGGGATATCTCCGTGATCTGGGCCTGTATTTTGAAAAGGACGGAGCTCCCGGTAATTCCGTACTCATTCAGTCTATCCGCTTCGTGGAGGCAACTGAGGACGCAGAGTAATCGCTTCTAAACAATTCATTATGCGGGGGAGGGCCTCACAGGGCTCTCTCCCCGTGGAATTTCTACAAAACCAAAATTTCACCGCCTCCTCCCATTTGAGTCGGCGGATGCGTTAAGAGAGCCGTTGCTCCACGCGCGAGAAAGGATTATATCATGAACCAGAAACCCAAGTATTACGTCACCACCGCCATCGCCTACGCCTCCAAGAAGCCCCACTTCGGCAACACCTACGAGGCCATCATGACCGACGCCATCGCCCGCTACAAGAGAGAAATGGGCTACGACGTCTACTTCTGCACCGGTACCGACGAGCACGGTCAGAAGATCGAGGATCTGGCCAAAGAGGCAGGCATCACCCCCAAGGCCTACGTAGACAACGTAGCAGGGGAGATCAAGTCCCTGTGGGATAAGATGAACGTCTCCTACGATTACTTCGTTCGCACCACCGACGACTACCACGAGGCGGCCGTGCAGAAGCTGTTCAAGAAGTTCTACGACCAAGGCGATATCTATAAGAGCCGCTACGAGGGCTGGTACTGCGTGCCCTGCGAGTCCTTCTTCACCGACACCCAGGCCGCCGACTGCAAGTGCCCCGACTGCGGACGCGAGGTGCAGAGAGCCTCCGAAGAAGCTTATTTCTTCAACATGAAGAAGTACGCAGACCGACTCATGACCTACATCGACGAGCACCCCGGCTTCATCGAGCCCGAGTCCCGCAAGAAGGAGATCGTCAACAACTTCCTGAAGGCAGGTCTGCAGGATCTCTGCGTGTCCCGTACCTCCTTTACCTGGGGTATTCAGGTGCCCTTCGATCAAAAGCACGTCACCTACGTCTGGCTGGACGCCCTGACCAATTACATCACCGCCATCGGCTT
>JAZRIF010000008.1:0-15703 GCA_045645165.1 Eubacteriales bacterium
TGTAAAGCTGATCGAAGGACTGGTGAGTCACAATCGCTTTGTCAGCATCCCAAGTAGGATAAGAGGGCACCTCAGGGGTATCAGGAGATTCTGTAGTTTCACCCTCTTCAGCAGGAACGACTAATCCCTCAATAGTGATAATCGGAGCCAAAGTGTTCTTAGCATCTTGTGGAACAGCATAAAAAGTAATGGTCACGGTTTGACCTGCATATGCACTCAAATCAGCAACAATCAAATTAACGTTAAACATACCGTTTTTCAAAGAATTCGGCATACCATACCCGCTATAGTGGCCGGGAAGAGGTTCACCATCTTCTCCACCAACAGCATCAATATACTCACCCTCGTTTACACGATATACATAACGATTAATTCCACCCAAAACAGCCATCCAACCCTTCAGATTGATGGTGTAATCTTCGTTAACAACGATACCGTCATCGGCGGCATTACGGACGGGGATTGTGCCAGTACCATTGATGGTAGAGGAGCCAAGCCCAAGATAAGGAAGCCCGGCGCCTCGATCACTACCGCCATTAATGAAGTCAACGTTAGAATGGTAGATATCCTCGAAGAGTGTAAACTCACCCTCCGTAATGTCGGGCTCAGCAGTAGTTACTTCGGACTCCGCGGTGGTTACCTCAGGCTCCGCAGTAGTTACCTCGGGATCTGCAGTAGTTACCTCGGAATCTGCAGTAGTTACCTCAGGCTCTACGGTGGTCTCGTTGGGTTCTGCAGTGGGCTCATCGGGCTTTGCAGTAGTCTCGTCGTGCTCGACAGTAGTTACGCTGGAATCAGCGGTGGTTTCATCAGGCTCATAATTCTGGCAAGCAATAACCGTAAACGCCAAGGACAGCACGAGAAATGCAGTCAAAAGAATTTTCTTCATACTATTATTTCCTTTCTTGGAGTAATGACAGAAATCAATCCTTTTTCTTTAAAGCCACTACAGCTGTGGCAATGGCCATAATAGCCACAGCTCCAATGCAAACAAAGGAAGAACAGCCTCTAGACTTAACGGGCTCAGTGGGGACATCGGTAGAAACCTCGGCAGGATCATCGGTGAGCACATCGGTAGACACATCAGTGGATTCATTTGTGAGCTCCTCAGTATGTGCTTCGGTCTCAGGTTCCTTGGTAGCATTGGGATCCAAAATCCCATTGGACAACAGGTAGTTTTCAGCATATGCAACGCCCTCGTCATAGGAACGGAACATACCGGCGAAACAAATATCGTACTCACGATAATCGGGATCAGCAAGACCTACGTCCATACGGATACAGTTGATACGCCCTTCCCACATACCTGTCATGTCTGCCGGGATGAAAATGTACTCGTTACCCTCACTATCCTCATAAATCTCGCCATCAAAAATGGAAAAAGAAACTTTATACTCATTATGCGGGCTCATAACGTCACCTGCGGCATACCACAATTGTCCATGTTCGGCGGGGAAATTACGAACCAAAATGCCAAACACAGGGAAATCCTCCGCAGCCCAAGACCAAGAACGTCTGGGAGTGTAGGTTAGGCACACAGCATAATCTGTACCGGTAATCCGCCAAGTGTCATCACCCAAAACCATCGCAGTACAGTTGTTGCCACCTCTCAGATTCCAAGTATTAGGAGACCACAGAATAGCAGGCTGGTTCACGTCAATTTCAGCGGGATCGCCAATGGGAGCAACAGTCAATTCGTTTTCTTCAGGCTTTTTCTCGTCGTAACCAACAGGCGTGGTTGCGGTTGCCTCGGATGTGCCATACTTCAAAATCGTCATAGCAGCCGTGCCGTTTTTGACAGTAGACATTAGGGTAACGCCAACATAGAACATTCCGTCAGAATTCAATTTTTCCAGCATTGCCGTCGCCTCGGCTGTAGCAGGCTGAGCCTCACCGTTAAGCCACATTTCATATTGAGAGCCATTCCACTTCACTTCAAAAGTATAAATCTCACGGTTCTGGTCATCCATAGGAACAGCAATGTTTTCCGAGGTTGCAATATACTTAAATGTACCTCCGAAATCCTCGGTGCGAGGGTCGGTCAGTGAATTCACGGAAGTACATTTACCGTCACCGTTTCCTTTGATCAAGGTAAGCCAGTTGCCGCCAAACTCAGGATTGCCGGGTTCAACCTTCTTTTCCGTGTTCAATGTAATACAAATCCACTGGTCAGCACCAGTGCCACCGTTATAAGAATAATCATCAATACGGAACTGAAGATAGATGCCATCCTTAAGAGACTGCTGCTCCTTGGACTGAACTGTCATAAATGGGGTCGTGTCTTTATAATCTGCAGGGACAACCGTGAAGCCCTCATCTGTATAGGTGTAACCCGCTTCGGGCTTGTACACGGACGGTTCTGCATCGGGATCAAATTCTGCATTAGGATCATCATATTCGCTGGCCGTACGATATGTAGTCCAGTCGCCCTCAATGTTAGCAGCCTCTGTTGTCAGTGTTACCACGGGAAGCATGGTTAACAACATGATAGCACTGATGAGCAAAGAAATGATACGCTTGGTGTTCATAAGTAACTCTCCTTTGTTAAATTATCACAAAATACAAGATAACAGCACGCCATTCTTGTACTTATTATTATACCATGCACCAATACTTGCGTCAATAATAATCCCTGCCAACATTTATAATGCGATGGCAGAAAACGATATGATTATATTGCCGTTTTTAATTGCATTTCTGCATCTGCCTGATCACCTCCGGGCTCACCTCCCCAATATACACCCCATCCTCGAAGCAGGAGAAGTTATCAAAGAGTAGGAGCTTCTGGTCTTCCATCCCAATGGGACACACCACGTCGTCATCCAGAATATCGGATTTGAAATACTGGGGTAGTCCACGGGAATAAACGATCTTCTCCCCGGACTTCTCGATGTACTTCATGATGTACGCCATGGCAGATCCCATCTCAGTACGGTCTCGGATGGGCTCCATATCACAACGCCCGAAGCGTTCGTTGAAGTACGTGTTCTGGATTGTCACCTGACGGCGGTGAGTGTTGAAGTTATAGTCCTCCTTCTCATACAGGATGCCCGGCATAGTTCCCTCGGGGATATAGAAGATGCCGTGAAAATGGAGCCGTCCCGTCTTGGGAGATCGCTCCCATACCCCTGCGTACTTCCAGCCCTTGCGCGAGCAAAAACGGTTGAAGCAGACCGAGAGCCTTTCACGGAAGGTCTCCTCAGTGTGCAGGCTCCCGTCGTAGGTGAAAGTGCAAAAGTAGTTAAATTCGTGCAGATTGACCTTGCGGCTAAACCGCTTACGGCGGACGATCAGGTTCCGTTTCTTGCGATCCAGCTGCTTGTCCACGTATTCGATCGCCTCCTCCTCGGTCTTGAAGTAGGGTCGCATCCCTTGGATCAGCTTGCCCCGCCTTGCCCTTTTGGGCTCGTACAGGAGCCTTTGATACAGTTCGTTGAACAACTCCCGCCGTGTGGCTCGTCGCTTCACAACGGGCTTTTTGGGTGCTTCTTGCGGTTGTGCTTGGGACGGTACATCGTCCTGCGGAGATTTCTCCGTAGGCTCGTCCTGAATCACATTCTGCTCCTCGTCAATGATTTCAACGAGATCTTCGGGAACCCTTGCACCGGGATGCCTCGGAGCAGGTCTTTTGGGAATGGCAATGTAGTGGCTGCCGTCGTAATAGACTTTGGTATCTTGGTATGCCATGATTATACCTCCTGAATGAATTACGCCGACTGTCCGCTACGGACGCTCTCTGCGAGCCTGTCAGCGTTTGTATAGTCCGTTGATAAAATAGCTGTTCTGCATTTTCAGTTCCTCCACAGTTGCTTTTTCGGTTTGGTAGGTTACGTAATCGTGAAGCCCCATCTTGGACTTCTTGGCCATGTCGTTAAAATAATCGCTGAAGCAGTCGGTAGAAAATCGGTTCGCGTAAATTTTCTGATTCATAAGGTAGTATTTCTTTTTCTCCACATTTCCGTCCTGCGTGCCGCGTTCCTTCTCTATCTTGGTGATACTGTACCCGTAACGGTTGTAGGTTGTGACGTAATGACGGTAAATGGTTGCTGTGACCGATTTGAGGATATGTAGCAATAGCGTATTATCCCCGCGTCGGTGGCGAAAATCGTAATACAACGCCATGAACCGCCCAAACAGCCATTCCTGTACCATTTCCTCAATCGTAAAGAACGGCAGCGCAAGCCTCTGTTCGCCGGAGGACACGATATGGAGAATATCCGCGAGGTCTCTTGCATCGGCTCCCCAGCTTTCGGGTCTCTGCTCGTCGGTAAAGACCTTGATAAACGGGTAGTGATCCACCGTAGCGGAGTGTCGGCACATCTTCAACCAGGCGTTGAACAGGTCGTTCTTTTGATTAGTCTCATCCTGACCCTTCTTGACCTCCTTCAGCTCCAGATTGTTGCCGCGCTCCTTGCCGACTTCGGTGATGGCTACCACACCGAACTCAAAGCTGCCCGCCTTCTCGTTGTTCTCCACCACCTTCTTGCCGAGCCGAAGCACGTCAAAGTCGAGGATATGGGCATAGCGGCTATTCTTGCCGTAGTCGAAACGGAAAAAGTCAAAATCCCACATAGGAAAATTTCCCGCATCCAAGAAACGGTTATCGGTGCGGATGGAGTAGTTAGAAATGATGAGCGAGGACTGCATGACGTAGATAAAGTAGGCTTGTGCATAAGTTTCAAGAACATCAAAGAGGTCAGAACGGGTTAATCCGTCCTCATAGGTCAGCCCATACCGTTCCGTGTCGTAGCCATATAATTGGAGGCGACTATCCCCATGTTTCTCATACCTTTGTTGCTTCAAGCTTACCCACACCTTGACGGTGGCGAGGTTATAGACCGTCCCGAACTCCATACATCGCCATAGCTCCATTTCAAAGCAGACCCACGGAAAGAACGGAAACTTCATGTCGTTCCTTTGGAGTATGTCCAAAGCCTTTTGACGGAACATCACTTCTTGAGAAAGAGCCATGTCCGTAATTATGGTGGTTTTGCGTTTTCCCATGGAGCCGCAGGTCATGGACACGATTGGCAGCTCGTTAATGAACCCGCAGTTTCGCGCTTCCATGTGTCGGAGTTTGGCAAGGGCTACGGTCTTGCGAAAATTTAGGAATAAGGCACAGGGGATGATGAGCAGGATCCATCCCGGAACGTGGTGGTAGACCACCAACAGATCCACAAGGAGCTTGCCGAACTGGATATATAAGGTATCAAGGCGGTATGACACGGCGATGAAGAAGTAGTACGCCAAAAACTCTACCACAATGGTGACAAGATTCATACTGCATACCCAAATCAGAGACAGGATGACTACGAGCCAAATCCTTTCCCGTATGAAGTCGATGTACCCCAGCACAAGCCGTTTGATGGGCTGATAGTATGCCTGTGCGTACCGCTTGAATAGCACCAGCGGCGCCGTATCTTGGTTGTGCTTTGTATTGCCGCTACGATAAAGCTGCTTGACTGCCACCGCCAATATGAGTACACACGGTAGCAGTACCAGCCCTGCCTTGGCAACCTTTTCAGTAACGCCCATGATCGCCTCCCCATAGGCTTTTATGTTGGTGCCTTGGAGCAGGAGTGTAAAATAGTCCTTAACACTTGCCCAGAACGCCGTCCATTCCTCGGGGATCAATCGCCACGGCATCACATCCGAAAAATTATTGACAGTAGGCATGGTGTAATTGGGGATCCCAAGGAGCAGGCAGAAAAAGAACTTGATAGAGAGTCCAAAGTCCCGGAACGCCTCGCCCATGCGGAGGTAGGACGTTTGGAACGTAGTCGCCGCTTGCCATACCGTCCACACGTATATAGAAAAGGTCAAGCACCAATTAAGAAGTTTCTGGCGTCGGTTCATCTGTCAAGCTCCCTTCGTAAGTTTCTGTTGTGGTTTCCGTAATGATCGTTTCTTCCGTCCCTCCCTCCGTAAACACAGAGGGCAGCCGACGTCCCGTGAACACGAGATAGCCGACTGCCCAAAGGATCACGGCAAGGAGAATGACAGCAAGTATTCTCTTAACCGTTTTCAATGTTACTCCTCCTTATCCTTATTCTTTCGGTCACGAATGAGCCGTGCCACAGCCCTGACTCCCTTGGCGATATAGTCATACACCCAAAGGATGGCTTTGAGGATATACGGCCACAGAGGTGCCAACAGGAGAATGAGCAGGACGATCATGGCGAGGGCGAAGACCACCTGCCACCATTCCAATTCGCCGGGCAAGTCAACAGGAGGGGTGATACCGCCAATGGCATCGATAGGATCGGCCACCACGGGAATCACGGTATAGATTCCCTCTTTGTTGAAGGTAAGCTGGATGATATCAAAGTCAAAGAACACACTTTCACTGGCGATGTATGCCTGATTCTCGTATTTCTTATCAGCACCCAGAAATCCCGCACTGGGCTCAATGATGGTAGCCGCCTCGGAATAGTAGTCGCTGGTGGCAAAGCGGAACAGTACCACAACCTCGTCGTTGGAGGTAGCCTTGGCATAAGTCTCCCGAATAGAGGCCACGTCCTTGGTATTCACCAACAGACGCTCGGAAATGGTGGCGTTGCTCCCCTCCATGTCGTCGGCCTGAAGAATCTGTATGGGAGCCACCACTCGGCTTTCTTCTTCGGGACCGCCCGTAAAGGCCGCACCGAGTCCAAAATGCTTCCAGTTATCCCAGAAGCTCGGGTCACTGTCCGACCAAGAGGACAGCACTTGGGTGTCCAGATCGGCGTCAAAGTCGTAACAGCTATATCCCATCTGGATCTTACCACTGGCGTTATCCATCTTGCGGCTTTCGTCAATGTCAGGCTCAAACAAGTCCGCGCTGATGGTGCCGTTCTTGATGGGGAGACGGCCGGATGCAAAGGTTTTGCTGTAATTGCGGATGTACTCGTAAAGTTCATTACTCTCCACACCGCCCGAGGATACCTTCTTTGCGTATGGGTCGTATTCCTCGATATCGCTCACATAGAACATGTAATACAGGACGTTAGTGGGGGAATGGAAGTAGCCCGTACCGAGGTTCCATCCCCAGTCGGCTACGTACATATCTCCCGCCTTGCCCGCGTTGATACCCAGGCTGTAACCGATATCCTCCACGTACTCATACTGCCCGTACTGGTTAGGCTTGCTCCCGAGCGGAACACCCACGTAGGGCTTGGCTGCCGCATAAAAGGATGCGTTGCTCGTCACCAGAATGTCCTTGGTCTTGTACTCATACCACTCTGCCTTGATGCGTTGGAGCTTTCCGTATTCCTCAATGTAGCTCTTAGGTACGGTGAAGTACACGGTATCCAGCTGGTTCTGATGCCCCGCGCCGAGGGTAGAGGTCTTGGAGCGATAGAAGGTGTGCTTGACCGACAAGGAGATGGTTTCCAGCTTCTCGATCTCGCAATGCAGGGTGCTTTCCTCTTTTGAATTCTGACCGTACCCTGCCGCATAGCCGGTGAAGCGGTAGGTGGTGCCCACGTGATACTCGGTGGCGGTACCCGAGCCGTGTACCGCCAGCTCAATGCCCGAAATATCGTAGCGGCGCTCGTTGCTGTTCACCCGCTGGTCGAAGGTCTGTCCGTCGATCTTGCGGTCAATGACCTTGTACTTATAGAAAAGGTTCTTGTAATCGCCGGACTCCACCTTACTGCAAAATTCCAGACTGAACTTCTCATAAGCGTCGGGATTGCCGTCCTTATTGTACGAAGTCGCCATTTGGATCTTGTTGCGCTTGCTGTCAGTGGAAAGGTTGAGTCCCTTGGGGTTGTAAACGTAGATATACAGTCCGTAGTTATCACGTTGATTTGCCTTATATGAGTAGCAATACTCAATAAAGCTAATAACTTGTACCTCCCCATTCTCGTCGAAGGGGTAGTCCCGGATATCGAAAGGTTTACCTCCCACCGTCGCGGGCAGGAGGTCGTCCAGTACCTTGGTATTGTCGAAGCTGCTGCCGTTACCCGCCGCGTAGGCGGTGGTGCTGAAGACCCCGAACAGAGTCACCAGCACCATCACCAGGGCGGCCACGCGGAGCAGCGGTGTTTTTACTGCTCCCGCATGGATCAAAACTCGATCACCTCCTTATCCAGAATGACGCCACGAATAGACTCGGTGACGGTGAAATTGATGCGGACCTCCGCCTCGCCATTGTAGGACGTGACGACAAGCGTGAACATATTCTCATACGCCTTGTCTGTACAGTCCCCAATGGTGTCGTTGGGATAGACCGCAGAGAGGATCTCGGTCAGGTTGCCCTTGGGAGCGATGGTAAAGGAATCCGCCTCCTGCTTGATGGCAAAGCCTGCCGTCAGATCCTTTTCGGACTGGAAAGAATACTTGTCCCCGTTCAGGGTGAAGTCGAAGTCCTTTCCGTCAATGGCGTTGGGCACGACCTTGACGGTGTAGCCCTTGGCTTCATCGTTGGGGGAGGCAAATACGTACTTGACCTCCACCTTCAGAGGGTCATCCGCTTTCATACGGAAGTCGTTCCCCGTGCTGAGTACGTCCTCACCGTCTACGGTGGCGTAGAAGCCTGTGAAGTCGGTGGTAAAGCCGCCCGTGAAGTAGATGATGAAGCCCAGAACACCGATGAGGGCGAGGATGATGAGGGCATAGATGATGATCTTACTCCAGTTCATACACTCACCTCCTTAAAAGCTCATGCGGGTACGGCTCAAAGACACGCTCCGCACAGCAGAAACCGTTCGGACGTGGATGGTCTGGGTAAGACCGGAATTCTTTTCGGTGACGGTAATCGTCACGTAGGGGAGCTTGCCGTCGGTGTAACCGCTGAAGGTACAGGTGGCCTTGCCGAGCCGATTGCCGGTAGTCCACGTGTAGGACGAGGGATCGTCCTTGGCCTCGATCTTCAACTTGCCCTCCTCAATGCGAACCGTAAGGAAGGTATGGAGACCGCCCGTCTTGGGGAAATAAGCATAGCAATAGCCTTGGGTATCCATGAGGTCTGCCACGGTCAGCTCCACGTTGGCGTTGATAGTGCCGATTACCGCACCGGAGGAATCGTAGTTCTTCTGGTGGGTGTCGATACCACCGTGAGCCTGAATGGAAATGGCGTAGTCGGGAGTGAAGGTGCTACCCGTAGAGCCGAAGACGTTGGAGGGGAGCAGATCGAACAGGTAGGTGTTGCCGCTCTTGACCTCGGCCACACGGATATTCCAGTCGCTGTCCGAAACCATGGTTGCACCCGTAGGCTCGATAGCCAGCGAGGTGGGCTTACCCATGTAGTTGCAGAGGCAACGGGCGGTGAAGCCTCCGTCGCGGGTGATGACTGTGATGACGATATCTCCCGTAAAGGGCTTATAGCAGGTAACGGTGGCGTTGGTACTGCCGTCGCTCTCGGGGGTGACGGTGATGTAGTCAGTCACGTCACCCACGCCGGTGCTGTCTGCCCAGGCCACCGTCCAATCCACCTCCTTATTTTCGGTGGTGGCGGGCTGGATGGTGGCGGTAAGGGTCTGCTTGAGGGTAGGTTGATTATTGGTCACCGAGACGGTCACGGGAGAGACCGACACGGTGATGAAGGGATTCTCCTCGGGCTCGATGTGCAGAGATTCCGCCGTTTCGGATGCGGTGGTTTCTGCCTCGGTGTCGGAAAAAAGATCCCCGGGGTCACAGCTGGCAAGGGAGACAGCGGTGAACAGCATCACCGCAGCCATGGCCATTGCCAGCAGCTTGGTCTTGTGTTTCATATAGAATCCTCCTTTTCAGGATTGAGGGGTCACAGACTCCCCATTAGAAAATGATCTCGCTGTAGTCCAGATTGACGTCGTTGACGGTGCCAACGGCGCGGACATTGAAGGTGTAGGTGAGGCCGGTATTCTCCTCGGTCAGGGTGACGTGGATATAGGGCTCCTTGCCGTCGATAAAGCCGTCGAACTCGGTCTTGGTGGTGGTCCCGTCGGCATTCTTCTTCTCCCAGCTGATGGACTCGGGATAGTTATGACCGGTGATATAGAGCTGTCCGTCACGGAAGCCAACGTGAACGTAATTCACAACACTATTCGTGGCAAAGTACGAGCTGTAATACCAAGAGGTTTGGAAGTCGATGGTGGTGGGCAGCAGCTCGCCCCGCTCGGTAGAGATCACATTGCCGTCGGCATCGTAGGTGGTGATCTTAGTGACGATACCGCCATGAGCCTCCATATTCAGTCTGTACTTAGGGGTGAAGTCCGCTCCGGGCTCGCCAAAGATGTTGGACAGGTTGATCTCGTGGTAAGACGTGCTACCATCTCCGCCAACCTCCACGACGTCCACGTTCCAGTCGGTGTCGGTGACGATGTTGAGATCGGACAGATCCACATCCATGTCAGAGGGGATACCGACATACTTACAGACGCACTGTGCCTTGAAGCCGCCCTCACGGGTGGTAACCTCGATGATCACGTTACCGGTAAAGGGCTTCACGCAGGTAACGGTGGCCACGTTGCCGCCGTTCTCATTGGTGGTGAGCATAACGTAGGAGCTGACGATCTCGGTGCGGGAAGTGTCCTCCCAGTTCACAGTCCAGTCCACTTCCTTATTCTCGGCAGACTCGGGCAGGACGGTGGCGGTCAGGATGTGCTCCAGGACGTTACCGTTGGTGGTGGCGCGGGTCACGATCTTGGCGGACAGAGACATGAAGGGAGAGTTCTTGGTCTCGATAGAGAGGGAGGGGGTGGTCTTGGCTTCCTCGGTGTCGGTATTCTTACCGAAGCCATTGGGGTTGCAGGATGCGAGGGCGAAGGTGGACAGCACCGTCACCACGGCCAGCAGGATGGCCAGATACTTCTTGAAATTCTTCTTCATAGGTAATTCCTCCTTGAATGTGATTATTTGGATCTGCGGTAATTCGCGTACTTATCGGAACGGTAGCGGTTAGTGACTCCCTTTTTGAAGCCACGGGCCGCAGCCGCTCTTGCGCTTGCTCGTCTGGGGATGCAGTACGCCTCATCCCAGCCACGCTTGAAGCCTACGTCAAAAGCAAAATCCGCGTCGCTCTTGTACTGCTTACGGTATTCCTTGACCTGGGCGGTTTTCTTGCCCACGAAGTCCTTGGTCTTCTTACCCGCCTTCTTGACGGTGCGCTTGAAGCCGGACTCGGGCTTGGGAGTAGTTTTGGTTGCTTCCATGGAAGACCTCCTTATTGTGAGATAAAACTGCGGCTCGGGTGGGCTTGTCCGCATCCAAGCCGCAGAAACTATGTTTTTTACTTACCCTTTAGGGGTGATATGCCGCCGCTTACTTCAGCAACATATTGAGCAGAGCCTTGTCGGATGCGCGGAAAGGCTTGATGGCGCACTCATACTCCACGCCGTATTCGTCGTAAGACTTCACGGCAAAACTGTTGCCGCTGATGACCTTACCGGTGGCGTCGTCCTTGATCTCGAAGGGCTTGACCACCAGCTCGGCGGCCATGGTGTTACCGAACACGATATCCAGTACGGTGTAGCCGCCACGATCGGGGGGAATGATGGCCACACGGACGTCCTTGCCTCTGACGTTACCACGGATGAAGTAGGAGAAGTAGCTTCTGCCGTCCTTCTCAAATACCTCGCGCTCCACGAAAATGTTCTTTTCTGCGTTCATGTTACTTTACCTCCTGTTGCAGTTATTGAATTGAATTTGGGTTACTGATGCGATCCGATTACGGGGATCAGCCGCCCTTGCGCTGGGAGATCTCGCGGGCTTCCTTCTTGGACTTGCCCTCGGAGAGAGCCTTCTTGTACTTAAACAATCCGGCATGATCTCCCTGGGCTTGCAGGTACCCAGAACGGATGCCTGCCTCGTAGTCGGTGAGCTCGCGCCCCTCCTTGGGGCCATGCATGTGTACCTTGGCCTTACGCTCCTCGGCGTAGCCCTTGGCTCGCTTGGACGGGATCGCCCATCTGCGCTTGTTGTACTTGCTGGTTGCCATATTGCAAACCTCCTTTTGATGTGATTGGTGCCCGTGGGCTATTCAGTTGTCGCTTACATTTTGGTAAACGGTAATCTGTCCGCTTCTTGCGAAACATCGTGTTTCCTGCGACCTCGTGCTCCGAAGGTGGCCACCTGTTCTTTGCAAAGTTCAGAGATTAGATGCGTCGCGGTTCTCTGCGGTGATTACGCATACAGTATAGCGAATTTTCAATGTAAAAACAACATTCCTGACTGCCCACTTTTCCTTTCCTACTATACACTTTTTTACATTTTCTGTCTGTATTTGAGCCTCTGTGACCCGTGTTTGATTCCTACTCACACCAATCTCACACAAACATATACATGACTCATAAAACAGAAGCAGGGCAAGAATCGAAATCCTTGTCCTGCTCGGTATTTAGTCCACGTATGTTCGTGTATAGTTGGTAGACGGCAGCCTCTTGCCGTTCACACATCGTTTCCTCTGAAAGGCCATATTGTATGCCAGGTCTCTCTTGGGAGTACGGCGATAATAGGTGTCATGGCTGATCAGCACGTTGTTTTCTTTCTTGTGCTTCTGAATGACCATGACCTGTTTAACAATGTAGCAAGGTGTGCGGTACACGTTGTCCGCACCCTGCAAGTAATCGGGCATATAGTTTTCCAAATGATTCATGCTACCTCCTGATTCATAGCTTCGTAGAAGAAATCCACGATCTTCTTATTGCTCCTGTAAATGTAATTTATGGAATACCCCAGCTTCTCCGCAGCCGCTTCGTAGGTACAGCATTCAATGTAGAGGCAAACGTACACCTCATAGACTCTCGGAGGTGCCGAGCAAATAATTTGATTATACCGACTTACGGTATCCAGAATACCGTTTTTTCCTACCGAATCAAACGCCTTAGCGAAGGTTTCCTTACGGGAATAGTAGTAGCGAATATTCGCAAGCTCCGTTTTGATCTGTTCCATTGTTACCATAATTATTTCCTTTCCCGTAGTTCCGTTACGGTGTGTGGATCACACGATCCACGACACCAAGGATATCCCACTCACCCTCCGGGTGAATATCTACGTATATCGAATTTCCTTCTTCGTCCACCTCGTCATTGGCGGGCTCCAAATAATATTGACCATGATCACAGGCCAAAACCTTGGCGGTGACTTCCTCCTGGTTGAGACGGGCGATCACCACTTCACCCACGTTGGCTGTATTCTGTACCTTAACGACCATGAGATCTCCATCGAAGATACCGCGTTTGATCATGCTCTGACCCTTAGCACGCAGAATAAAGTGTTCCTCCTCTCCGAAGATCTCCACGGGGAGCGCCACCGTTGCCGTAATGTTCTCTACTGCCAGCAACGGAGTGCCGCAGGGACACGATCCTACGATGGAGGTGTGCTTGGTCCGGCCGATATTCAAATTGTTAGGAATTGAAATGACCCTTCGTCCGTTGTTATAGGACACCTCGATCAAATCTCGTTCCTCCAGGGTTGCGACCAGTTTGGAGACCCAACCGGTAGAGCTGATATTGCAGGCGGCTCCGATCTCGCGCAAGGTAGGAGACCTTCTCTCGTTGATGTGACAGTCACATATATATTGGTAGACTTCGTTCAGCTTGGACTCATCAAATCTTTTCATGCTCGCACCTCACAGCAAAACAGTTCAGAGAACATCGTGTTCTGTAAAGAATCATACCACGAAATCCGGCTTTTGTCAACGGGTTTGACTAACAAAAATCAGCCCTTCTCCGAGGTGTCATTTTTTTGCGACACCTTCTTTGCTTTTTGGACGATCCCTTGATTTATATTTGTAGTAGCTTTGCACGTGCTCGGTAAGTATGAGATCCAATGCCGCGGCCCACACCTGGAAGTCATCGTCATGAAGCTGATCCACATTCGGGTATTCGTTGATCAGTATTTTTAGCCCCGTTTTGTTGCTCGCAATTTTAATTTCCTGCATACGCGCATCCTCCTTTCCTTTCGGTTGCTATTACTATAGCATACAGGAAAGGGAATGTAAACACACGGAACTGCACAGTTTTGAGCCGTATATGGACAGTTTTGATTTTTGTGTGAGCATATTTCTCTTGAAATAATCCCGCCATGATTCCGTATACTTCGCATTCATCACAACATTGACGGATTTTCTATTTTGGGGGAGTATATCAGAAAAGTCTTCGCCCGTCAAGGTGAAAAAACTTCGCTGAAAATACCCAATCATCAAACACGGATGCAAACTTTTTTCTTGTACTCAAAAACTGCTCGCTCTGAACCTTGACTGCCGCAGACTTTTCCGATGGGGTGTAGGTGCCCTTTGGGCAGAAAGGAGAAAAGAGTATGCTGATCAGAGCAAGAATCAAATCGGGACAACATCGGTTCAGGTGCGGTTCAAAAGTGTCCAGTAAAAGCGCAAAACTCGCCACATCCGTAAGTTTACATTTGAACGACAAACGTGTATGCTTATGGGTGAAATCAAAAGAAGGGAGATTGCATCCATGAAAACAGCAGTCATCTACGCCCGCTATTCCAGCGAGCGGCAAACCGAACAATCCATTGAAGGTCAGCTCAGAGAGTGCATGGCCTACGCAGAGCATCACGATATGATGGTCGTGGATACCTACATCGACCGCGCCATGACCGGCACCAACGACAACCGAAACGATTTTCAGCGAATGCTGAAGGACGCGCAGAAAAAGGCGTGGGACGTCGTTCTTGTCTACAAGCTTGATCGCTTTTCACGAAACAAGTATGAAATGGCCATCCACAAGAAAACATTGAGGGATTACGGCATATCCCTGGTGTCCGCCAAGGAGCATATCCCCGAAGGTCCCGAAGGGATCATCCTTGAATCCCTCCTTGAGGGTATGGCAGAATACTACTCAGCCGAACTGGCGCAAAAGGTCAGCCGTGGTCTGCGCGAGACTCGGATCAAGGGCAATTATGCCGGCGGGGGGATCACCTATGGCTATGAAGTGGTCAACAAGAAGTTTCAAATCTGTGAGACCGAAGCCCCAGTGGTTATCCGCATCTATGAAATGTACGCGGCAGGTGTGATCGTCAAGAATATCATCAAAACGTTGACCAACGAAGGAATCATGTACCGAAACGGGAAACCGTTCGGCAAGTCGGTCGTATACGGCATCCTGCAAAACGAGCGGTATTCCGGTGTCTACACCCACAAGACCGAAGGCACTTATACAAACACCTTCCCTCGAATCGTTCCGCAACACTTGTTTGAGACCGTGCACCTTATGGTCTCCGAGAATCGGTACGGCAAGCATCCCGAGGATGTGGTCTACCTGTTACGGAACAAAATGAAGTGCGGATATTGCGGCAAGTCTGTCACGTCCGAATCGGGAACCTCCCGCAACGGAACCGTGGTGCGCTACTATAAATGCAGTACCCGAAAGAAGGATTCGACCAAATGCCATAAGGCTCCCATTCGCAAGGAAATACTGGAACAGCTCATTGTGGACGTTACCGTTAAGGTCTTGGATAATCCCGAAACGATTGACCTGATTGCAGACCGCGTTTTTGAAGCTCACGAAAATCGTCTACGGGATACAGCGGTAATCAACATTCTCGAAGCAGAACGGGATAGAATCCGCAAGGCGTTGGATAATATGTTGCACGCGGTAGAGCAAGGTATCATTACAAGCTCCACCAAGCAACGTAGTGAGGAGGTGGAAGCGGCTCTGGAGGTAGCCGAGGGGAAGGTATTGATCGAGAGGTCAAAAGACAAAGTACAGATCACCCATGCGGATATCAAGAAGTTCATCCGAAAGGCTCTGAAGAAGGAACCCCGGTTGATGATCAAGCT
>JAZRIF010000009.1:0-6048 GCA_045645165.1 Eubacteriales bacterium
GAACTTTTGAAAAAGTTCCTTAAGAATCCTCAAAACTTTCAAAAAACATTATCAAATAATTGTTTTTTAAAGTTCTTGAAAAGGGGTCTGGGGAAAAACTTCTTTCAAGAAGTTTTTCCTCAGGCGCTCTTTCGCGCCCCCACAAACCCAAATTTGAAAGGATGGCAATGCCATGGATATATCCTTGATCATAAAGGTGGCCGGTGTCGGCATCCTGGTATCGGTCGCCGCCCAGATTCTCTCTAAATCCGGGCGGGACGAGCAGTCCATGCTGGTGACCATCACGGGGATCGTGGTGGTACTCCTGCTTTTGGTGGACGAGATCGCCCTGCTGTTTGACCGTATCTGTACGGTTTTCGGATTCTGATGGAAGGGGCGCGCATCGGAGGGCTGGCGCTGGTGGGGCTGGTGGCCTTGCTTGTTCTGCGGCAGTACAAGCCCGAGTGGGCAGTCTTCATCCGCATGGCCGTGACGGTGGTTTCCATGGGGATCCTCCTCACCATGGCAGGAACGGTGATCTCCTACGTCACCGACCTGACGGAAGGTACGGGGGGATTGAATGGGAAAACGTGGTCTCTACTGCTTAAGGCGTTGGGGATCGCGTTCCTGACCGAAACCGCCGCGTCCATCTGTCGGGACAGCGGGGAAGCATCCTTGGCAGGCTGGGTGGAGATGGCGGGAAAGCTGGAGATCCTTCTTTTGTCTTTCCCCTTGATCCGCACGGTGCTGGATACCGTGGCCGCCTTGCTGGGAAGGGGGTAGGGAAGCATGAGCCCAATGGCGCGATTTTTGTGGGGATTCTGCCTCATTCCTTGTTTGGTCATCCTCTTTGCCATATCCGCATCGGCCGAGGAGGCGGGCTTTGAGACCATGACCATGCCACCCGCATATATGGATCTGGAGGATTTCATTCCTCCCGACGTAGCCGACCTGCTCCCCGACGGCCTGTTTTCGGGAAATGCCGAGGAAGCCCTGGATGCCGCCGAGGAAATATCGGATTGGCAGTATCTTCTGAATGCCTTGCTGGCGGCGGTGGGACTCCGACTGGAGGACGCCGTTGGTTGGCTCTGTACCCTCATCGGGCTGATCCTCATCGCCGCCGTATTGGGAAAGCTCAAGGAGAGCATCGGCGGGGCGAGCGGTGAAACTCTGGGCTTTTGCCTGCGCCTCGCTCTCTATACGGCCATCATCCTGCAAACGGCGGGCATGGTGGAGATCGTACAGAATTTCTTTGCACAGCTTAGTGGGCTGATGGGCGGCATGATCCCCGTCATGGGTGTTTTGTACGCCTTGGGCGGCAATCTGGGGCAGGCGGCGGTCAGCGGGGAGATCACGGTGTTGCTTTTGGCTGTTTGCGAATACGTCAGTGCCACGGTCACGCCCCCCGTGTGCGCCGTCTGTATGTCGTTTTCGCTCATGGATGCCTTTGGCTTGAAGCTGACTCTGGCGCCCCTGTGCGAGCAGGTCAAAAAGTGGTACGTGTGGCTTTTGGGGCTTGTTATGTTCCTCTTGTCCCTGGCTCTGTCGGCGCAATCGGTTCTGGTGGGGCGGGCAGACTCCTTGGGCATGAAGGGCGTGAAATACGCCGTAGGCAATATGCTTCCCGTGGTGGGCGGCGCGGTGGCGGGATCTCTGGGGACGGTGGCCGCCGGAGTCAGTCTTTTGCGCGGAGTTTGCGGTGTGTCGGGCATCATCCTCATCGCGCTGTTACTCATTCCCACCTTGGTTCAGCTTCTTTTGTTCCGTACCGCGCTTCGATTGGCGGCTACCGTGGCGGCTCTGTTGGGTTGCGAGGGGGAAGGACGTTTACTGGGGGAAATGGCCTCCCTCCACGGCTACCTGGCCGCCGCCGTCTCCATCTGCGCCGTGACCTTTGTTCTTGCGCTTTCATTGCTCATCCATAGTGCCACTGCATTGGCGTAATTTTTCGCACAAGGAGAATCACACGTGAACGCCTATATCCTCACCATCCTGGCCGCTTCCTTGGCCGCCGCCATCATTGAGCTCCTCTCACCCAAGGGAGAGGGCGGGCGCATCGCTTCCCACGTTCGTATGGTCGCAGGGCTCTTTCTGCTGGTGGCTCTGCTTGGCCCGTTGCGGGAGGGCATCCTGTTTCTCAGATCCGCCGCCGAGGGGAATTTGACCGACCGCCTCGCGACCATTACGCCCGACGTATCGCCCGAGGCTTATGAGGAGGCCTTTTGCGATACCCTTGTAGGGATCGGCATAGAAGAAACCGAGGCGTGGGTTCTGTCTGCCCTGCATACGGTTTTCGGGATTCCTTCCACGGGCTGTATCGTCGAGGCCGTCTGTGAGACCGATGGAAGCGCCCTTGCTCTGCGGGAGGTACGAATCTCTCTTTGCGGAGAATACGTGCTGGAAAATCCTCACCCTATTGAGACGTATATCGCCTCGCAGTTGCAATGCCCCTGTTACGTGACGGTACAACCCTGAAAGGAGATGCGTATGGAGATCAATTACAATCAGGAAGCGCCCGATCGGTGTGTCAAGGCTATGAAAAAATCCGGCAAGCTGGCGATCGCTTTGGTGGGAATTGCCGTGGGGATTCTGTTGCTTATCTTCGGCAATCGCATCGGGAAGCGCGAAGATACCGTGACATCGGATGCCCCGCCGGGGGGCGCTGTCACCCGCACCACCGAGGAATATCGCGCTGATCTGGAAGCCCGCATGGAGAGCATCTGCGCGCAGGTGGCAGGAGTGGGGGCTGTGGACGTCATCGTTACCCTGGAGGGGGGATTTGAGTACGTCTACGCCTACGATATCAAGTCCACCGTCGGAGGCGAATCCACTTCCTACATCACCATCGGGAGCGGAGATAACGAATCCCTGGTCTATATCACCGAGCGCGCGCCGGCCATTACGGGGATCGGCGTGGTCTGTTCAGGCGGAATGGACGCGGCGGTACGGAGGGAGGTCACGTCACTTCTTTCGGCGGCCTTTGGCGTGGGGAGTAATAAAATTTACGTCACGGGGCGGAAATGAAGCATATCAGACTATGCGCCTTCATAGGATAGGGTGTAATCAAATTTACATGGAGGAAACCATTATGAGCACAAAGAGCGGTTTTGAATCGGTCAAAGAATTTTTCCAAAAGATCGGGCGGCGGAATCTGGTGATCGCGGGGGCGGTAGCTCTCATTGTGGCGGCTGTGGCGGTCAATTGGGTTATCTTCAAGGATGACGGCAAAGATGACGGCTTCAGCTACGACGCCAGCGCCGGCATGAACACCAACTACGGCACCACCCTGAATCCCGGCGCTATCGGCGACGAGACAGGCAAACCCACGGGTGGCGAGCTGAACGACGTGGACAGCTACTTCTCCTCGGTGGAGGTCAGCCGTCAGCGCGCCCGTGATGAAGCCCTGGAGGTGCTGAACGCCGTGGTGGAAAACGATCAGGCATCCGAAGAGGTCAAGGCCGAAGCACTGGCCGAGATCCAGACCATCGCTAAGGAAATGTCCCAGGAGTCCAACATCGAGTCTCTTCTCATGAGCAAGGGCTTTGTTCAGTGCATCGCCGTCATCAACGGGGACACCGCCAACGTAGTTGTTCAGAACGAGGGTCAGCTCCAGCCCGCCCAGCTCGCCCAGATCAACGCCGTGGTCTATGAGCAGGCCGGCATCGAGCCCATCAACATCACCATCGTTGCCAAAGGCTGAACCAAACCGGAAAATCCACAGATTCTGCATGAACCTGTGGATTTTCTGTTATTTTGCCCCTTTATGTGCCATAATAGACCATGTAGAGCCGGGTTCTACTCTCGGTAGAGCGGCCATCAACCGCCAAAAGAGGCCGCTGACCCGAGTGGGGAGCCGGCTTTTGCAACAGTTTCTTGCATTCCAATCGCGTCTGTGTTACAATACACAGGAAATCCAAACGAAAGAGGTGTCCCAAATGACCCGAACCGAAAAAGTAAAATTCAAAGACAGACAGATGCCCGACTACACCAAGGGCGAAGAGATCTTCAACATGGTCTCTCACATCGTTGGCGCAGGCTTTGGAGTGATCGCCCTGGTGCTGACGGTGGTGTTCTCCGCCCTGAAGGGAAACCCATGGTCGGTGGTAGCCTCCGCCATTTACGGTGGCACCATGATCATGCTCTATACCGTTTCCAGCGTGTACCATGGCCTCCATCTGAACATGGGCAAGCGGGTCATGCAGGTGATCGACCACTGCACCATCTTCCTCCTGATCGCGGGGACCTACACCCCCGTCGCCCTGGGCGCCATTCGTCTCTATTCGGTGGCTTGGTGCTGGGTGCTCTTCGGGATCGTCTGGGGATGCGCCTCCCTGGGCATCGTGTTCACCGCCATCGACATGAAACGCTTCTCCAAGCTGGCCATGGTGCTCTATCTGGGTATGGGCTGGTGCATTGTCATGGCCGCCAAGCCGGCTATGGCTGCCGTTCCCATGATAGGTCTCGCCTGGATTCTGATCGGAGGTATCGCGTATACCATCGGTGCTGTGCTGTACGGCCTCGGAAAGAAGCATCGGTATATGCACTCGGTCTTCCACCTGTTCGTGGTGGCGGGTAGTATCCTGCAGTTTTTTGGAATATTCTTTTACGTGATCTAAAAAGGAAGCACCTGCGGCCAAAGCGTTGTGTTCTAAAGGACAGTTTTTTAAATTAACTTAGCAGATGAACGAACGACTACAGCCGGCGGCTCCCTTGTGTAAAGGGAGCTGTCAGCAAAGCTGACTGAGGGATTGTTTTGGTATAGTTTTCAACTTTTCCAATCCCTCCGTCACGGCTTATTCCGTGCCACCTCCCTTTACACAAGGGAGGCTTTTTTCTTGCCCGTAAGTGTGCGCACTTATTCACCACCGAAATCGATGGTGCGACTCGATGAATATGTATTTCATATTATTGAAAAAGACATATTTTTATGATATAATAAATATGTCAAAAAAATTTCAAAACCCTATTGACTCTCCCCTTAACTGTAATGATATACTGTGCTTGCAAGATAGAAATAGCGCTGTTTCTGTCCTGCAAAATCTCAATGAAAGGAAAACGCTATGTATAAGATAGGTGAATTATCTAAGCTGTGCAATATCTCGGTAAAGACTTTGCGATATTACGATGCCGAAGGACTGCTTATCCCCGATGAAATTGATAAATTCACGGGATACCGTTATTATTCGGCTTCAAAGCTTGAAGATTGCTATCATATTATTGCCTTGAAGGAACTTGGTTTTTCTTTGGATGAGATACGTGGGCAGCTGACAACCAACGATAACGAGAAAATCACGGCGGCGTTAAATGCTAAGCTTGCCGAACTGCAAGCACTGATTGAAACCATCCAAACACAGTTAAGGACAATTGAATCCATCAAAAACAATCTGACAAAAGGAGAGTCGAAAGTGTTTAATATTATTGTCAGAGCGACCGACGAAGTGCGCGTTGCTTACATTAGAAAAAATTATTTATCTAAATCCGATGCTTTTGACGACATTGAAAAAATCAAAAGTAATCTGCCCAAAACGATTCTTGGTAAAAGAAAAATCATCATCAATTACGAAACCGAGTACAGAGAAACCGACTTTGATCTTGCCGCTTGTATGGAGATTGTGGGGAAACTTCCAGTGTCCTGCGAATATGGAGAAAAGACGATCTCCCTTGGCGCGAATGTTGCTTCTTTAATTTGTAAATCCGATGAACTTGACGATGCCTATAAGGCTATGATCAAACATCTTGATGATTCAAATTACGATACCTGCGGTGCATATTTTGAAATCTATCACGAAGACGGAACCGTAGAATTAAAACTTCCTATTTGCCCACACAAGAAACAAAAACTTTATGCCAAGGATGCAGAAATTTCTTTCGTTGACGATCCCGAAGCTTGCGGGACGTGGAAGTTTTTGGACATTGTTCCCACGCGCGAGCATTTTGTATACGGAAAGCCGAAATGCTGGCATTCGGTATGGCTGCAGAAGTTGTATTTCATTGACGGAGGTCAACCCTATTGGGTCTTCCCGGGATGGACAAAAGGAAAAGTATATACGCTTACAGGTGATCGCGATA
>JAZRIF010000010.1:0-13884 GCA_045645165.1 Eubacteriales bacterium
GGACAACCCCTACCTCCGCGACCCCGTCATCTACCGCATTAAGCACATCCACCACCACCGCCAGGGTGACGAGTGGTGTGTGTATCCCATGTACGACTTCGCTCATCCCATTCAGGACGCCCTGGAGGGCATCACCCACTCCCTCTGCTCCAGCGAGTTCCGCAACCACAGACCCCTGTACGACTGGGTCGTGGACAAGATCGGCTTTGAGCAGAAGCCCCACCAGTGGGAGTTCGGCCGCATGAACATCACCTACACCGTCATGTCCAAGCGCTACCTCCGCCAGCTGGTAGAGGAGGGTCACGTGGACGGCTGGGACGACCCCCGTCTGCCCACTCTGAAGGGTCTGCGCCGCCGCGGCTACACCCCTCACGCCCTGTTCACCTTCGTTCGCGAGGCAGGCGTGACCAACACCGACCACACCGTGGACATCCGTCAGCTGGAGGCCTGCGTCCGTGACGATCTCAATGAGAACGCCCTCCGCCGCGTGGCCATTGCCCACCCCATCAAGGTGGTCATCGACAACTACCCCGCTGACAAGGAAGAAATGATCTCCCTGCCCAACCATCCCCAGAAGCCCGAGCTGGGTACCCGTGAGGTGCCCATGACCCGCGAGGTCTACATCGACGCCGACGACTTCGCCGAGGTTCCTCCGCCCAAGTTCTTCCGCCTCAAGCCCGACGGCGAGGTTCGCCTCATGGGTGGTTATATCATCAAGTACGCCGGCATAGAAAAGAATGAGGACGGCTCCATCGCTTGCATCCACGCCACCGCCGATCTGGAGACGGGCAACGGCAACCCCATCGACGGCCGCAAGGTCAAGGGCACCATCCATTGGCTCTCCGCCAAGTATGCCAAGCCCACCACCCTCATGCTCTACGATCGCCTGTTCAACATCGAGAACACCGCCGACGTCCCCGAGGGCAAGACCTATCTGGACTTCCTCAACCCCGATTCCCTCTCCAAGATCGAGGGCGCCATGGTGGAGCCTTCCCTGGAGACCGCCGAGGGTGGCGAGCGGTTCCAGTTCGTCCGCTTCGGTTACTTCTGCAAGGATACCAAGAACGAAAACACCTACAACCAGGTGGTTTCCCTCAAGGACAACGCCAAGAAGTAAGGCGTTTCGCACTGGAAAAGGAGTCGCCTTATGCTTGAATTTTTCGAGTCCCTCCCCCTGCCCTGGGCTATCCTTTTGGGCTACCTCGCGGTGATCTCCCTGATCTCCATGGTGGTATGCATCTACGATAAGATCGTCTCCAAGACCGGCAACGTAGCTCTGCGCATCCCCGAAGCTGTTCTGTTCGGACTGTCCGCCATGGGCGGCGCGCTGATCATGTACCTCACCATGCAGCTCATCCGCCACAAAACCAAGCACCTGTCCTTCATGATCGGCATCCCCGTCATCATCGTCCTGCAAGCCGCCCTCATCGGTGTTTTGCTGTACTTTGAGATTCTGCCGTCGTTGTTCTGATCAAATAGCCAAAGGCGTCTCCCCGCTTCACGCAGGGAGACGCCCTCTTTTTATGAATCATGAGCCTCGTCACTATACAACAACCGAATCTTCGCCTTGAGATCCGTCGTGGAAAGAACTGCAGGATCATGCAACCACTCCGCCGTTATATGAACCTCGGGCAAAAGCTTTCCCATTCGCTTCTCTGAACGGGTGGGCATCCGCACCTCGGTCTGCAGGTTAATCCCGCCCAGTTCGCAAATCCATGCCAAATGGCGATCCACCTCCTCCATACGGCGGTGTGTGTCACCGTTCAACATAGATGTTTCAATGGGATACCAGATCGACAGCGCCACGTTTCTGTTTTCCTCACCGTCGATCGTCGTGATCCGGCAATCAGCCGTCCGAGTTGCCGAGGCCATGCGGACTTGTGTCAGTACACTCAGCAAAAGAGCCTCCCATAAAAGCGGACGATAGCATTTGATGCACCTCGGCAACGGCTCTTCCTCCATATTCAGACCACAGCCGACAAATTCCGCCATTTTCAGCATCTGATCCTTCAGATCCACTCCATACAGATCACCATTTTCGTCCACAGGAAAATATGACCCGATCGGATAAGCTGTATACGCCCGAAAGGCATCGTATAACGCATCGTAGGACAGCACATCGGCAGAGGTCACTTCGCCCTGCACCTCGCGAATGGCTTGGCTGATTTCACAGATTCCTGCATCGCGATGTCCCAATGTGCCGCGATTCAACATCCTCGCCACAGATTCCGGACGAGCGTGAATGTGGAGGAAAAGTCCAATTCCTCCATGGCGGTCATAGCGCTTGTCCAGTATACCGATCCCCAGATCCGTCATAACGAAAAGAGAAGACCGACACCCCGATTCTTCCCGCAAAAATTGCAGTGCCTCTTCGTCCAGTCCAACCGCCGCGGGCAGACTCTCGCCAACAGCCAAACGGAGCATATCGGGACACCGTGCTCCCAGGATCAGACCTTCATCTCGATCTGTTCGGAACAAGGCATAACTGATATGACGGTACGCTTCAGCCATGCCCCCGTCAGGCTTTGTCCACAGTTCTTTCGCATAAGAACGCTTCATAATACAGTCTCCCTTCCCTTGTCAAAGCGTCGCATTACAAGGTAAAAAATTCTTAAATATTTTCTGTTCTTTTCCCACAAACCCTTGACAACCACGAAATATTGTGTTATAATACACTATATAGACGCATATCTTGTGCATCATAAAAGCAAGCTCGGCAAACTGCGCCCGTATGTTTGCCTTATTTGCGTGATAGAATTTATGATCGTTAAAAAGGAGGATCAACCAATGAACAAGAAACTGTTAGCCATTCTGACCGCCGCCCTGCTGCTTCTCTCCGCCACCGCGTGCAACGAAACCCCTACCGAGGGAGAGACCTCCGGCGAGCTCGGCACCAAGGATCCCTACATCGTTATCGGCACCGACGAGCAGGGCAACATCGTTACTTCGGTTAACCCTGTTACCCAGGCACCTGTAATCGAGGAGAACGATCCCTCCGAGGAAAACCCCGTATTCACCGACATTTCCAAGAAGGTTGTCGTCATCAGCTCTGTTGCTACCGTCCGCACCTCCACTCAGGTTTTGGATAACAACGGTGTGGGTTGGCCCACCGAAGGCAAAGAACTGACCGTGACCGGCGAGAGCACCAACTGGTTCCGTATCACCTACAACGTGAGCGGTGAGGATACCACTTGCTACATCGCCAAGACCGTCGCCGCTGACGCTTCCGGCCTGGAGGGCTTCACCGCCATCGAGAACGGCGAGGAAGTCGAAGTCACCGTAGATGCCGTCAACGTTCGTTCTTACCCCTCCACCTCCAGCACTCTCTCCATCCGCGGTACCCTCAAGCTGGGTGACAAGGTGACCCGTGTGGCCGTCAACGAGAACTGGAGCCGTATTCTGTACGAAGTTGTCTCCGAAACCGAGACCGATGCAGAGGGCAATCCCGTCAAGGAAACCAAGCACTACTACATCAGCAATGACTGCCTGAAGTCTCCCTCCGCTGAGACCACCGCTGTCGCTGAGTAATTCCGTCCATAGTACATAACGATAACCGATTGCGAACGCATCACCGTTTTCGCAATCGGTTTTCTTTTCGTCGACCGATTTCCCGCACACTTCACAGAAATTCCAACAGTTCGGGGATCGAGCCGATCATCGGTTTTCCTCGAGTGGCCAGAATCTCCTTGGATTGGTGACCGCCGAAAAAGAGTACGCAGTCAGCACCAATGGCATCGGCCACGTCAGCATCATGCTCCGTGTCTCCCACGAAAAGCGGCCTCGCCTCGGGATGCTTGGCCTTCCATTCGATCGCCAAAAAAGCTTTGCTTCGCGCATGGATATTATCCAGTCCCATTACCTCGTCAAAGGCACCGTCCAGTCCCAAGCGTCGAAGCTGCCCCTCCAATTGTTGAAGCTTGCTGGCAGACAGCATGATCTGAGAAATGCCCCGCCGTTTGATTTCCCGAATCGTTTCTCGAACTCCTTCGACCACGGGGCAATATTCTTCCCCGGCCAGATAGAGAGCCACCCACTCGGGAGCCAGAACGGTGTCATAATCTTCTTTTTCGAAATCAAACCCCAAGCGGCGATAGTAATCGTCGATCGGGAACCCGAAAATTGTACGGTAAGCATCCTCGTCGGGGATGATGGGAAGTCCTCTCTTTTCCAGCATAGCATTGACGCAATCAATACCCAAGCGGACGTCGTTCAGAACCGTTCCGTTGAAATCCCATACGATATGTGAATAATGATTCCTGTTTTGCATAGTTATCTCCAACCGCCAAATGGCGGTACAAATATCCTTGACAGTCATGAAAGAGAAAAGAGCGGTCTAAGCGGCCGCTCTTTTCTGTATTATGGAATGATCAAATCAATCCTCAGTAGAGGGAACGTAGGCGTAACCGTACGTAGTCAGCCAGGACTGATAGATCGTATAAGGCGAACTACCCGACTTATCGGGGGTCTGATCGGGCACCTCGGGACCGAGAGGAGCCTCGGGATCGTAGGCGGGGTTGGTTGCCTTGTTCAGCTTGGTATCGCCTGCGCTGCCGGCGTGCTTACGAATGAAGCCGTCCTGAGGATCGTTCATCAGAGCCATCAGATCGTTCTTGTTGGTGCACTCGTTGATGAGCACCAGAGCTTCCTCGTTCAGCTTAGCGATGTGATCAACCAGAGCAACGTCCAGGCTGTAGTCACTGTCAGCGGTCAGGGCATTGAAGTCAAAGCCCAGCAGGGGGTTGATCAGAGAGTCGTTGTTCTGCATCTTGGCATAAGCCCATGCATCGGCATCCATGCTCTCGGGAGGAGTAGCGATGAAGCAGTTACCGGTCTTCTCCAGATCCATGCGGTAGACACCGTACTGCTCATTGGACAGCAGCTTAACAGTGCCTTCCTCAGTCAGCTCATAGTGCTGACCCTTGACACCGTACTGGAACAGGTCACGCAGTTCCTTATTGGTGTTCAGATAAGTAACAACTTCCATAGCGCGGGACAGGTAGCTGCTGTTAGCGTATACAGCATACATGTTGCCGTACAGCTCTTCTTCGGTTGCCTCGGGATACTCAGCAATGACAACGTAGTATTCCTTGCCATTCTCATCGACGTACACGCCGTTCTTTTCGTAATCCTGCTTGATGCGGGCATCACCCTTCATGAAGGAAACGGCAGCGGACTGGCCTGCCTTAACCTCACCGTAGTACTCCTTGTACTCATAATCCTTCAGAGTTGCATACAGATCATGGTATTCGGTGTTGGTGAACAGAGCGTTGAAGCCGAGGTTGATGCTACCGCGAGAACGCTTGGAAGCATCCTTCATCATGGTACCCAGGATGGAGAAATCGGCATCCTCATTGAAGGAGTAGTGGTAAGTAGGACGGGCGTTACCGTCGGCGTCCATCTTGGTCTCGGCATCCTCGTCGATGACGCGAAGGTCGTTCTCGGCAGTAACGGTATGACCGTCACCGTCCACCAGGTACAATCCGGCTTCATTGGACTTGTACTCGTATTCATTCTTCTTGGAATTGAAGACCCAAGAACCTTCGGCATCGGTCTCGTAGCGGTAATCCAGGACGTTGCCATCCTTATCTACAAACTTACCGTCGTCGTTGGTCTTGTACAGCTTGTCAGCCACAACAGAGTTGGTAACAACGATAGAAGTCTTAGTGGTTACGTTACCCTCAGCATCGGTGGACTCGACCTGTACCTCGTACTGCTTCTTGGCAACGTAGTTACGGCCGGTGGTCTCATCAAAGTAGGTCTCGTAGACAGACTGATCGGTATAGGTCAGATCCCAGTACCAGCAGAGCATCTTGAGGCACTCCTCGTAGGAGGAGGCCAGAGGCACCACGTAGCCCTCGTCCTCAGCGGTCTTGCCAGTGGAGAGGTTGTAGTTGTGAACGTCGTTCAGGAAGGTGTTCAGATCCAGAACGCTTCCTACCTTGTCGATCTTCTGGTAGTACATATCGAACAGGGACTTGTCGATCATCATGTACGTGTACTCACCGATCGGCACGTTATTGGGGATCGCGTACACGCCACCCTCGATCTGCACACCGTTGAGCAGAGAGGTGGAAATGTAGTCGTTCAGCTTCTTGGAGGAGGTAGAAAGCTCCTCGCCCAGATGCGCCAGCCACTCGGAATTGTAGTACTGGAGATACTTATCGTATCCGGACAGATAGAAGATATCGACCTGGTTCTCCTTGGGATCGGGATACTTGATCTCGGCGATACCCCAGTCGTTGATAACGGTCTCTTCCTCGGTCTCTTCGGGAGCTTCGTCGCCGTCCTCTTCTTCCTCGACCGCAGCGTACTTTGCGTACTCAGGGTATTCAATGTAGAAGTCCTTGGTCAGCTCGGCGTTATCCTTCTCGCCCTTATGGAGCTTGAGGTACTTACGAAGCTCCTTGGCAGCCTTCTCCTGCATCTCGATATCATGCTGAGCCGTCTCGATAGCCTCTTCCAGCTTCTCGTAATACTCGTCCTCGGTGCAGTACTTAATGATTACGTTGGTCTTGAACTTTGCCTTAGTGATCTTGGTAAAAGCCTCGTTGACCAGTTCCTTGGCCGTGTCATCGGTCTCATCCTCGGTGATGACCCACATCACGATGGTCTTCGCGCTGTTGTCCACGGTGGCCTCACCTTCTTCGGCAGAATCCTTCTTCGCGGTGGAGCAGCTTGTGAAAACACAGGCCAGCAACATCAATATGCTCAACGTCAAGCATATGAGTTTCTTGTTCATACTCGTTCCTCCTTAAGAGCTCGATAACCGCCCGTTTTGCGACAGTTACCGCTTTTGATACCTATATATTGTACACTAATTTTATGAATCTGTCAAGTGAAATTTTTGAACACTTGTTTACATCTGGACTTTTTCTTCTCGTTCACCGTTTCCGCATAGCAGAACCGGTCAACTTTTTACAGCACAAAGCACAACGAGAACCGATTCAACTTGTGCCATGTGCTGATTTTGTTGTGCAATTCGCCGTTTTTAGCGTGTTTGTTTTGATCCGATTCACGAAAAATCGTATTTTTCCAAAAATTTCAACCGTCAATCAATCCAAAAAGCCCTTCAGGTGGCGGGCACGGCTGGGATGGCGGAGCTTTCTGAGCGCCTTGGCCTCGATCTGGCGGATACGCTCACGGGTAATGTTGAACTCCTGACCCACTTCCTCCAAGGTACGGGTGCGACCGTCGTAGAGTCCAAAGCGGAGCTTGATGACGTGCTCCTCGCGGGGGGTCAAGGTGTGGAGCTCGCGCTCGATGACCTCGCGGAGAATGGTCTGGGAAGCGGCGTCGGCAGGGGCGGGCGTATCCTCATCCTGAATGAAGTCACCCAGATGGCTGTCCTCCTCCTCACCGATGGGGGTCTCTAGAGATACGGGATCCTGGGCGATCTTCATGATCTCGCGCACCTTCTCGGCGCTCATGCCCATCTTCTCGCCGATCTCCTCGGCAGTTGCCTCACGGCCATACTCCTGCAGGAGCTGACGGGAGTAACGGGACACCTTGTGGATAGTCTCCACCATGTGAACAGGGATACGGATGGTTCTGGCCTGATCCGCAATGGCACGGGTGATGGCCTGGCGGATCCACCATGTGGCGTAGGTGGAGAACTTGTAGCCCTTGGTGTAGTCGAACTTGTCCACAGCCTTCATCAGGCCCAGGTTACCCTCCTGGATCAGATCCAGGAAGAACATACCGCGACCAACGTAACGCTTGGCGATGGAAACCACCAGACGGAGGTTAGCCTCTACCAGTGCCTTCTTGGCCTCGATATCGCCCTCGGCCATACGCTCAGCCAACTCGTGCTCACGATCCGAGGTAAGCAGCGGTACACGGCCGATTTCCTTGAGGTACAGGCGAACGGGATCGTCCACCAGACCCTCCTGCTCCAGAATACGCTGCATGTTTTCGCTGTTGCCGAACTGCTCGACCTCGTTTTCAATCTCGCTCATCTCGGAGCCGGACAGCTCGGGCAGGGGCACGCCGCTGTCCTCCAAAGACTCGTACAGCTTATCCAGGCTGTCGATGTCGTAATCCATCTCCTCCATAGCCGCGTCCAAATCGCTCTCGGACAGACGTCCCTTCTTTCCCTTCTCGATCAGGTCGTCCATTTTAGCCGCCTTTTCAGCCGCTGTCTTCAGCACGATCTTTTCATCGGCGCTGTCGAACTCCTCGATCAGCACATCCTTGTTGTTCTTCATGTTTTTGAAATCCTTTCCGCTCTATCGTGTTCTTAATTTATTGTTGTTTTATAAACAGCTTGTTTATTGGTCGTTGTCCGTCGCATCCTTCAAGCGCTTTCGCTTGCCCGCGAGGATCATGTTGATGCTGTCCACGGGGGGCGCATCCTTAGCGGCACGGTGCTCTTTTTCCCGTGCCAGGGTCTCGGCGGCCGCGCGGAGTACCGACGTTCCGTTCTCGGATAACGCCCGTCTCGCTTGCTCCAATCGCGCCAGACGTCCCATCTCCTCCATGGTGAAATACTCACCCAAAAGAGAGAAATCAAAGCCTCCGTCGCTTTCCTCCAGCGCCATGATGCACTCGAACACACGGCGGTGGAAGGCGGTCACGAAGCTGTCAGAGGTCACGAGCACCTGCCCGGTTGCCACCGACTTGCGATGCTCACCGTAAAGCAGCAGCAGACCGACAATCGCCTCCTCGGCGGCGGCGGCTTGGATATTGCCCGCGGCCTCGGGGTTGATCTTATCCCGTATGGCCATGGCGGACAGCCTGGCTTGTTGGCTCTCCTGTTGCTTCCCTGCCTTGGCGTTGCGGCGCATAGCGCCCTCCACATCCTTACGCAGACTGTCCTCGCTGAGGGACAACCGCTCGGAAACGGCGTGGATGTAGACCTCCCGCTCGGCCGAGGAGTAAACCTTGGCGATGATGCCGCACAATTCCGCGGCGGCCTTGATCTTCTCATCGGGGATGTTCAGATCATGCCTCGACAGCACGCTCTGGAGCTTGAACTCAAATCCCGTGCGGCTGTTCTTAATGAGCTGGCGGAAGCGATCTGCGCCGAATTTCTTGATATATTCGTCAGGGTCCTTGGCGCCCTGCATCTGCAGGATACGGACATCCAGCCCCACCTTGGCAAAGATGCCCATGGCGCGGTGGGCGGCTCGCTGTCCCGCCTCGTCGGAGTCGTAGGCCAAGATCACCTGCTTGGTGTATTTCGCCATGATCCGCGCCTGCTCGTCGGTCAGCGCCGTACCCAAAGAGGCGGCGGCGTTCTCAAAGCCTGCGGCGTGGAGGGACACCACGTCGATGTTACCCTCACAGAGGATGAGCTGCTCGGCGCAGTGGTTCTTGGCGAAGTTGAGGGCGAACAGATTGCGCCGCTTCTGGAACGCAGGCGTGTCCGAGCTGTTGACGTACTTTCGCGCGTCCTGCCCGCCCACGTCACGGCCGGAGAAAGCGATGACGTTGCCCGTGTTGTCGAACACAGGGAACATAACGCGGTCACGAAACAGGTCGTAGGCCCGCCCGTTTTTCTGACTCAGGCCGCACAGAAAGGCTTCCTTCATTTCCTGATCGGTAAAGCCATTCTTGCGGAGCACTTCGGTCAAAGCGCCAAATTCGTTTGGCGCGTAGCCGATACCGAAGCGGCGAATGATGGAGAGGGGCAAGCCTCGCTTTTCGGTGAGGTACTCCATGCCCACCCGCCCGATGTTCGGGTCAAAGAGGCAATCCCGCCAGAACCGCGCGGCGATGAGGTTCATCTCAAATACCCGCTTGCGGGAGACGCCCTGCCGCTCCTCGCGGCCGTCGGTGGGAAGCTCCACACCGCTTCGTTTGGCTAAAAATTCAATGGAACCCTTATAATCCAGGTTTTCCATGCGCATAATAAAGGTGAAGGCATCGCCGCCCGCCTCGCAACCGAAGCAGAAAAAGCTCTGGTTGTCGGGGAACACCGTAAAGGAGGGCGTTTTCTCACTGTGGAAGGGGCAAAGGCCGCCGTAGTTGGAGCCCGCCCTCTTAAGGGAGACGTAGGTACCGATCAGATCCACAATGTCCGAGCGATCCTTGATGGCCTCCACAATTTCACGGGGATACAGACTCATTCGTGCAACCCCCTCCAGACCCTCGGTACGAACCGCTCCTGATAGGTCTCAATGGCGTAGCGGTCGGTCATGCCCGATATGAAGTCGGCCACAGCCCGCTCCACGGTCTCGCCCTCAGCGGTGCCGATGCGGCGGCGGTAGCGGTCGGGCAGACGGTCGGGGTTCAAAACATAGTGAGTAAACAGGGCGTAAACCACTTCCTTAGCCTTGGTCTCCTCGGCTTTGGCCTTGGGGTTGAGGTAGACGTTCTCAAAAAGGAAGCTCCGTAATTGATCGGTAGCTTTTTGCACGTCGGGCGTCATGGCGATCAAAGGCGAATTCTCGCTGGCAGTCAGGATGGACTGCACCATGGTGTTGATGCGCTCGCCGTGGCTCTCACCCAGCACCTGCGTCAGTTCCTTCGGGATGTCCTCCTGATTCAATATACCCGCCCGAATGGCGTCGTCGATGTCGTGGTTGATATAGGCAATGCGGTCGGCAAATTTGATGAGCTGACCCTCGGGTGTCGCGGCCACCGCGCTTCCCGTGTGGTTGACGATGGCATCCCGCACCTCCCAGCAGAGGTTGAGACCCTTGCCATTCTTTTCCAGCTTCTCCACCACGCGCAGGCTTTGGCGGTAGTGGGCGAAATCGGAATCGTAGCACCGCGTCAAGGCGTCCTCGCCTGCATGCCCGAAGGGCGTGTGACCGAGATCGTGTCCCAGAGCGGCGGCCTCGGTGAGATCCTCGTTGAGGCGCAGACCGCGAGCCAGAGTGCGGGCGATCTGAGTAACCTCCAGGGTATGGGTCAAACGGGTGCGGTAGTGGTCTCCCGCAGGAGCGAGGAAGACCTGGGTCTTGTACATCAGTCGACGGAAGGACTGACAATGGATGATGCGGTCGCGGTCGCGCTGGAACTCGCTGCGCATGGGGCAGGGCTCCATGGGATATTCCCGTCCGCGGGATCCCGAGGATCGGGTGGCCACAGGGGACAAAAGCAGGTTCTCCCGCTCGTCCATCCATTCGTGGAGATTCATGTCCATGTGTTCCTTCCTTTCCGCTATCCCGCTCGGATAGCGTTTTTTTGCTTCCATCTATAATATACGCAAGACTTTGCTTTTTTACTTTTTATTTCGGCAGGAAATTGCGAAAAAGTTGGAAAATTTTTGAAAAAGCCCTGTTTTCCCGCGATGAAATTCAGACGCAGAATCGTTAAATTCCATCATTCTCGCTCTGCGAGATAAATTCCCTCGGCAAGGTCTTGCTTTTTCTGTCCCGAAGTGGTAGAATATAGGCAGACAAGAGCTCACGTCAACGTTTCAAATTGGAGTTTGTGGGCAAGATTGGGATCCAACAAACAAATTGAAGCCGTAGGGACAGGCGTCCTCGACTGTCCGCTACTGACCCATCAAGGTTCATTGTCGGGTCTATGTTATTTGCGGACAGTCCGGAGGCCTGTCCCTACGATCGCAATCCAATCCCCACCTACAAACCCAAATTTGAATTTCACACGAAAGGAATACATACTATGGATAAAAAAACTCTTGGCTCTTTCCTCTCTGCCCTTCGTCGGGCGCAGGGACTGACCCAGCAGGAGGTAGCCGACCGCCTCGCCGTCTCCAATAAGGCCGTCAGCCGTTGGGAGCGGGACGAGGCCATGCCCGATATTCTACTGCTGCCTGCCATCGCCGATCTTTTTGGAGTGACGGTGGATGAATTGCTGAGAGGGGAGCGGAAGCGGGAGGCACCTCTCAGAGAGTACGCGCCCGCCCTCTCCTCCTCCGATACCACCGAAAATCCCCAAGAGCCTCCGGCAGAGCCCTCCACAGACGGGGGTTACACCCATGAACCCCCCATAATCGAGGAAGAAAACGCGTCTTCGCCGACTCGTCTTGCGGCTGATCCACGGGCATTGCGAGGGCTACGAAGCATGACCAAGCGCTCCCTCACAAGCTTCCGCACCTCCCTGCTCATCGCTATCGCCTTGTCATGCGTGGGGTACGTGGTGCATCTGGCCGTCAGCTATGGCTTCTACCGCCCCGTCATCGGCTTCTTCTGTATGGTGGCTTTTACCGTGGCCGCCGTAGTGCTGGCCGTGATGGCTACCATGCGCCTGAAGGATACCCTGTCTGAGCAGATTAGCGGAGACGGTGTCCACCTTCCCGCAAGCGAGCTGACCTCCGCCTGTCGCACCCTGACATATTGGTCTTATCGCGCCTTTGTAGTCATCTCCACGCTTGTTTTGCAGGGTATCCCTCTGATTCTGGTGCGGGATTACCGTTTCGTACACAGCGTGCTGTCCGCCCAATCCTATCTGCTCTATGCTCTGATGCTGGGCTGTATTTGCGGGGTGTTGACTCTTTGGCTCCAAAAGCCCTATGCGGCTTGGATGCTGGAGCCGTGGGCGGGACTGATCCTCCCCGACCCCTATCTGCTCCCCGCGCCCAAAGCGATTGGACGGCGCACCCTTGGTCTGAACGTCACCCAAGGAATCGGGATCCTGTGCGGCAGTCTGATCACGACCCTGTGTACGGCCTTCGATATTGGATACGTATATTGGGGCGTAGATTCCACACAGTATAACCTCACCAGTATGTTTTTCTTCATCATAGGCACCGCCGCGGTCATAGCCGCCCCCTTCCTGTTCCGCATCGGCTACCGCTCCCTTCTTGAAAACGGAAGTCTGTCTCCCGCCGACTGGACGAAGGGCAAGCACGCCATGCTTCGGGCGGCCGTGAGAAACATCCTTCTGTATGTGGTCGCCATTCTGACCGTGAGCTTTGGCGTTTCCTTTGGTGCCGTCTCCACGGACGGCGTGCATTGGGACTATACCACTCACTATGATGCCGATATTATCCTTGTCGGTGTTGTCATCGCCTCCGTCATCCTCGTAGCAGACCAGATTCTGCGGGAGAAGCAGGTAAGAAAAGCCACTTGACCGTTTGCCCAATAAGAAAAAGAACCCTTCCTCTCGGTTGGGTTCTTTTCATGTTCCCATGTTTTTCCTTTGGCAGGAAAGAACGAATGATTCGCATTTTGCTGAACGAGGCGAGATACCACCTTCATTTATCAGAGTAACAACCGCAAACGGCCAAAGTAACAACCGAAAGCCTTGACTTCCGCCCCGATGTATGCTATAATGGGATCATAAAATCCGCCCGCAAGGAGATATAAGCATGGAATTCAAGGACAGACTGAAACGCATTCGGCAGGAAAAGCACCTGTCTCAGCAAGCACTCGCCGACGCTATCTACGTGAGCCGCAGCGCGGTTGCCAAGTGGGAGAACGGCCTCGGCCTCCCGGGCGAAAGCTCCTACCAAGCATTATTGGAGTATTTTGGGATGTCCAAGGAAGAATTTTCCTTGAACGAGGAGATCGAGGCCGTCTACGTAGCCAAGAACAAAAGGATCTTTACGCTGTCCGCGACGGTCATCATTCTCGCCTGTCTGCTGGCCACAGGAATCCTACTCCTGTGTTTGGCTGTCATCCTATCCATCAACACCATCGAAGGTGCTACGGAGGGCGTCGGCATCATCGGTGGCGCAGACCTTCCCACCTTTTTGTTAGTGCTCCGTCACGGAAAAGGCGGTGTCTATTTCATGATGGTTCTGTTGGGCGTGCTGTCCTTGATTGCTTCTGTGGCCATCTTGGTTTTCGGCAAAAAGAAATGAAACAAAGCAAAAGAACCCTTCCGTTGCTGAACAAGTCCGTTAAAAACGGACAGTAGACAAAAGCCCCCTTGATGTGGTAGAATATAGATACCATATCAAGGGGGTAATTGTATGCCAAGAAAGTATCAACACACAAAAGAATTATTGCCACAAATCAAAAAGATGTT
>JAZRIF010000011.1:0-5640 GCA_045645165.1 Eubacteriales bacterium
CCCTACCTAACCTTTATGAAAGAAAATAAGCGTATCTTCAAGGTATCCATCAAACAATTCCATTCGATGAATATGGATGAGGTGTACGGCAAAATGTTCAAGCATATCTTTGATCCCATCCTTTCACGCTTTCACGTTCCCGAAAGTGAACGCTCCTATGTAATCAAATTTTATTTAACCGGCGTATTTGCCGTCCTGATGGAATGGCTCAATCGGGATTGCTCTGACGATATGGATAGCGTGATCAAGATCATTACCGATTGCGTGCTGGGCGAGAGGAATATCGATGGATAAAACGCTTAAATTCGCACTTGTCAGCTTGCTATTCAATGTTGCCTTCGGTGCATACCATCTTATTTTTGGCATCGCGTCAGACTCGTGGTGGTTGTTAAACCTCGGCTCCTATTACTTGATTTTGAGTATCGTTCGCTTTGCGGTGCTATGCGCCAAGTCAAAGGAACGGTTTATTGCCAAGTTTACGGGATGGATGCTGATGGTGTTATCCATTCCTCTTGCCGGAACTGTTATTCTGTCGGTGGTTCGTGACAGAGGGCACGAATTTCACATGATCGTAATGATAGCAATGGCGACTTATGCCTTTACGAAAATTACGCTTGCGACAATCAATCTGATAAAATCTCGTCGCAGTGCCTCCGCATGGCTCATAACCCTACGAAACATATCTTTTGCGGATGCCTTTGTATCCATCTTCGCATTGCAACGTTCCATGCTCGTATCCTTTGAGGGAATGACCGAAACCGAGATATTGATTATGAATGCCACTCTCGGCTCTGCCGTATGTGCAATCGTTTTTCTGCTTGGACTGAATCTTGTACGAAGCAAGAAAATATGGTTCAGCGCTTTGGACGATTGAAAGAGAGCGTTGAATACCGGTGTGATCTTGACGCAATTTTGGCGCAACACGTTGTGCGACAATACAAAGCCCTGCTTCGGCAGGGTTTTTGTTTGGCGGGAGGCTGCAGGGCGGTTTCAATCTGTAAACATTGAGTCGTCCTATTTACATTTCGATAATTTTATGATATAATGGAATCGAACGAATAACTTGCACTACAACGAGGTAGACATCATGAGGGAACAGAAGATCATTGCCGAGACCGACCGATTGATACTCAGAAGATACCGCGGGGAAGATCTCCGGGATCTGTATGAATATCTATCCGATGAAACTGTTGTGGAGTACGAGCCCTACAAGCCCATGGATATGCTTGAAACCGAAAAAGAGCTTGCCGAGCGGATCGACTCCGAGGAAATGATCGCCGTGGAGCTGAAATCCGAATGCAAGCTGATCGGCAATTTGTATCTGGGCAAACGGGAATTCGATTCCCTGGAGCTCGGATATGTGTTCAACAGACGCTATTGGAGTCAGGGCTACGCGGGGGAAAGCTGCGCTGCCTTGATCGAAAAGGCGTTTGCGGAGGGCGTACACAGGATCTACGCCGAATGTGACCCCTGCAACGAGCGCTCCTGGCGCTTGCTGGAAAGCCTGAAATTCACGAGAGAAGCCTGTTTTCGCCGGAATGTGTATTTCTGGAAGGACGAGAACGGCGAGCCGATCTGGAAGGACACGTTCGTTTACGCGCTTTTGAAGGATGATTTTATCCGCAATCATTCATAACTACCCAAGAAAGGCCAAACCATGATACAGATTCGCCCCATCCAAGGAGATCGCCAAAGCGACGCCAACATACCCAACCAGCCCTTCCTCATCCGAGGCAGAATGATTCCTTCACTCCAAAATGGGAAGTGGGACTACACGGTGCAGGAGTTCAACGAAACCACCGAAATGTGCTTTCCCGATTACCCCTACGACGTGGACACCTACGACGGAGTGTTTTTCGGCGCCTACGACGGGGACACCTGCATCGGCGTGGCGGCGCTACGGAATGCCATGTTCCGCTACCTCTACCTGGAGGATTTGAAAGTGAACAGAGCCTATCGCGGGCAAGGCATAGGCGGTATGCTCATCGAGGCTTGCATGGAGGTGGCCAAAGAACGCGGTATGCGGGGTATCTACACCGTGGGGCAGGATAATAACCTCTCGGCGTGCCTGTTCTACCTGAGCCATGGCTTTGTAATCGGTGGGTTTGATAACCGCGTGTACAGCGGTACTTCCCAAGAGGGAAAGGCCGATCTGTTCCTGTATCGGGATGTGGAGGAGACGTAACCGACTGGGAATCGTTCATATAAACAGGGGGCAAAGTTTGTAAAAACGAGCTCCCTATTTACATTTATGCCTATAATGAGCACATATCATATCGGAGGTAACGGTAGGACATCTCACAGCAAGAAAATGATTGCGCCTATTGTTGTCACGAGCGTGATGATCCTATACGACTTTGTTTACTTGGGCTTCCTGATTGCCATGCTGAGTTTGGTTTGGACTATCACACTTGGAATTTCCTGCGGCATTGGCAGTCGTAACGGTCAAGTTTGCATAGAAAGAATTCGCGAGATCAAGAAAGGAGAAGAAGATGATCGTGGTCCATACGGATTCCATCACCGGAAAGGACTTGGAGATGCCGGGTCTCGTCAAGGGGAGCACCATCCAGTCCAAGCACATGGGGAAGGATATCGCCCAGAGCTTCAAGACGTTGGTAGGCGGTGAACTGAAAGCCTATGCGGAATCTTTTCCGTCATTCGTTACAAAATTCCTTCGCAGAGGATGAACTCGGCGCGCGGATTTTGTTTAGACTGACGAAAAATCTTCTCGCCGCTCTCCGCACGCTGAACATTCAGAGATCCCCTTGACAAAACATCAGAATACAGGTATAATAATGACAGACCATTGCCTTTCGCAAGGTATGTTATAAAGGAGACAGATATGATTCCGTACCGATATCGCTATATCCCCATGGGCAACGCCCGCTATGAGGGCGCCGTTCACGATAACGCCGCCTTTATCCTGCAAAAACAGCTTCTGGACAAGCCCCTCTGGGACAAGTTCGTTCACGTCTTTACCGAGCGCCCCGACGCCGCCGATCTGGGCTGGCGCGGCGAGTATTTCGGCAAGATGATGCGAGGCGCCTGCCTCACCTACCGCTATCTGCCCGACGAGACCCTGTACGGCGTTCTCTACGAGACCGTCCGCGGGATTCTGGATTCGCAGGACGAGTGGGGACGCATCACCACCTACCCCCCAGAGAAGGAATTCTGCGGCTGGGATATGTGGACGAGAAAGTACGTCCTTGTGGGTTGCCTCTACTTCTACGGCATCTGCCGTGACGAAGCCTTCAAGGAGCGGATCATCACCGCCATGAAGGGTCAGGTGGACTACCTGATGGACAAGCTGGGAGAGGATAAGCTCTCCATCCTCGAGACCTCCCATTGGTGGGGTGGCGTCAACTCCGCCTCCATTCTGGAGCCCATCGTGGAGCTTTACAAGCTGACGGAAGAGGAAAAATACCTGACCTTTGCGAAGTATATTCTGGAATCCGGCGGCTGTCGCGACGGCAATCTCCTGGAGCTGGCCGAGGAGGGAACCAAGATGCCCTTTGAGTACCCCGTGGTCAAGGCCTATGAGATGATGTCCTACTTCGAGGGCGCGCTGGCCTACTACGAGGTCACGGGACAGACGAGATACCTGAACATTGTGGAAAAATTCGTGGATGCCGTCCGTAAGACCGACATCACCGTCATCGGCTGTGCGGGCTGTACCCACGAGCTGTTCGACCATTCCGCCGTCAAGCAGACCGAGGAGACCGAGCCTCTGGCCATCATGCAGGAGACCTGCGTCACGGTGACGTGGATGCGCCTGCAGGAGCGGCTTCTGCGCCTGACGGGGAAGGTGATCTACGCCGAGGGCATCGAGCAGTCGGCTCTCAACGCCCTGTACGGCAGTCTCAATACCGAGGGCCTGCCCCAGCTTTCCAAGGAAGAAAATATCCGTGTTCCCGGTGTGCCCTTCGACAGCTACAGCCCCCTGACCTTCAAGGCCCGCGGCATTGGCATCGGCGGCTACAAGAAGTTCTCCACCGGCGGCTACTACGGCTGTTGCGCCTGCATCGGCGCGGCGGGTACCGCCCTGTTCCCCCTCGTGAGTGTCATGGCGCAGGACGACGGCTTCGTGCTGAACGAGTACAGTAACGGCACGGTCACCGCCGCCACCCCCGCGGGCAATTCCGTAACCCTCACCATCTCGGGGAATTTTGCGGACGAAGGAAACGCTTCTGTTTCTCTTGCCTTGGATACCCCCGAGACCTTCACCCTCCGTCTCCGTGTTCCCGCATGGAGCCACGAGCCGACGGTCACGGTAAACGGCGAAACCACCGCCACCGAGACGGGCTACTTGGATCTGACCCGTGAGTGGAAGAATGGCGCCACCGTCACCCTTGACCTTCATCCCGAGGTAGAAATGCAGACCCTGAATGGCAAGATCGCCTTTGCCTTCGGCGCTTTGGCGCTGGCCCGTGACGAGCAGAAGGAGGACGGGAACATCGAATCCCCCGTCGTGCCTGTCCTGCACAATGGCCGTCTTATCGTCAATCAGTTGGATGCCGAGACCGGCGAGACCGTGCGCTTCACCGTTAAGACCGAGGACGGTGACCTGCTTCTCACCGACTACGCCTCCTGCGGTAAGCGCTGGATGGAAGAGCGCAACCGCATTTCGGTGTGGTTGAATCAAAATTGATGGAGATAAAGGAGATACGTTCATGAAGCAACTGCATCTGATCTGTAACGCCCACCTTGACCCCGTCTGGCAATGGGACTGGAACGAGGGCGCCACCGCCGCCCTGGCCACCTTCTACGCCGCCTGCGAGATCGCTGACGAGTACGATTATATTTTCTGCCACAACGAGGCCCTGCTCTACGAGTTCGTGGAGACCTACGATCCCGCCCTCTTTGAGCGCATCAAGGAGCTGGTGGCCGCGGGGAAGTGGCACATCATGGGCGGATGGTATGTCCAGCCCGACTGTAACATTCCCTCGGGCGAGGGTTTCGTCCGTCAGATCGAGTCGGGACTTTCCTACTTCAAGGAGAAGTTCGGCGTTATCCCCACGGCGGCGGTGAATTTCGACTCCTTCGGTCATACCCAAGGACTTGTCCAGATCCTGTCCAAGTGCGGCTACAGCGGCTATATCTGTTGCCGCCCTATGCCCGAGTTCATGACCCTCCCCGCCAATTACGTGGAGTGGAAGGGCTTTGACGGCAGTAGCGTCAAGGCCGCCCGCTTCGAGGATCTGACCATTTACACCAACGATTTAGGAGACGCCGTGAACGCCGTCAAGCGCAAGATGCAGCCTTGGAAGGACGAGGAAGTAGCCTTTGCTCTGTGGGGCGTGGGTAACCACGGCGGCGGCGCGTCCCGTAAGGATCTTGCCGAGCTGGCGGTCTACATGGAGGAACAAAAGGAGGCAGGCGTGGCCGTATTCCACTCCACCCCTGAGGCCTTCTTCGCGGCCTCTACCCCCTCTGCCGTGTGGGACGACGCCCTCCAGCCCTGCTTTGTCAAGTGCTACACTTTTATCTCCCGCCTCAAGCGCCGCTACGCCGAGATGGAAAATAAGCCCCTTGTCACCGAAAAGATCTGTGCTTACGCTGACGCCGAGGGCGTGTATGACTACAACTTCGACGCCTTTGACGATGCCCAGAAGCGCATGGCCATGGTGCAGTTCCACGACG
>JAZRIF010000012.1:0-33621 GCA_045645165.1 Eubacteriales bacterium
GTTGCCGCCCCCCCAACATCGCGCCTCTATGAAAAACTGCGACTTGACAGCGCGTCTGCCATTTTGCCATGGGCAAAATGGCGCGCGGATCAGGGGGATGGTTCTCCAAGGAAGGTGCCGTGGGTGACTCCCTTGAGTGGCGCTCTTTTGTGAAGTGCTTGCACTTCGCTTTTCATCTCGACAGGGAGAGAAAAGTACAAAGAAAATCCCCCCGATAAAACAAAAATTGAATTTTCCCTCATCCCAAAAATCATTTTTGATATTTCCTCTGTATATTAACAAAAAATTCATACAATTTTCTCCGAAATATGATATAATAAATGCACTATATGTGTAAGGGCGTACGTATGCCCCCGCACGCAAAGAAAACATTGTACATACTCGGAGGTTGCTATGGCAGATTTGAAAATGTTAGCGATCGACCTCGGCGCATCCAGCGGCCGCGGCATCGTCGGTACCTTTGACGGCGAGAAGCTCACCCTGCGTGAGAATCACCGCTTCTCCAACGATCCCATGTTCGTGAACGGAAGATTCACTTGGGACATCCTGCGCATCTATTTTGAGATTAAGAATTCCATCACCAAGACCGTCATCGACGGGGATAACGTTACCTCTATGGGTATCGATACCTGGGGCGTTGACTACGGCCTGATCGATAAGAACGGCCGCCTCATGGCCAACCCCACCCACTACCGCGACACCCGTACTGTCGGCATTACCGACTATATGGAGCCCATCGTGTCTGCCAAGGAAGTTTACGATACCACCGGTATCCAGGCCATCGACTTCAATACCCTCAACCAGCTCGCCGCCGAAATGCGCGACGATGCCGACGCACTGAACCGCGCTGAGAAGCTGCTCTTCATCCCCGACCTGCTCAACTATTTCCTGACCGGTAAGATGGCTACCGAGTACACCATCGCTTCCACCGGTATGATCCTCGACGCCGCCAAGCGCGACTTCGCCTTCAACCTCACCGATAAGCTGGGCGTTAAGCGCAGCCTGTTCCCCGAGATCGTTCAGCCCGGCTACAATCTCGGCGGTCTGCTGCCCTCCATCACCGACGAGGTAGGTAAGAATAACATCAACGTCTACACCGTTGCTTCCCACGATACCGCATCTGCCGTTATGGCTGTGCCCTCTCAGGCAGAGGACTTCATCTACATCAGCTCCGGTACTTGGTCGCTGATGGGTATGGAGCTGCCCCAGCCTCTGATCAACGACGATACCCGCGCCGCTAACTTCACCAACGAGGGCGGTATCAACGGCACCATCCGCTTCCTGAAGAACATCATGGGTCTCTGGATCATCCAGGAGTCCCGCCGTCAGTGGAAGCGCGAAGGTAAGGACTATAGCTTCGCTCAGATGGAGGCTTGGGCTAAGGAGGCTTCTCCCTTCCAGTCCCTCATCAACCCCGACGATCCTTCCTTCAACCCCCCCGGCAACATGCCCGAGAAGATCCGCGAGTTCTGCCGCAAGACCGGCCAGCATGTCCCCGAGACTGTGGGCGAGGTCGTCCGTTGCATCTACGAGTCTCTCGCTCTGAAGTATCGCTACACCGTGGAGGGTATCCAGACTCTGCGCGGCAAGAAGGCTACCATGATCAACGTGGTGGGCGGCGGTACCAAGGATCACTTCCTGTCCCAGATGACCGCTGACGCTTGCGGTCTGGAAGTCTCTGCCGGTCCCGAGGAGGCTACCTCCATCGGTAACCTGCTGGCCCAGATGATGGCTCTCGGCGCGATCAAGGATCTGTCCGAGGCTCGTCAGGTCGTGGCGAACTCCTTCGAGGTCAAGCACTACACTCCCTGCACCTATCGCGGCGCTTGGGACGAGGCTTACGGCCGCTTCGTAAAGCTGCTCTAATTGAATGATGTAAGCCCTTCCGCGGCATCCTACGGATAGACCTGTCCGTAGGGTGGCGTGGAAGGACTTTTGACTATCAAGACGTAAACGCCGAAAAAACCTCGGCTTTTTGGTCGAATTTTGTCTAAAATCACGGATACAGAAAGGGTAATGACAATGAGTATGAAAGAATCTCTGTACGGCGAGTTGACCGTCATTGGTATGAACGGCTCCGAGGCCTTCGTTGATCGCGTAGACAGCTATCTTAAGGAGTGGACACGCCACGATTCCGAGGATACCTACCTGGCTCACGTTTCTTGCCCCCGCTTCGGCTCGGGTGAGGGAAAATCTCTCATCAAGGAGTCCATGCGTGGACAGGACGTCTACATCTTCTGCGACGTCTTTAACTATGGTGTAACTTATAAAATGCACGGCATGGTCGTGCCCATGAGCCCCGACGACCACTACGCCGATCTCAAGCGCATCATCGCCGCCATCGGTGGTAAGGCTCGCCGCATTACCGTCATCATGCCCATGCTCTACGAGGGTCGTCAGCACAAGCGTACCTCCAGAGAGTCTCTGGACTGCGCCATGATGCTTCAGGAGCTGGTGAATATGGGTGTGGCCAACATCATCACCTTTGATGCCCACGATCCCCGCGTAGCCAATGCCATCCCCCTGTCGGGCTTCGACAACGTCATGCCCAACTACCAGATGATCAAGGCAATGGTGAAGAACGTGCCCGATGTCATCATCGATAAGGATCACGTGGTTATGATCTCCCCCGACGAGGGCGCTATGGGTCGTTGCATCAACTATTCCAACTCCCTGTCTGTAGACGTAGGTATGTTCTACAAGCGTCGCGACTACTCCACCATCGTCAATGGCAAGAACCCCATCCTGGAGCACAAGTACCTGGGTCAGGACCTCAACGGTAAGGACGTCATCATCGTGGACGATATGATCTCCTCGGGCGGCTCTCTTTTGGACGTAGCTACCCAGCTTAAGCAGGTCTACGGCGCCAAGCGCGTGTTCAACTTCGCTACCTTTGGCCTGTTCACCGACGGCTTTGCCGCCTTTGATGAGGCTTATGAGAACGGTATCATTGACAAGATCTTCACCACGAATCTGGTTTACCGTAAGCCCGAAATTCTGGAGAAGCCTTGGTACGTAGAAGTCAATATGGCCAAGTACGTAGCCCATATCATCGATACCCTCAACCACGATACCACCATCTCCAGCTTGCTGGATCCCAACGCCCGTATCGCCGCTCTGCTGGAAAAGCACCGCGCCGAGCTGGGTGAGCAGGGTCAGATGAGCATGGATTTCAACAAGTAATCTTCCATTTTATCGGCGTACCTGCCACCGTGCGGGTACGCCGATTTTTTTTGTTTTGGAATATGCAAAATACATTCGTCATGTTGCACAAGCAGGGAAGAAATGCCTGTGAGGCGTTTTTCGACCCTTCAAAATTACCGCGATTTTGGCCTGTTTTGCCCTTTTTCAGAGGTTTTTGAAGGGGTGTTTTTCGTTTCCGAGTACCTGTCAGACGGGATTGTGCATATTGCCATCCCGTCTGCAGAGGAGAGTGAGCCCCTCCCGACATCCTTCGCGATTTTAGGAGAGCTATCGGCCGAAAGAGTCCCGGAAGGCTGATCGCATCCCCCTATGGAGATCATACGGAGATAAGAGGTAGAAATCCCACAAAGATTTCTCATGAATAGTTGACTTTCTCTGTAAAATGTGGTATACTTCTACTATCGAAATATTACCCGAAAGGAAACAATATCATGAAAAAAACAACTCTCCGTAATTATGCCCGCCTGCTGGCCGAGTGCGGCGTGGCCATCAAGAAGGGTGATGCCGTCATCATCCAGGCAAGCCTTGACCAGCCCGAATTCGTGGCTATGTGCGTGGAGGCCTGCTACAAGAAGGGCGCATCCTCGGTTAAGGTGGAGTGGAGCTACCAGCCTCTCGCTAAGCTTCATTACCGCTACCGCACCCTCAAGTCTCTGTCTGTGGTAGACGATATCGAGCGTGCCAAGCTCCAGTACCGTCTGGACAACAACCCTGCCATGCTCTACATCATGTCCGACGATCCCGACGGTCTGAAGGGTATCAATCAGGAGAAGATGTCCAAGGCTGCCCAGGCCCGTTACCCCGTCATCAAGCCCTTCCGCGACGCCATGGACAACAAGTATAAGTGGTGCATTGCCGCCGTTCCCGGCGAGGCTTGGGCTAAGAAGGTATTCCCCGGCATCCGCACCTCCACCGCTATGGAGAAGCTCTGGAACGCCATTCTGTTTACCTCCCGCGTCATCGACAAGGCAGGGAACGATCTCGATCCTGTGGCCGAGTGGAAGGCTCACAACGAGAGCTTCCGCAGCCGTTGCGAGTTCCTGAACAATCTGCATATCAAGACGATGGAGTACAAGGCTGCCAACGGCACTGACTTCACCGTAGAGATGATCCCCGAGGGCATCTTCTGCGGCGGTAGCGAGCATACCCTGGGCGGCGAGGAGTTCAACCCCAACATCCCCTCCGAGGAGATCTTCACCTCCCCCAAGGCTGGTTGCGCCGAGGGTCTGGTGGTAGCCTCCCTGCCTCTGTCCTACCGCGGTCAGCTCATTGAGAACTTCTCGGTTCGCTTTGAGGGCGGTAAGGTTGTGGAAGCCAAGGCCGAGAAGGGTGAGGATCTGCTCAAGCAGATGATCTCCATGGACGAAGGCGCCGCCATGCTGGGCGAGTGCGCTCTGGTGCCCTACACCTCTCCCATCCGTGAGAGCGGTATCACCTTCTACGAGACTCTGTTCGACGAGAATGCCGCTTGCCATCTGGCTCTGGGCGCAGGCTTTACCAACTGTGTCAAGAATTACGACAAGTATACCTTGGACGAGCTCCACGCCATGGGTATCAACGATTCCATGATCCACGTGGACTTCATGATCGGCACCGAGGATCTGTCTGTCACCGCCATCACCGAGAGCGGTGAGCGCGTGGCGATCTTCGTGAACGGTAACTGGGCGTTCTGATAGAGAGCGAGCAAGGGGGAAACCTTCTTTCAAGAAGGTTTCCCCCTTGACCCCCTTCCAAGAACTTTCAATAAAGAATATAGGTGTGATTCATTATGATGTTTGGATTTCTCAAAAGGCGAAAAGATCATGATATTGTTTCGCAAAAGCCGCAGATATTATCTCTTTCTGCCATCATCGAAATAGACGAGTCCGGAATCCTATATCGGGACGAGAAAGGGACGACATGGAACATCTCCTATTCCAACGCCTACAAGGGATGGTGTAAGGCCAAGAACGTGAAGCGTTCAAAACCCAAATACATCTGTGACCGAAGAAGATCAGACGGAACGTTTATTTTTTATACGGATCCGCAGATGAAATATCCGCAGATCATTTTCCGAGCGGATGAGGGGCAGGAGGCGCTGTGGTATGAGATCAAGAACCGGATTTTTCAGTGCGGATTCGCGTCGTTTGATTGGGATTGAAGCCTACATATGATGAAAACAGCCCGACGGGTCAATGACGATCCGTCGGGCTGTTTTTAGCCTTCCCCAGCGGGGAATGCTAAAGGGCGCGAATACTCTCGTTATTTTTCCACAACCACCGTCAAATTCTCCGCTCCGTTCTCAAACAACCCATATCCGCAGTCTTTGCTCTCCTCGCGGAAATCCACGGAGCAGTTTTTGAGGGTCACGGTCAGCGGCACCTTCTCGCTGGGGATACAGTAGGCGGGGTACAACATTCCCTTGAAGGTCACGTTCTCGAAGGTCATATCCGCGAGATACGCCCCGCTCTCCAAGGATCCGCCGTCGGCCTTGTAGAGCATGAGGCGGTCTACGGTCTCCACGAGGCAGTTGCGGAAGACGTAGTTGCCGTAGGGAATCTCCGAGGGGAAGTTGGTGCTGGCGAAGTGGTAGACCAGGGCGTGGATGTTGTGCCGTCCTTCCTCGCGGGGAAGCTCGATGCCCTTGCCCTTAACAATGGTCATGCGGTGGGGGTAGTAGCCGGGACCCCAGATGTGGCAGTCCTCCACCAAAATGTCGTGGCCGCCGATGCGGAAGGCCTGACAGGAGGTGTTGATCTCGCAGTTCTTCACCGTGAGATCCTTGATATTGATACCCGCCACGCAGTCGTCTCCCGTGATGAAGCGGCAATCACGAATGAGGGTATGGGTGCAATGGTGCAGATGGATGCCGTCGTGACCCGCAAGGCAAGTCACGTTCTCCATAAGGATGTTTTGGCAGTTATCCAGCTGGTGCATGAAGTTGCCGTTGCGCTTGATGGTGTAGTTCTTCATGACCACGTCCTCGCAGTTGGTGATGAACACGCCGTGGGGGCCGCGGAATCCCTCCTCGCCGTCGGGGTCGAAGCAGTCGCGGCCGTCGATGACCGAATCCTCGCCCTCCCCGATGATGGCAATATTCTTCTCGCCGTAGGCCGAGATCATGGCGCGACGGTATTCCGGCCAAGGCTTGTCGAGGTAATACTGGGTAATGAGCTCCATGTCGGTGCGCAGCTCCACCCCCTCGGGGACGGGGAAGACCTCGTAATCGGTGCATTCCTCGGAGCCCAGAAGCTCGGCTCCTGCCTCCAGGTACAGGGTGGTATTCGACCACATCCGCAGAGCGGCGACGCAGAAATATCCTGCGGGAATGACTACGGTGCCGCCATCCTCGCGGCAGAGGTCAAAGACCTTTTGAATGGCCTCGGTCTGCAGGGTGTCGATATTGGGAATGACACCGTAATCGGTAATAACGTAGCGGTTCATATTTCCTCCATATGTCTCACTTTTACGATCTTTCAACTCGGATCCCGTACATGAATCCGTATCGGCGGGCTTCTGCAATATCGGATTCGTACCAGCAACGAGGTGAAAAGTATAACTGTCCAAGTCTGTCTTTGGCCATATCAATGGGACTTCCGTCGGGCTTTTGAGCGCGGTGAATGAGCTTCTTTCCCGCGTTCAGTATACGCCCCAGAAGCTCGTCCCAGTTTTGCTTCTCCGGGTCGCCGGCGCCGGGAACCCACTGGACACCCTTGACTCCCTCCATGGCCAGGATGGTATCCAGGTGCGGAATCTCTCCGATACCGTCCAGATGATACACAGCATTGTGCAATCGGTCGGCGGAGGAGGAAAGCTCGGGCGCTACAAAGGTCTTGAACATGGCGGGGCTGATCATGTAGGAAAAATCGGATTGAAGGATGTAGCCGGGGCGTTCGTGATACATGCCGTACCAATGGGAATACCCTTCGGCCTCGCCCTCCATGACGGCGTTGAATTTGTTAAAGTACAAAAACCACATGTCCTGAAGCTCGTTGACACAGCGCAGAACCTCGTCGGGGTCATCGTAGAGATCCAGAAGCAGGTTCTCCGCGCCGCGAAAGCTTTGGAGGACGTCCAAAATTCCTCCCATATCCACCATGCCCACCACGACACGGCCGCGCCATTTTTCCATGGCGGCTTCAAAGAGATTCAGAACGCGCCTGTAACAGGGATTGTTTTCGTCAAATTCAAAGTGTAGCTCTTCAATGGGAATATCCTTACGGGGTGGATGGAACCATACCGTTTGGGGCGCGCCTTGGGGAATGCAGCCCAGAAAGGCGGCCAGTACACCGGGACCGAAGGCGGTAGTACGGAACAGGGGAAAGCCATCCCCGTGCCATCGATGGGAATCCATGGCTGTGTCGAAGGCATTTACGAACTCCCGTGGGTTGATGGACAGATCCCAGGCGTTTGGGAAACACAGCAAGGGGCCGTCGGTATTTTCGGGGGAGGGGAGGCCGCAGGTCTCGATGGGGACGATGGGACGGTTCAATTCTCCGTTCCACCACTTGCGGTAGGTGTTGCGGAGCTCGGAATACTGCTCGCGCGAAAAATGGATTGCCATGGTAAGACCTCCATAGTGCTGAATACATAGGAAAGTATACCATATTTTCACAAGAAAATCAAGGCATTCGGGGAAAATCTATTGCATTTTGACGCGAAACATGATATAATACGAATAATGGCACAGAGTGCCTCTTTCACATTGTTATCATCGAAAGGAGACATATCATGTATACCCACGATTACACCTTCCGCGCTGCCACCCCCGTATGGGAAAAGGGAACCGCCAAGGTGATGAACCGCATTGTTTGCTTTGTCGCCACCCTTCCTGCTACGGACAAGCCCGTGACCCTGTCTGCCGCCGCATCCTGCGCCTTCGTGCTGACCGTCAACGGCGTCTACGTCGCCCACGGCCCCGCCCGCTGCTGCCACGGCTACTTCCGCGTGGACGAGTACGATCTGTCCAAGTATCTCACTAAGGATGTAAACACCGTCGCTCTGCGTGTGGCTTCCTATAACGTCAACGCCTTCTCCTACCTCAACCAGCCCGGCTTCCTGTGCGCTGAGATCGACGTGGGTGGGGAGATCGTAGCCGCTACGGGTAAAGACGGCTTTGTGGCATACCCCGTTGTCGAGCGTATCAACAAGGTTCAGCGTTACTCCTTCCAGCGTACCTTCGTGGAGACCTACAAGCTCTCGGATGGTGCCTTTGATTACGAGATCAATCCCGACACCGCCGCTACTCCTGTAGAGGTAGAGCCTGCTGTGGCCGGTCATTTCCTGTATCGCGATATCCCCATGGATACCGATGACGAGGTGTTCCCCGTGTCGGTCATTCACCGAGGCAATGTCAGCTACTCCGACAAGGAACGCTACTATAATTCCCGCGAGATCAGCGATATCGGAGCGCATTATCTGGCCTACCGTGAGGACGAGTTGGAATATGCCTCTCACCGCGAGGTCGGCAAGTGTGATTTCGACGGTCAGGCCGATGTGACCGAAACGCCCGACGTGATCACGCTGGGGGCCGATACCTATGCCGACATCGAGTTCCCCTGCAACACCACGGGTATCTACGAGTTCGATCTGGAGGCTGAGGGTGACGGTGAGCTGTTCATCATCTTTGACGAGATTTTGCTGGACGGCCAGGTGCGCCCCTTCCGTCTGGGACTGTCCAATATCATCACCGTGATCGCAAAGGCAGGGAAGTATCACCTGCAGTGCGCCATGCCCCACGTCATGAAGTACGCCCGCATCGTAGCCAAGGGCGCCGCTATGACGGTCAAGGGTCTGCACCTGCATCACATCGCGTTCCCCCTCTCGGCCATCAACGCCCGCTTTGCCAGCGATGATGCGGCGATGAAGCACATTTACAACGCCGCCATTGAGACTTACCGCGCCAATTCCGTGGATATCTACATGGATTGCCCCTCCCGCGAGCGTGCCGGCTGGCTCTGCGACAGCTTCTTTACCTCCCGTGTGGAGTTTGCTCTGACGGGCAAAGCTGCTCTGGAGCGTGCCTTCCTGCAGAACTTCCTCCTGCCCGAGAGCTTTGAATTCATCCCCAAGGGTATGCTGCCCATGTGCTATCCCTCGGATCACTACGACAAGACCTACATTCCTAACTGGGCAATGTGGTACGCCGTGGAGCTGTGCGAGTACTTCGCCCGCACGGAAGACCGCGACTTCGTGGACGGCGCCAAGGAGAAGATGTACGATCTGATCGCCTTCTTCGGAAAGTACGAGAACGAGTACGGGCTTCTGGAGAATCTGGAGTCTTGGGTATTCCTGGAGTGGTCCAAGTCCAACGAGCTGACCCAGGACGTGTCCTTTGCCTCCAATATGCTCTACGCCTACATGCTGGACGGCCTGGGCAAGCTCTACGCCGACGAGGCGCTCATCGACAAGGCCGCCAACCTTCGCAAGGTGATCAACGACCTGTCCATGACCGAGTCGGGCTTCTACTGCGACAACGCCTACCGCCGCGACGGGAAGCTGGTTCTGTCGGGCGAGCGCACCGAGTCCTGCCAGTACTACGCATTCTTCTGCGAGATTGCTACGCCCGAGAGCCATCCTTGGCTGTGGAATACTCTGGTTCACGATTTCGGCTATGCCCGCGCTGAGAAGGGTCTGTTCCCCGAAATCTGGCCTGCCAACGCCTTCATCGGCAACTACCTGCGTCTGGATCTGCTGGATCGCTACGGCTTCAAGGATGAGCTGTACGACAACATCAAGGGCTACTTCACCTACATGGCCGACAAGACGGGCACTCTGTGGGAACTGGTCAGCTCGGGTGCCAGCTGCAACCACGGCTTTGCTTCCCACGTGATCTACTGGATGGACCGTCTGGGACTTCTGACCCATGAATAAGGAGAATTCCATGAACGAAAACGTGTCTGCCGAAACAATCGTCAAACCCAAGCAGAAGCGCGCCCTCTTTGCTTTGCGGGCGGTGATCGCCTTCCTGCTTTTGGGGATGCTTCTTGCCGTCCTGTACTGGTGGGGCTTCAACTCCTACCGCGACGTGGCCGAGTGGGTTACCCCCGGGGATCACAGCGCTTTCGTATATCAGGACGAAACCTACTACCTGTCGGGTGTGATCGGTAAGCGAGGGTTGACCTTGAAAAAGTATCCCATCGACAAGATCGTCGGTCAGGTCAAGGATGACGGTATTCCCGTGATCACCGAGCCAGTCACGACGGTCGAGCCCGAAACCGACGAGCCTCTGCCTCCCGATGAGACCTATGAGGGGGAAGACTATGAGACCGAGGCTGTAGCCGAAACCGAGACGGCGATCGAATCGGTGGTGCCGCCCTTTGGCGCGAATCTCTTTGAGGAAAAGGAGTACGCGTACGTGCTGTACAGCGTGGAGGATCAACCCGATTTTCTCCTGCTTCTGGGAGAGGACGGAGAATACTATCTGTATTATCGCGAGGGAGTCAGGGATCCTCTGGCGCCCGAAACAACGGAAGACTAACCTTTCGGGCGGTTTGCTCATTAGCGAGCCGCCCGAATTTCTTTTTGTACGGATGTAACGTTTTCATGCTTATTTGCGACATAATGGGTGAGATCTCAAAACAGGAGAGACGTCTGAAAAGCCAAGGATTGGATTCGGACGGGAAAGGAATGATATCAGTATGAATCGAACTCTTACAAACAACGTGCCTGAGGATGCCGAGATCATTGAAAGGCTATGGCAACGCTCCGAGGAGGGACTCGCCCAAGTGGAAACGAAATACGGTCGCCTTTGCTACCGCCTGGCCATGAATCTTTTGGGGCGTCACGAGGATGCCGAGGAATGTGTAAACGACGTCTATCTGGCCGTATGGGATACCATTCCTCCCAATCGTCCTGCATCCCTTATGGCGTACGTGGGGAAGGTGACCCGCAATATTGCAGTGAGCTGTCTCCGAAAGAGGGAAGCATCCAAGCGCACCTGCGGCGGAACGGTTCTTTTAGAGGAATTGGCGGAATGTCTTCCCGATACCGACGTGCCGGATATCGTGGAGGATATGACCCTGCGTGACACGCTGGAAGAATTTCTGGTCGCCCTGACGCCCGAGGATCGGAGCATCATGATCCGCCGTTACTACGACGGCGAACCCATTGATTCCATTGCACGCGACCTCGGATTGCGTACCGGCACCGTCCGCGTCCGTCTCCACCGTTTACGGGAGCGCTTGCGGGAGCATCTGGAATCCAACGACATTACACTCTGATATCCGTACAGAAAGGAGTTTTCGTATGAAACGAAATGATAATCAAAAAGCCGAGCGCCTTTTCGGTGCTTTCGGTGACATAGATCACTCAATGGTAGAATCCGCCCGCGAGTACCGTGGCGGAAATGCGGGGAAGTCAATCCATGTGCGCCGTGTGCTCACCATCGCTCTCGCCGCAACGCTGACGCTGGCTCTGCTTACCGTGACGGTCTTTGCCGCCGTCCCCTCCCTACGCCGCATGCTCAATCTCCCCTTCCTCAGCGAGGGCGGAAGACAGGATACCGTCCCCGAGGGATGGATCGGCGTGTACACCGTGGAGGATTTGGATGCTGTCCGGAATGATCTGGACGGCAAGTATATCCTAATGAATGACCTTACCTTTACCGATGGGGATGCCCCCTTCATCCCCATCGGCTCCGCCGAGGAGCCTTTTATGGGGCAGTTTGACGGCAACGGATACGTGATCCGCGGGCTGGTTATTGAGGCGGAGCAGGAGACACCTGTGGTCAGCACCGTTGAGAAGATACAGAATGGCCTGCCCCATAGTTATACCGCTCAGTCTCCCGCAGAGAAGCCTTTGTATGTCGGTCTCTTTGGCGTGAGTGGCTCTACGAGCATCTATCCCTACATGTACGACAATAAGCCGTACATGGGTATGGTGGCCAATTTGGGCGTGGAGGGCGCAACGGTCGTTGTCCGAAACGCCTCCAATGTCTTCGCAGGTGTTTTGGCGGGGAACGCCTCTTACTTGGCCGGTTGCTACGTTAAGGACTGTACCGTGATGGTTAAAGGCTACACCGCCGCGGCGCAGGAGGCGGAGTTCCGTCTGTATGCGGGCGGACTGGCGGGACAGGCGCAGATGGTGGATAGCTGCTACGCCAACGCCACAAGTGTGATAGCTGTTGGAACATCTCCCTTGACTGAGTACAACGACGAGAATCTTCTCGGTGCGCTGGTAGGGAACGCCTATACGGTCATTACCTCTTACAGCGTGGATTGCGCGGTTGTCTCGGAGCATCCGGATACCTTGGTGAGTGGGCTGTCAGGACACGTGTGCTTGTTCCCCAGGATCATGAACGAGTCCCAGTATTTGTTCATACTGGAGCGGTACTATCGCACCCTGTTCGATCTGTCCCATGACGCACCCCTCCCCGACGGTTGGCGCGACGGATATGCGGGAGACCCCGAAAAGAACTTCTATTTCAAAAAGTTCGACTCGTACTTTGTGCCCAAGACCGTGGATGTTTTGACGAATATGTTGCATATTGACCCTGAACGCTTTAATCCCGCTTTGTTTACGGGAGAGTTCACGGCTGATGAAAGGATGTACCTCTACGATCCCGCGGCTACCATGGAGGAAACCATTCAGCTGGAGGCAAAGCTCCTGGAGATAATGGATGCCGCGACTCTCGCTGCCATCATGGAGCTGGAAAACTTTAAGGTCGGCCCTCTGGATTGCTACGTTCTGGAATCCGGAAGGAGCTACGGCGAGGCAGATTTCGCGGAGTTCGACTTTGAAAATATTTGGGAAATAAAGGACGGCAGACCTGTTCTGCGCATCTTTGAAGAATGATTTGCTCCCGGACCGCCGCTTTTTGCGGCGGTCCTTTTGTCTCGGTGGTGACTTCCTTCGATTTTCAATGGAATTCCTGCAAAAAAAGTGCAAAACGTGTTGAAAAAACGCTTGGAATGTGGTATAATATATATTGGTTTTTTATGAGACCGAAACCGACGGAAAAACGGGGGTGACACCATGCAGACAGAATCCATGACCGCAGGACTGAAGGAAGGCTTTTCCAACGAGGAGTATATCCGCCTGCAATCCGCCAAGATCCGCGAGCGGATCGAGACCTTCGGCGGCAAGCTCTATATGGAATTTGGAGGGAAGCTTTTCGACGACTACCACGCGTCCAGGGTGCTCCCCGGCTTCAAGCCCGACAGCAAGCTCCAGATGCTTTGCGCTCTGAAGGAGCAGGCTGAGGTGGTCATCGCCATTAACGCCGCCGATATTGAGAACAACAAGTACCGCGGGGATCTGGGCATCACCTACGACCGCGAGGTCATGCGCCTCATCGACAGCTTCCGACAGGTTGGTTTGTACGTAGGTAGCGTGGTCATGACGAGATACGCCGGCCAGCACGCCGCCGACGCCTTCAAGAAGACCATGGAGGCTCTGGGTGTTAAGGTTTACCGCCACTATAACATCAACAACTACCCCCAGGACGTGGCCCACATCGTCAGCGAGGAGGGCTTCGGCCGCAACGATTATATTGAGACTACACGCTCTTTGGTCATTGTTACCGCCCCCGGGCCCGGTAGCGGTAAGATGGCGACCTGTCTTTCCCAACTCTACCACGAGCACAAGCGGGGAATCATGTCGGGATACGCCAAGTTCGAGACGTTTCCCATCTGGAATCTGCCTCTCAAGCATCCCGTAAATCTGGCCTACGAGGCGGCTACCGCCGATCTGGCCGACGTGAATATGATTGACCCCTACCATCTGCAGGCTTACGGCAAGCTGGCGGTGAACTACAACCGCGACGTGGAGATCTTCCGCGTGCTGGAGGCCATGATGACCCGCATCTTTGGCTCCTGCCCCTACAAGAGCCCCACGGATATGGGCGTCAATCAGGCAGGAAACGCCGTCTACGACGACGAGGCCGTCTGTGCCGCCTCCCGCCAGGAGATCCTGCGCCGCTACTACAAGACTGCCTGCGCTCATTGCAAGGGAAATGCCGATAAGGCTGAGATGCAGAAGATCGAGTTACTCATGGACGAGGCCGGTGTGACCGAGGCTGACCGACCTGTGATCTGTGCCGCCCGCGCCGTGGCAGAGCGCACGAATGCTCCTGCCGTGGCCATTCAGCTGCCCGATGGGCATATCGTTACGGGTAAGACCACCGAGCTTTTGGGCGCATCCTCCGCCGCTCTGCTCAATGCGCTGAAGTATCTGGCTCGTGTGCCCGACGAGATCAATCTGATCTCCCCCGAGGTCATCGCGCCCATTCAGCACCTCAAGGTGGAGCATCTGGGTTCCAAGAATCCCCGTATGCACACCGACGAGCTGCTCATTGCCCTCTCCATCTGCGCTGTTACCGACGAGTACGCTTCCATGGCTATGGAGGAGCTGAACAACCTGCGCGGCAGTGAGGTTCACTCCACGGTTATCCTCGCCCACGCCGACGATAAGCTCTTCGGCAAGCTGGGAACCTACGTCACCTGCGAGCCGGTGTTTGAGGAGAAGAAGCTGTTCCACGGATAATGTTCATTCTTCAGAACAGGAACCGCCCTGCCGAAATTTTCGGCAGGGCGGATTTTTTAAATCGTACATAATTTTAATGTCGGATGTCCCAAAGCTCGTCCAGATCCTTGAAATTGTTGGGGAACAGGTAGACGCATGTGTTCTCATGGCGTCTGCCGTATGAGGTTCCGTCCTCGTTCAAATAAATCTCCAGTTTGTTCCATTTTACTACAGAATAGGTCAGAGCCGTGATCTTGACCGTGCCGCCATCATCGTAATGAACCACGCTGAAGGGCACGAACAGAACCACCAAAAGTGCGGCGGCGCAGATCAGGCAAAGGATCTTACTTTTTTTCTTCATAGCAATAGCTTTCTTTCTTGTGTAATAGGGTAAAGCTCACGCGTCCATATCCACCCACGGGGAGAACATGGTACACCCCTGCTTGCGGAACAGAGTGATCATCTCCCGCAATGTCTCGGGGGTTAGCTCCATTTTCTTGCCCAGACAGGCGGGGCAGAGAATGTGGGTGGTCTTTTTGTCCACCAGCTTGTAATTGAGGGCGGCTTCGTCTCCCGTCATGGGGGTATCGCACTCCACGCAGTAGGCGTCGGCGGAGCGCTCGGCCACGACGAGCTTTTGATAGAATTCCATGGAGGATCAGTACTTTTTGCGGTCGCGGACGAACTTGGCGCGGTAGACCTTACAGCCGTGGCCTTCGAGAGAGGCGATGAAATCGTCCCGCTTGGGAGCGTGCTCCTCGCCGGTGATAACGTCGGTAAGGGCCAGCTTAACGCCCGAATTTGCGGGGACGCCCAGCTCGGCGAAGGTGATCTCAACCTGGCGGGCTGTGGAATGCAGGTTGAACACGCCTACGGCGAACTCTCCGTTTGCCAGGTGACGGACCAGGATATGGGCGCCATCCTGCTCGCGGACACGGTAGGGAGGACGGCACTCGGGATCCTGATTCAGACGAATCAGCTCCTTGTGCTGAAGCATGGCGCGGTATTCATCGGAAACCTTGCGGAGATCAGCGCCCATCATGAGGGGGGCGGCGGTGAAGCACCAGAAGGCGAACTGGGTCTCGTACTCGGTGTAGCTGTTGCAGTCCTCGCGGCCTACGAAGCCCTGACCGGCCATGCCGATGGTGAGCATATCCATGTCGTTGAAGCAGCCCGATGCGTTGGCGTTGAAGTTGTTCATCTGGCTTGCCATAATGTGGGAGGTGGAGGCAAAATTGTCCACAATATCACCCGTGGAGCGGTACATGTGGGCGCCCACGCTACGCATCCAGCTCCAGGGCTCCTGTACGCCCCAGTTGCAGGCAGAGAACAGAATGTCACGACCCGTGGCGCGGAGAGCCTGGGCCATCTGCAGGTAGCGGTGCTGGCAGTTGGCAAAGGAAGGGAAGTAGCAAAAGTCGTACTTGAGGAAATCCACGCCCCAGGAAGCAAAGGTGCGGGCGTCCTGGAATTCGTGGTCGAAGGAGGCGGGGTAACCGGCACAGGTGCGGGTACCGGCGCAGGAGTACATACCGAACTTTAGACCCTTGGAGTGAATGTAGTCGCCTACGTACTTCATACCGTGGGGGAACTTCTCGGGATCGGCCACCAGGTTGCCGTTCTCGTCGCGCTCACGGAGCGACCAGCAGTCGTCGATGACTACGTATTTGTAGCCTGCGTCGCGATAGCCCTGCTCGGCAATAACGTCGGCCATTTCCAGCACCATTTGTTCGTTGATGTCGGGGCCGAAGGTGTTCCAGGTGTTGAAGCCCATAGGGGGCGTTTTTGCGAGGATTGCCATGATTTTTCTCCTTATTTGTATGGTTTTGGGTTTAAAGATGCTTGGCGTTGCGGATGATCTCGTAGGCCTGCCACACTCTCTCCGCCACCTCGTCCACGGTGCCCGCGGCGTTGACTGTGATGATGAGATCGCGATCCTTCAGATACTCGGTAACCTGCGCGAAGCGGGCGCGGATCTTTTCCTGCTGGGCAACGGTCTCATAGATCTCCAGCTCATCGGTGGTGCGGTTGGCTCGGATGCGGGCCATGCTGTCCTCGGGGTTCATATCCAGAAGGATAGCACCGTCAGGCTTGCGGATGTGGGGACAATCCAGATTCATGCGGGCGACCCATTCAAAGTTGTCCCCCTGACCCTGATAGGCCATGGAGGCGTAGTAGTAGCGGTCGGAGATGACGGTCTTGCCCTCGGAAAGCCACCCTTCGATCTCGGCGTTATGCCCGATGCGGTCAATGAGGAACAGGGCGGCCATGCGGCTGTTATTGGCGGGCTCCTTACCCGAAAGAGCGCGGCGGAGAGCCTGCCCGTCGGGGGATGTGGAGGGCTCGGCGGTCAGCACCGTTTCCATGCCTGCGGCGTTCAGCCGCTCGCAGAGCAAGCGCATCTGGGTGGTTTTTCCCGTACCGTCCATGCCGTCAAAGACGATGAACAGGGGGGGATTCGTATGTATGATTTCAGTAGACATGAAAGCCTCCGCGTAGAATAGTCATTTCTCATATTATATCGTATTTTCCTTCGATTGTCAATGCGTTTTTGAAAGACAACAGGGATTTGTGGACTTTTTACAAAAAGAAAGAGAACTACTTGCATTTGCAGAAAATATGTGGTATAATAACATGGATTATGTCCGTTCGATCTATTGCGATAACCATCGCAGACATAACGAAAGGAATGAAATTATGAAGAATCAGTTTGACATTATCATCATTGGTGCCGGCCCCGGTGGTATCTTTACCGCCTATGAGCTGTCTCGCTTAAAGAAGGAGCTTCGTATTGCCGTTTTTGAGTCGGGCAATCCTCTGGAGAAGCGCAAGTGTCCCATCGATGGCGTAAAGGTCAAGTCCTGCCTGCACTGTAAGCCCTGTGCGATCATGAACGGCTTCGGAGGCGCAGGTGCCTTTTCCGACGGTAAATATAACATCACCAACAATTTCGGCGGCACGCTCCACGAGTATATCGGTAAGGCCAAGGCCACCGAGCTTATGGAGTACGTGGACAAGATCAATCTGGCCTACGGTGGGGAAGGAACTCAGCTCTACACCACCGCTAACTCCGAGATCAAAAAGCTCTGCGTGCAGAACGGTCTGCACCTGCTGGACGCCTCGGTGCGCCATCTGGGCACGGATATCAACTATATCGTTCTGGAGAATCTCTACAACGAGCTGAAGGAAAAGGTGGAATTCCACTTCCGCGCGCCTGTGGACAGCGTGAAAAAGACCGAGGACGGTTATGCCGTGGTCAGCGGGGGTGTGGAGTATACCTGTGACAAGTGCGTGATTTCCGCCGGCCGTAGTGGCAGTAAGTGGATGGAGAGTGTCTGCCGTGATCTGCAGATCCCCACCAAGTCCAACCGCGTGGATATCGGTGTGCGTGTGGAGCTGCCTGCTGAAGTGTTTGCCCACCTCACTGACGAGCTGTACGAGTCTAAGATCATCTACCGCAATGAGAAATATCAGGATCTTGTCCGTACCTTCTGCATGAACCCCCACGGTGTGGTGGTCAACGAGAATACCAACGGCATCGTCACCGTCAACGGCCACAGCTACGAGGATCCCGAAAAGCACACGGGCAACACCAATTTCGCGCTCCTGGTCTCCAAGCACTTCTCCGAGCCCTTTAAGGACAGCAACGGATATGGCGAGAGCATTGCCCGCCTTTCCAATATGCTGGGCGGCGGTGTCATGGTTCAGCGATTCGGCGACCTCATCCGCGGTCAGCGCTCTACCCAGTCCCGTATCGACGAGGCGTTCATTGAGCCTACTCTGAACGCCACCCCCGGCGACCTGTCTCTGGTCATGCCCAAGCGTATTCTGGACGGCATCATCGAGATGATCTACGCTTTGGACAAGATCGCCCCCGGTACTGCCAACGACGATACCCTCCTTTACGGTGTGGAAGTGAAATTCTACAACATGGAGGTGGCCATCGACGAGAATCTGGAGACCTGTCACAAGGGTCTGTTCGTCATCGGAGACTGTTCCGGTGTGACCCACTCCCTGTCCCATGCCTCGGCTTCGGGCGTACACGTGGCCCGGTACCTGGCGGAAACTCTTTCGTGACGAACGCATAGAACCGTCTCATTCAGTCCCATATACAGGAGGCTTTCATGTCATTTCCCCTTGGAAACAAACAGAACATCAAGATATTCGTCCTGTACCTCATGCAGAACGTGGGCTATCCCATGGACTTCGTCACCGTTAACGATATCATCATGCAGACCGACTACGTGGCCTATCTGGACTTTGCCGAGACCTTCGGCATGCTGGAGGAAGGTGAGCTAATCCAAAAGGTGAGTGAAAACGAGCGAGGTGAGCCTACCTATACCGTAACGCAGAAGGGAAGAACCGTAGTAGAATCCTTTCAGGGGGATATCCTTCCTTCCATCCTGGAGGAAAGCCTGGCCTGCGCCCTGCGCTACCTGGATTTCTCCCGCCGCGGAACCAAGGCGACCTGCAAGATTACTGCCAACCCGTCGGGGGGATACGACATCACCTGCTCCCTCACCGAGCAAAACGTGACCCTCCTGTCCATCACCCTCTGGGCGGATACCAAGGCCCGCGCCGAGCTGATGGAGGCCCAGTTCCGCCGTTCCCCCGAAAATATCTACCGCGCCACTCTGGCCCTTATGTCGGGGAGCGTGAATTATCTGTTTGATTCGTAAGTGAAAAGCGCTGTATTGCGTATGCGACCGTATGATAAGAATTATTGACACATACTCAAAAATCAATTCCTTATTCGAAAACGGAGTATTCGATTTCGAGAAATGGAAATGGTATATGGAATCCGTGTATGACGGATGTTCCCATATTTTTATAGACGACTTGAATGAGTGCTTGAATGCCGGCAATTATACGTATGAAAAAGATGTTCTGCCCATCATCATTGACGTTTATGGGCATCCTGAAGCAGAGACCTTATATACATCTTTTTGCACGGTTACAGACGGCTTACATCAAAAAGTTTGTGACTGCTTCGGGCGGGAATTGGACATTGACATCGTTCTGTATCTCGGCCTCTGTAATGCTGCGGGATGGGTAACCAACATAAACGGACGTGATGTCATACTGTTGGGGCTCGAGAAAATACTTGAACTGAAATGGCACGATGAAAATGCAATGCGTGGGCTTATTTACCACGAATTGGGACATGTGTATCACAAACAGTATGGTATATTCGACCAGAGTAGTGATAAAGCGGAGCGGAATTTCGTCTGGCAACTGTTTACCGAGGGAATCGCCATGCATTTTGAACAGGCCTTGGTTCACGATTTTTCTTATTATCACCAAGACATGAACGGTTGGTTGGAATGGTGTGACGGCCATTTGCAACAAATAACGGAAGATTTTCATCATGATCTGCCTGCGATGACCCATACAAATCAAAGATATTTCGGTGATTGGGTAAGCTATAACGGAAAAGGAGACGTGGGATATTACCTCGGAACGAAGTTTGTCCATTGGTTAAGCGTTCAATATGACTTTGAAAAGTTGATAAATATGAAAATTGATGACGTGTATCGAGAGTATCTGCTATTCACAGAATCGATACTGTGAACATGATTTCGCCCTACAACTATGATAATACCCCGACAGATTTTTCGATCTGTCGGGGTATTATTACGTTTTATGGATATTACAGCAGAATACAGATCAGCCCGCCACTTCCTTCATTAATGATGCGCTCCAGAGTCTCGGACAGCTTGACGCGGGAGGCCTCGGGCATATGCTCCAGCTTGGAGTGGATACCCTCGTTGACCAGCTCGTAGAGGCTCTTGCCGAACATATTGGATTCCCAGATGCGGGAGGGATCCTCGTCGAACTCACGGAGCATATACCGCACCAGATCCTCGGACTGCTGCTCGGTGCCCACGATGGGACTGACCTCGGCCTCAATGTTGGCGCGGATCATGTGTACCGAGGAGGCCGACGCCCGCAGACGCACCCCGTAACCGCCCGACTGCCGCACGATCTCGGGCTCGTCGAGGCGCATATCCTCCACGTCAGGCATGACGATGCCGTAGCCCTTCTCGTCGCAGTCCCGCAGGGCGGCAGAGACCTTGTCGTAGGCGGCCTTCATGCCCGCCAGCTCCCGGAGCAGATCAATGAGGGACTCCTCTCCGTCGATGTCAAAGCCTGAAAGCTCGCTGAGAACCTGATAGTACAGCCCGTCGGTCATTTTCAGGGCGATCTTCGCGCAGCCCCGCCCCAGATCCACGTTCTCCACCTCGGCGGCCTCCACGAATTCGCAGTCGGTGAAATCCGCAAAGGCCTCTCGGATATCCCCGATCTTGCGTACCCGATCCGCCGAGCGGCGCAGCTGGGTCATGAGGGCGGCGTGAATGCGGTGGGAGGGCTCCAGTGCCGTGGTCCACTCGGGAAGGCTTACCCGTACCTCGGACACCGGGAACTCATGGAGCACCAGCTCTAGAATGTGGCGGATGTCCTCGGCGTCCAGATCCATGCAGGACACCAGCGCCACGGGAACTCCGTACTTGGCCTCCAGCTCGTAGGCCAGCGCGATGGCGTCCTCCGAATTCGGGCGGGCGGAGTTGAGAATCATGGCGAAGGGCTTTCCCAGAGCCTTCAGCTCCCGCACCACCCGCTCCTCGGCCTCCACGTAGGAGGGGCGGGAAATCTCCCCGATGGTGCCGTCGGTGGTGATGAGCATGCCGATGGTGGCGTGCTCGGTGATGACTTTGTGGGTGCCCATCTCGGCGGCTTCCACGAAGGGCATGGGCTCCTCTGACCAGGGCGTGCGTACCATACGGGGCTGTCCGTTTTCAATGGTGCCCAGCGCCTCGGGGACGATGTAGCCCACGCAGTCGATCATCTTGACCCGCATGTTGGCCGCGCCGTCCAGATGGATGGTCACCGCCTCGTCGGGGATGAACTTGGGCTCGGTGGTCATGACGGTCTTGCCTGCCGCGGACTGGGGCATCTCGTCCCGCGCCCGCTCGCGGGAGTAGCCCTCCCCCATGTTGGGGAGCACTAAGGACTCCATGAACCGCTTGATAAACGTGGATTTTCCCGAGCGGACGGGGCCTACCACCCCAATGTAAATATCCCCGCCCGTGCGCTCGGCTATGTCTCTGTAAATGGAATGGTCGGCCATATTGCGTATACCTCCGTGATCGCATGTGGATTTGTTGGTTCAGTATATGGCGGGGAGGGGAAGGATAGAACGGGGTATGGCGGAAATAAACAAAAGGGAGTAGGAAGAATAGGCGAAAAAGGATATTGAAATTTTGGAGGAGGCGTGGTATAATGAAAGGGAAGAATAGATTACACCCTAGCCGGCACCCAGATCGTCAGCGAAAGCTTTGGAACCCGCCTGCTCATCTACCTGTATGACGAATCGGGATCCTCCATAGGGATGCAGTACCGAACCACTAGTTACACAGCTCATATGTTCGACACCTTCTACTTCGAGAAAAACCTACAATGAAATCCCATGATCATTTGGGTGATGGAATAGGAGCAATCATAATGAAAAAAACAATTCTTTCTATTCTCGCTTGTGCTTTTATTGCACTTTTAATCCTGAACTCCTGTACTTTACCTGCGGCAAGGAAGAGAAACGGTGTATTTGAGGGCGATTTCATAGATGGAGCAAGCATACGCGTGATCTCGGGAAGTCCTCACAACGAGGGATGGTTTTGCGAAGCACAGATCGTTCATACAGATGGAACGATTCAAAAGATCCTCATGGAGTGGGGAGAAGGTCAATTTGATATGTACGAATGGAGAAATATCATTGACTATGACAGAATGAATCTCCTTTATTCGGGAGAATATCGGTTTTTGTCAGAACAAAAGTTAAAATTGCGTTTGGAAACAGGAGAAACATTCAGCCTGACCAAAACGGAGGAAGAACCTCAAGACTATATTTTCAATGCAAAAGCGCCGGATCCCGGCGACGGGAAAGAATGTATTACGCATAGCTACACCAATGAACAGATCAATACACTTCAAGCGGCAATTTCGACGGGCAAATATACTTTTTCGGAGTTTCAGCAGGACTTCGTTGTTGAAGCGATGATAGACACATGTCAAGATCATTACGGATACTGCGTTCTTTTGCTTGGAGAAAACCAAGAATCCGTGTTTGTGTTCGTAAGCTATGAAATGGTGCTGACGGATACCATGGTGGTGGATCGTTTTTTGACCAAGGAAGAATTTGAAGCCGCGATCGGTAGCCAAACCACAAAATCCCAAGTCCTGTCATCGGATCCCAACGCTATGGATCTTTCGTCGGCCGATGAAACCATCACCGCGCACATCGTTCAGGAAGGCGTTTTTGTCGTAACGTATGCGTCCAACGAGGGAGAACCGCAGGTAGATTCCGTGCTTTTCGTTGAAAACCGAGAAACGTACAATCACGAGAACCCCGTCGTGCGTAATATGATTCCGCGTATATCAGAGGGACTTAAAAAAGATTCCTGAAACGTATATTGTTCAGAAAACGGTCTTTGTGAAGTTTATTAAGCACGGTCAAACACCCGCAGAGCATTTTGCTCTGCGGGTAGCGGTGGTAGGGCGAGTATAGCCAGCTCACCCGCGAGAACAATGGCGTTCTGGGTGAGACCTATGTCTACACCTATGAAAATCGCTGTTCCCGATGGGAACAGCTGGCAACCGCACGAGCAAAAAGACCTATGATTACACAACGGGCGACCTTGCTTCGCTGGATTACACGGAAGTGAGTTATTCCTATGACAATGCCTGGGGTGATCAGCTAACGGCGGTTGACGGAGCTACTATTTCGTATGACGCGATCGGCAATCCCACTTACTGGAACACCTATGCGCTCACCTGGCACGGCCGTCAGCTCAAGGAAATGAACCGCAACAGCGGGCAATCCATGGCGAAAAATTGAGTGGTAAGGGAGAAAACTAAATGAAAAAACTTCGGCCCATAAACATTAAAAAACGTTGGATCGCAATTGGGATCATCGTATTCATTCTGGTTGCGTATTTCCATGCCAACCCTCCAAAATGGATTTATTATGCAATTGAATCAAATTATATCCAGGTGACAGGGACGGTTAATTTCATAAATTCTCAAGGAGGAAGCATCTATTTTGGTTGTTACGATTTGTCTCCTAACTTACCGGACACTTGTTTCAAACTTACCGGGGCTAATGTTCGAGAGGCAGTCAACAACGGTCTTTGGCAGAAATTAGATCATGGCGTAAAAGTCGAGATTGTCATTCCAAAGTTGTATTATGGCGACGGCTATGTGTATCCCGTAGCGGCAATCCGAATAGACGGAGAGGAATTCCTTTCCTTCGACGTAGGTTTTATGAATATGCGTAACGGAGATTATAGATAGCTTTGTTTTCTGATTGAATGAACTTCATTAAAGGTTATAGAATAAATATATTTTCGACGATTTATCTGTCGGATAGCACAGAAAGCACGCTAAACGCCCGCAGAGCATTTTGCTCTGCGGTCACTTTTTCCCACCCCGATTTCTCTCTCCAAATCTCCTCAACAAAATTCCCCAACCCCCTTGCAAAAAAAATAAATCTATGTTATAATATCTCTATGAATAGTTTGCCGCCTCCATCCCGCGGCAGAGAGGGGTTCTGTAAATGAAATCTATCCTGAAGAATATGTCTCGCATCCTGCTCATCGTGGCCGCTGTGCTCATCTTGGGCGGTATCGTCATGCTGGCCCTCCTGGTGCCCGGCGCATCGTCTACGTTCTATAAAATCTGTTTGGCCATCATCTCCATCCTCTGCGTGCTGATGGGCGTGGGGCTTCTGTTCTGTCTCTACCTCGGCCGCGACAACGACCCTAATTTCTTCCTGTACGACACAAAAACCGCCCGCAACATTCCCGAGTCCCAGCTGGATTTCGAGCGCATCAACAGCCGTATGGGTTACTTCATGACCACCCTTTCCACCTCTCTGGAGAAGCTTTGGTCGGACAATGCTCTGGACTCCAAGCCCGAGAAGTTCGGTGTCAACGAGGTGTACAAGCCTCTGGCGGCCTATAAGATGATCTACGATCTGGCTGAGATTGACCGCCCCGAGGGCTGGCGTCTGTTCCTCAACGCCTCTCCCGCCGCTATCAACACTCTGACCGATGCTCTGCTCATGAACGGCGAGGATGCCATGGCCAAGACCCTCATCAAGGCCTACAACACCGCCTCCAGCAGCGACGACTATGAGTGGCTCAGCGATTTCCTCAAGGGAAATAAGCCCTACATCAGCCGCCGCATGACTGCGTACGTCCGCAAGAATCTGGAGTGGTTCTACTGATCCTGCATAAGAATTCCCCCGCTTTCCCTCCAAAAAAGGGAAGAGCGGGGGCTTTTTTGCCTTTTTTGCGAAATTTTCTTGTAAAAAAATTGATAATTTTCTGAAAAAATTTACGAATTCTATAGATTTTTCTACGGTTTTATGATATAATATAATGGCTCATTTGAACGGGCGTACTGCGCCTTCCGACAAACGGATGAGCGGTATACCCATGAAAATTTTAGGAGGTTGTATTCAAATGAAAAAGAAGCTGACTACGGTCGATTTCCGCGGTACTGCCGAGCAGGAAGCAAAGCTGCTTGAGATCATCGCGAAGTACGACGGCGTACAGGGCAAAATGATGCCCATCCTGCAGGAGGCACAGGAGATCTACGGCTACCTGCCCGTTGAGGTGCAGAAGATCATTGCCGAGAAGACCGGTATTCCCGCCGAGCAGATCTACGGTGTTGTTTCCTTCTACTCCCAGTTCAAGCTGAATCCCGACGGTGAGGTTGCCGTGGCTGTGTGCCTTGGTACCGCTTGCTACGTTAAGGGTTCCGGTGACATTATTGACGAATGCTCCCGCATTCTGAACGTTGCTGTCGGCAGCACCTCTGCTGACGGTAAGTACACTCTGGGGGCTACCCGTTGCATCGGTGCTTGCGCGCTGGCTCCCGTTCTGACCATCAATGGCGAGGTGTACGGCCGTCTGACCGCCAAGGACATGGCCGGTATCCTGGCTAAGTACATGTAATTTTCATCCTACGCAGGGAGCTTGGTTATATGAAAATTTCTACGATCCAAGAGATCATTGACGCAGAGGTCGTCTGCGGCGAGGAATTCCTGGAGGATGAGGTCCATTCGGCTTGCGGCAGCGACATGATGAGCGACGTACTGGCGTACGTCAAGGATCAGGCTGTCCTTCTGACGGGACTTTGCAATCCTCAGGTCATCCGCACGGCGGAGATGATGGACATGAGATGTGTCGTCTTTGTCCGTTCCAAGTGCCCGACGGAGGAAATGATCCGCCTGGCCAAGGAGTCCGATCTGGTGGTCATGAAGACCACCAAGAGAATGTACGAGGCGTGCGGCAAGCTGTACGTCGGCGGACTGGGTGTAAGTGCGGTGAAATGATATGAATGAGGCAGTAAGATTTCATTTTGTGGTGGACGGAGAGGATTTCACCTCTGCAGGTCAGGCCTCGGTGCAGATGAAGAAGAACCTGCGCCGCTTGGGCATTCCCCCCGAGACCATCCGCAAGATCTCCATCGCTATGTACGAGGGAGAGATCAACATGGTCATCCACGCGGATGGCGGTGAAGCGGAAGTTCTCGTGTATGAGGACCGCATCGTGATGATCCTTACCGACCGCGGTCCCGGCATTGCCGATGTGGACAAGGCAATGCAGGAGGGCTATTCCACAGCCCCCGATAACGTGCGCTCTTTGGGCTTCGGCGCGGGCATGGGACTCCCGAATATGAAGCGCTATACGGATGATATGCAGATCGAGTCGGTCGTCGGAAAGGGAACCACCATCACCATGACCGTTATGCTTGGCTGAACGTCATCCCCCATTCCGGCAATGCTTTGCCGGGAAAGGAGACACGGGTGCTATGAACTCATATGAACATTCGGTATCTCTGGACCTATCGCGCTGTACAGGCTGTACGACCTGTCTGAAGCACTGCCCCACCGAGGCCATTCGCATTGTGGACGGCCACGCCAAGATCAATCCCGAACGCTGTATCGACTGCGGCATCTGCATCAAGATCTGCCCCAGTAAAGCCAAGAAGGCTACCTACAGCCGACTGGATAAGGTGCTGAAGCGCAAGTATAAGATCGCGTTGCCCGCTCCTACTCTGTACGGACAGTTCGAGGATCTGGAGGACGTGGACTACGTGCTCCAAGGACTCAAGGACATTGGATTTGACGACGTGTTTGAGGTATCCAAGGCTGCTGAGCTGGTCTCGGCGTATACGAGACTCTACCTCAAGACTGAGGGTATCCCCAAGCCTGTGATCAATTCCGCCTGCCCCGTCGTGCTCCGTCTGATCTCTTTGCGATATCCGACGCTGAAGGAGCATATCATGCAGTTGTTGCCCCCCATGGAGATTGCTGCACGGCTGGCCCGTGAGCGTGCCATGGCTGAGCATCCTGAGCTGACGCGCGAGGACATCTGTGTGTGCTTTATTTCTCCCTGCCCCGCCAAGGTCAGTTACGTCCGTAACGGGTTCGGTGAGTATAAGAGCGAGGTGGATGAGGTTCTGTCCATCAGCGACGTGTATTTCAATCTCATCAACGTCATGCGCCGTAGCAAGCAGCCGGAGAATCTCTCCCAATCGGGCATGATCGGTATCAGCTGGGCTACCACCGGCGGAGAGGCATCTGCTCTCTTCAACGATAAGTACCTGGCGGCAGATGGCATTGAAAACGTCAACCGTGTCCTGGAGCAGTTGGACAACGGCAATATTTCGGGTTTGGAATTCGTCGAGCTCAACGCCTGCCCCGGCGGGTGCGTGGGCGGAGCCATGGTGGTAGAGAATCCCTTCGTCGCCAAGGCCAGACTCCAGACTCTCAGGCGGTATCTCCCCGTTTCCCAGACCCTCTTGCAGGGCGAGGAGCGGGACTACATTCCGCAAAACTATTTCTTTGAAGAACTACCTACGTATATGCCCATCCAGCGGCTCTCCACCAACTTTGGTGAGTCCCTGCGGATGATGGCGGTCATTCAGAAGCTCCATGAAGCGCTTCCCGGCATCGATTGCGGTGCTTGCGGCGCGCCCAACTGCCGTGCCTTTGCCGAGGACGTTGTCTGCGGAAGAGCGGCTGAGGACGGTTGCGTGATCCTGCGGAACCAGCAGCTTCAGATGATGCTGAAAAACAAGGAGGAGGACGGTTCTCATGACGGTAACTGATTTGCAGAATTCTCTTTCTCTGACTCCGGTCGCTCTCCCCGAGGGAGACCGCGAGGCGGAAGGCGTATACATAGGCGACCTGCTTTCCTGGGTCATGGGGCGGGCACAGAGCGGCAACGTCTGGCTCACCATCATGTCCAATCTCAACATCGTGGCGGTGGCTACCCTGTCCGACGTGTCCTGCATCATTCTCTGCGAGGGCGTGACCCTTGATGAGACGGTGAAGAATACCGCCGAGGCAAAGGGCATCAATATTCTCGCTACCGACATGACCGCCTACGAGGCCGCCAAGAAGCTGGCGGAGCTTGGCTTATGAATCGGTACTACTACGATTTCCATATCCATTCCTGCCTGTCCCCCTGCGCCGACAACGACATGACCCCCAATAACATTGCGGGTGTGTGCGCTTTGGCCGGTCTGCAGATCGCGGCACTCACCGACCACAATTCCACGAAGAACTGCCCCGCCTTTTACCAAGCGGCCAAAAAGCAGGGCATCATCCCCATCGCGGGCATGGAGCTTACCACCGCCGAGGACATCCACGTCGTGTGTCTGTTTGAACGGCTGGAGGACGCCATGGCCTTCGGGGAGGACGTGGACAGTCGGCGTATCCGTATCCCCAACCGCACCGATATTTTCGGTGACCAGATCATCACCGACGGGGAGGACGAGCCCATCGGCATTGAGGAGGATATGCTCCCCAACGCCACCGAGCTTTCCCTGGAAGAAGTGCCCGCCCTTGTGGAGCGCTACAACGGTGTTTGCTTTCCCGCCCACATCGACAGGGAAGCAAACGGCATCATCGCCATTCTGGGTACGGTACCCGAAACTCCGTACTTCGGTTGCATTGAGTTGCGGGATTTTGAGAAACAGGAAGAATATCGGCAGAATTACCCCATTCTGCAAAACAAACTTTTGCTTTGCGGCTCCGATGCCCACTACCTGTGGGATATCCAGGATGCAAACGCATACTTTGATCTGGAAGACGAACCGTACAGCGGCGACTTCGTGCGGCATCAGCTTTTCCTGCGCCTGAAAGGAGAGATATAAGATGAAGGAACTCTCACTCAACGTTCTGGATATCACCAAGAACTCCGTGAAGGCAAAGGCGACCCTGATAGACATATCCTTGGTGGAGGAAGGGAACAAACTCACTCTGACCATCACGGATAACGGTTGCGGTATGAAGCCCGAGGTTGTCGAGACTGTCATGAACCCCTTCTATACCACCCGCACCACCCGTAAGGTGGGCATGGGCATTCCCTTGCTCATGCTGGCCGCCGAGCAGACGGGCGGGACGGTTACCATCGTGTCCAAGCACGAGGAGGAGTACCCCGACGATCACGGCACTGTGGTTACGGCTACGTTTTTCACCGATCACATTGACTTCACCCCCATTGGTGATCTGGTTTCTACCATGGAGACTCTCATCATGGGAAGCCCCGAGATCGATTTCACCTTCGTTCACGATATGAACGGAGAGCGGGTCGAGCTGGATACCCGTCAGCTCCGTGAGGTGCTGGGGGACGTGCCTCTGGACAGCTACGAAGTCATTCAATGGATCGGAGACTTTTTGCGGGAACAGTATCAACCCGCGGAATAACTTTGTTTCTAAAAAATTGATATACCAATGAAAGGAAAGAAAACATCATGAAATCTTTGGCAGAGCTTGCTGCGATCAGAGAGAAGATGAAGGACAAGGTCGTCCTTCGCGAGGGTACCAATGATACCCGTATCGTGGTCGGTATGGCTACCTGCGGTATCGCCGCCGGCGCCCGTCCCGTCCTCGCCGCCTTCGTAGAGGGCGTTAACAACGGTGGCCTCGCCTCCACCGTTACCGTGTCCCAGACCGGCTGTATCGGTATTTGCCAGTACGAGCCCGTGGTCGAGGTGTTCCAGCCCGGTAAGGAGAAGGTCACCTACGTCAAGATGACCGCTGAGAAGGCAGCTAAGGTCATCGAGGAGCACATCAAGGGCGGTAAGGTCGTTGAGGAGTACACCTACAACGCCGCCACCAAAGCATAACGGAGGTATTGAACTATGATTCGTGCACATGTACTTTGCTGCGGCGGTACCGGTTGTACCTCGTCCGGCAGCCAGAAGATCCAGGACGCATTCGTCCGTGAGATCGAAAAGCAGGGCCTCGCAGAGGAAGTCAAGGTCGTCCAGACCGGTTGCTTCGGTCTCTGCGCTCTGGGTCCCGTAGTCATTCTGTATCCCGACGGCACCTTCTACTCCCGCGTGGAGGAGTCTGACGTAGCCGAGATCGTTTCCGAGCACCTGCTCAAGGGCCGTCCCGTGGAGCGTCTGGTCTATAACGAGGTCGCTGAGGGCTCCGAGGAGACCCACTCTTCCCTGAACGACACCACCTTCTACAAGTCCCAGTACCGTCTGGCACTCCGTAACTGCGGTGTCATCAACCCCGAGAACATCGAGGAGTACATTGCCATGGACGGTTACGCCGCTCTGGGTAAGGTTCTCACCGAAATGACTCCCGACGAGGTCATCCAGACTATTCTGGATTCCGGCCTGCGCGGCCGCGGCGGCGGCGGATTCCCCACCGGTTTGAAGTGGAAGTTCGCCAGCGGTAATCGCGGTAACGTCAAGAAGTACGTCGCTTGTAACGCAGACGAGGGTGACCCCGGTGCGTTCATGGACCGCTCTATTCTGGAGGGTGACCCCCACGCTCTGATCGAGGCTATGGCTATCGCCGCTTACGCCATCGGTGCTGACGAGGGTTACGTATACGTCCGCGCCGAGTACCCCATCGCCGTCAACCGCCTCCAGATCGCCATCGATCAGGCTAAGGAGTACGGCCTTCTGGGTGAGGATATCTTCGGCACCGGCTTCAACTTCGATCTGAAGATCCGTCTGGGCGCAGGCGCATTCGTCTGCGGCGAGGAGACCGCTCTCATGACCTCCATCGAGGGTAACCGCGGTGAGCCCCGTCCCCGTCCTCCTTTCCCTGCAGTCAAGGGTCTGTTCGGTCAGCCCACCGTTCTCAACAACGTGGAGACCTACGCAAACATTCCTCAGATCATCCTGAAGGGTGCTCAGTGGTTCGCATCCATCGGTACCGAGAAGTCCAAGGGTACCAAGGTATTCGCTCTGGGTGGTAAGATCAAGAACACGGGTCTGGTCGAGGTTCCCATGGGTACTACCCTCCGTCACATCATCGAGGAGATCGGTGGCGGTATCCCCAATGGCAAGAAGTTCAAGGCCGCCCAGACCGGTGGTCCTTCCGGCGGTTGTATCCCCGCTCACCTCATTGATACTCCCATCGACTACGATAACCTCATGGCCATCGGCTCTATGATGGGCTCCGGCGGTCTGATCGTCATGGACGAGGATACCTGTATGGTAGACATCGCCCGCTTCTTCCTGGACTTCACCGTAGACGAGTCCTGCGGTAAGTGCACTCCCTGCCGCGTCGGTACCAAGCGTCTGCTGGAGCTTCTGGATAAGATCATCGCCGGTAAGGGCGAGCTGGAGGATCTCGACCGTATGGAAGAGCTCTGCAACTACATCAAGTCTGCCTCCCTGTGCGGTCTGGGTCAGACGGCTCCTAACCCTGTTCTGTCCACCCTGCGCTACTTCCGCGACGAGTACGTCGCCCACATCGTGGACAAGAAGTGCCCCGCCGGCGTGTGCAAGAACCTCATTCAGTACTCCATCGACGTGGAAACCTGTATCGGTTGCGGCATCTGCGCCAAGAAGTGCCCTGCCGACGCCATCACCCGTACCGACTACACCGCACCCGGTCACAAGCTGGCCTCCATGCAGATCGATACTGCAAAGTGCGTGAAGTGCGGCGCTTGCGTGGCTACCTGTAAGTTCAAGGCAATTTCCAAGAAGTAAGAAAGGGGGAAGTGGATAAAATGGATATGATTACTGTAAAGATCAACGGTGTTGACTATTCCGTTGAGAAGGGCTGCACCGTGCTGGAAGCCGCCAAGGCCGCCCATATTGACATTCCTACGCTCTGCTACCTGAAAGATATCAACGAGATCGGCGCTTGCCGTCTCTGCCTGGTTGAGGTTTCCGAGGGCGGTAAGCCCTTCCGTATGGTCACCGCCTGCGTGTATCCCTGCACCGACGGCATGGTCATCAAGACTACCTCGCCCAAGATCACCGCATCCCGTAAGATGAACCTGGAGCTGCTCCTCTCCAACCACGAGAAGAACTGTCTCTCCTGCGTCCGTTCCACCAACTGCGAGCTGCAGACCCTCTGCCGTGAGTACGGCGTGGATTCCTCTCGTTTCGACGGCGTTGTGAACGAGTACGCCATCGACGATAAGACTCCCATCATCCGCGACAACAACAAGTGCATTCTCTGCCGCCGTTGCGTGGCTACCTGCGCTAAGGTCCAGGAGATCGGCGTTATTGGCGCCAACAACCGTGGTTTCGACACCTTCATCGGTTCTCCCTTCGATACCGCCTTGGAGACTACCTCCTGCATCAACTGCGGTCAGTGTATCGTAGCATGCCCCGTGGGCGCTCTGTACGAGAGAGACGATACCGATAAGATCTTCGAGGCTCTGGCAGACGAGTCCAAGCACGTGCTCATCTGTGCTGCTCCTTCCGTCCGCGCCCAGATCGGCGAGTGCTTCGGCTACGAGCCCGGCACCGACTGCGAGGGTAAGATGGTTTCCGCTCTCAAGGCTCTGGGCTTTGACGGCGTGTACGACATGAACCTCACCGCTGACCTGACCATCGTTGAGGAAGCCAACGAGCTGATCGGCCGTATCCAGAACGGCGGCGCTCTGCCCATGATCACCTCCTGCTCTCCCGGTTGGATCAAGTACTGCGAGCACTATTTCCCCGAGATGACCGAGAATCTGTCTTCCTGCAAGTCTCCTCAGCAGATGTTCGGCGCCATCGTCAAGACCTACTACGCCCAGAAGATGGGTTGGGATCCCAAGGACATCTTCATGGTTTCCGCTATTCCTTGTACCGCTAAGAAGTTCGAGTGCGGTCGTCCCGATCAGTCCGCCGCAGGCGTTCCCGACGTGGACGTGGCCGTTACCACCCGTGAGCTGGGTCGCATGATCCAGAGAGCCGGCATCAACTTCAAGGCTCTGCCCGACGGTACCTTCGACGATCCCTTCGCAATCGGTTCCTCCGCAGGCGCTATCTTCGGCGCTACCGGCGGTGTTATGGAGGCTGCTCTCCGCTACGCCGCAGAGGTGATCTCCGGCCAGAAGCTGGAGAAGCTGGAGTTCGCTGAGGTTCGTGGCGTTGAGGGCATCAAGACCGCTTCCTACAAGGTTGGCGATCTGACTGTCAACGTAGCCGTTGCCTCCGGTACCGGTAACGCTAAGAAACTTCTGAACATGGTCAAGGCCGGCGAGCTGGACGTCCAGTTCATCGAGATCATGGCTTGCCCCGGTGGCTGTGTCAACGGCGGCGGTCAGCCCATTCAGCCTGCTTCTGTCCGCATGAACATGGATCTGCGTGCCGTTCGCGCTTCCGTCCTCTACAACGATGACGCTAACGCCGACGTCCGCAAGTCTCAGGACAACCTGGCTGTTCAGAAGATCTACGACGAGTTCCTTGGCGCTCCCAACAGCCACAAGGCTCACGAGATCCTGCACACCACCTATATCAAGCGCGGTCTGTAATTTCATAACTCTTAAAGGGGCTGTCTGCGGACAGCCCCTTTTTGGCGGAGAAATTTGGTTTTGTGGGGGCGCTGCCCCCACCCCCCGCAAGCCCCTTTTGAAAAAGGGGCTTGACCCCCAAAACTTTCAAAAAGGAATTATTTGATAATGTCTTTTTAAAAGTTCTTGGGATTCTTAA
>JAZRIF010000013.1:0-17003 GCA_045645165.1 Eubacteriales bacterium
CTTTCCTGCCCGAAAACACATTGCCCCCAAAGGAAATTGTCACAAACGGGGAACAGATGAACCCCGCCTTACCATTCAATCACATTTTGCCAAAGGCAAAATGTTTCATTCATTACGAATTACGAATTGCGAATTACGAATTAACCGCTGAGCTTTGCTCAGCGATAAACTCAAATTTGAAAAAATCTCAAAAAATTTCAAATTCCCCGTAATGAACCCCGATTTTTTGCGTCTATATAGGTGAAGACCGCCGCAGGCGGAACAAAATCACCATCCGAAAGGAGCTTACTACCATGAAAAAGAACCTCACCCTCCGCATCCTCTCCCTCGTCGCCGCCCTGCTGGTGGCTGTCATGACCCTCGCCTCCTGCTCCGCAGACGTCCCCGCAGGTGACATGGCCCCCAACCTCGGCCCCGCGGATCAGAACACCGCCGGCGGCATGGAGGGCGGCGATGGCGCGGGCAGTATCGGAAACGGCCAACCCACCGACAACCGCAAGATCATCCGCACCGTCACCATGTCCTGCGAGACCAAGGCCTACGACGACGCCGTGACCGTCATCATGACCGCCCTGAATACCCACGGCGGCTACGTGGAGGCCTCCAACACCACGGGTACGGGCTATGAGGACGTCAAGCACTCCGAGCGCCGCGCCACCTACACCCTCCGCGTCCCCGCCGAGAAGCTGGACGCCTTCCTGGAGACCCTGCGCACCGACGAGGGCATCCGCATCCTGTCCCAGAACGCCACCTCCAGCGAGATCACCGCCACCTACTACGACACCGTCTCCCGCCTGGAGACCCTGGAGGCCGAGAAGACCTCCCTCACCGCCATGCTGGAGGGATTCACGGATTACAGCGACATCTCCAATATGCTCAAGGTGCAGGAGCGGCTGTATGACGTCATCGAGGAGATCGAGGCTCTGCAGACCAAACTCAACCTCTACGACGGCCAGGTAGCCATGTCCACGGTATACCTCACCCTGAACGAGGTCATTACCTATACCGAAGTGGTACAGCCCGATCCTACCTTTGGGGAGCGTATCGCGGAAGCCTTCAAGGATAGCTGGGCAAACTTCGGCAAGGGTTGCCAGAACTTCGCCGTGTGGTTCGTTGAAGCCTTCCCCACCCTGCTGGTTCTGGCCGTCATCGGCGGCGGTGGCGTCTCCGTGTTCATTATCCTTAACCGCAAGGCCGAGAAACGCCGCAAGACGGCGCGCACAGACGCCAACCCCGTACCGCCCTATCAGCCGACGGATAAAAAGTAACCCGATCGTTCCCATAAAAACATCCCCCGCTGCAAAAGTCTGCTTCTCACAAGGAAGTTTACTCGCAGATGTGAATTTGCTCCGCAGCAAACAAATAATCAGCCCCGACAGATTTTTCATGGTCTGTCGGGGCTTGTCTTATTCTGTTTGATAAATTGGAGGCGCCTCGGAATTTGATGCAAGAATGAATCCTGTCTAATTCCATTACATCGTGTTTGCAATTTTTTGAAAACGCTCCATTACTCTGACGAGCTTTGGTCTATTGTAGCGTTGAAGTATTACGAACAAAGAATCAAAAAGCATTGCCAAAACGGATGTTATAATCAGAGCAGCCCCTCCACCCAAAAATGGTATCAAGATTATTGGTAACATACTAAGCCCCATAATAATCTCATGAATGATCTCCGCTTGACAGGACGCACCTACAATTTCCTTAACGGTTTTTCGGCCTGTATCAAATGTATCAGGACTGTATGTCGGAAGATGTTTTTTCCACTCGCGTACACGTATCAGCTTGTAAAGCTTGCTTTCAAATCTTTTTTCGCGAAACCATGCATTGTTATGATTGGCTTTATTTTTCATAATGAAGTTTACAATAGTGCCAACCGCAAGCCTCATGACAAAGTGATAAAGTGTAACACCGATAGTAATTGTAACGGTTTCAGCAATATCATTTTTTGTTACAATGAAAACAGGCAAAGATATTGCAAATCCTACAAGCAAGAAAGCAGTTATCAAAACCATTTTGGTTTTCAAGGCATTATCCTCACAAATTCTTATCTATCGTTCCGTTTTATCGCAAGTTTCGCCTTTGTTTGACAAACAACACAAATCGGCAGAGGCAACAATCCCTCTGCCGATTTTTTGTGCATGCAAATGTTCTGTTAAGAACAACAGAGAAACCGCGGAGGAGGATCTTGTTATTCGGTAAAGAATTACTTCTGCACGAAGGTGTAGCTACCTGCATCCAGCTCCACGACCAGAGCCTTGCCGCAGGGGCAGATCTTGCCGTCGGCAAACTTCTTCTCCACGCCGTTGACGGTGTAGGTCTCGGCGTCGGTCAGAATGGGCAGGTACAGGGTCGTAGCCACGGGCACGGCGCACTCGTACACGAAACCGTCGGTGGTGTCCCAGTTGGAGACAATCAGACCGTTGACCGACTCAAAGGAGGTCTTGGCCCACTTGATGAGCTCCTGACCCTCGGGAATCTCGGCGGGGGTACGGGTGTCGGGCTTGGGCTGGAGGATGGGATGGGCGAAGCCGGGTGCCTCCTCGGTGGTCTCAATACCCGCGATGTGGCGGTACATCCACTCCTGGATCGCGCCGTAGGCGTAGTGGTTGAAGGAGTTCATAGCCACGTTGCCGAAGCCGGTGGCCTTGGTGTAGGAATTCCAACGCTCCCAAATGGTGGTGGCACCCTGGTAGATGCTGTACAGCCAGGAGGGATTCTCGGTCTGCAGGAGCAGGGAGTAGGCCAGATTGTTCTCGCCGAACTCAGCCAGCACCTCGTTGAGGATGCATGTGCCCACGAAACCGGTGGAGAGCTTGTAGCCGTTGTCGATGATCTTCTGCTTCAGCGCGGCTACGGCGGCAGGACGCTTATCCTCGTCCAGCAGTCCGATCCGCAGAGCCAGCAGATAGCCGCACTGGGTACGGTTCTCGGGATTCAGCTCGCCATTCTCGTCGCAGTACAGCGTGCGGAAATGATCACGAACCTTGGCATAAGTAGCCTTATAGTGAGCAGCGCGGTCGGCCTTGCCGATGGCGCGGGACATAGCCTCCATGTAGATGCAGTCCAGGGCATAGTAGGCCACACAGATGAGGCGGGCATCGGTGCCCTCATAGGCCAGCCAGTCACCGTAGTGAGGATTGGGCGCATTCATATTCGCGCGCTCCAGCCAATCCATGTACTTCTCCATGGACGCGTAATGCTCCTCGATGATGGCGGTATCAGCGTACATCTTCCACATGGTGTAGGGGACGATGATACCCGCATCGCTCCAAGCCGCGCCGCCGAAGCCGACTACGCGGACAGTAGGAATGACGTCGGGATATACGCCGTCGTCGTTCTGGGAGTCACGAGCATCCTGCAGCCACTTGTGGAAGAAGCCGTCCACATCGGCGTTGTAAGCCGCCGTGCCGCAGAAGGCCTGGGTGTCACCCGTCCAGCCCAGACGCTCGTCGCGCTGAGGACAGTCGGTGGGCACAGACAGGTAGTTGCCGCGCTGACCCCAGATGATATTGGAGATAAGCTGGTTGACCACGGCGTGGGAGGTCTCCATCTTACCCGTCTCACGGGTAGCCGAGCCGATAACAGGGCAAGCCACGCCGCTGAATTCCACGTCCTCGGTGGCGGTGATCTCCAGGTAACGGAATCCGAAGAAGGTAAAGGTGGGGCAGTAGTACTCACCGGCCTCATCACCCTTCAGCACGTAGTAGGCCTTGGCCTTGGCGGAACGGTAGTTGATGGTATAGATGGAACCCTCAGGGTTGTCGTTGCCGCGGGACTCCAGACCCGAGTCGTTGAGCATCTCGCCCACGCGGACCTGCACGGTGGTTCCCTTTCCGCCCTTGACGGTAAAGGTAGGCCAGCCCACCATGTTCTGACCCAGGTCAATAACCGCGGTCTCGCCCTTGCAGAGCTTGAAGCTATCCTCGCCCTCGGACTCGCGCACCACGTGGATCTTACCGTAATCCGAACCGTTGTCCTCGGTGCCGTTGTAGACCACAATGGTCTCGGGCTTGCGGGTCAGTCCCTCACGAACCATGATGGTGGGACCAACCTGAGGGGTCACGAAAATGTCGTAGTCCTCGGTGGTGACCGCATCCCACTTCACGCAGTTGCAGCCCTTGGACAGGCCGCACAGGGTGGGCTCGTTGGCATCGTACAGCTCACCGTCCCAGATGTCGGAGGCGCGGATGGCGCTGCCCCAGGCACCCTGCCAGGTGTCGTCGGTGTAGTAGGTCTGATCGCCCTTGGCATCCAGCAGATGAATAGCGGCCAGCAAAGAGATATGGGTCTCACCGTAAGTACCCAGCGCGATGCGGCCGTTGTACCAACCGGGAGCAACAGCGATGAGCAGAGTATTCTCGCCGTCTCCCAGGTAAGGAGCCAGATCGTAGGAGTAGTAGAGAACGCGCTCCTTGTAATCCGTCCAGCCGGGCTTCATCTCGTCGAAGACCTCTGCGCCATTTTCATCCTTACGACCTACGCGACGGCCGTTGACCCAGATATCGAACACACCCAGGGCGGTCGCATCGATGCGGGCAGACTTCAAGCCTTCAACGGCAAACTGCTTGCGGAACAGAGCGATGCCGCCCACGTTCTCAATGGGCGCAAACTGATCGGCGCGTCCCAGGGCATTCTCCCAGGGATTCTTCTTCTCCACGGCCACATCCGTGGGGTTGGCGTAGGTGATCCACTTGCCAAGACCGCTCGTCATGTAATCTTTGCTCATAGTATTGAATTCCTTTCAAAAAAGCATCGGTGTCCGCATCCGATCACGGGCACACCGCGACTCTGCCAAAGCAGTAGTCTTCAGGAATAGTATACCATAGATTTTTCCATTATGCAAGTAGTTTTGTAAAGAAAGTACGAAGAATCAAGCAAAATCTCTACGATAAAGCCACAAAGCGTCACTGGCCTCCGCGCTCATATTCACGGATCACCGAGTGGATCACCCATCCCCCCGTCATGACCAGCCGCAAGCGCACGCCGTCACACAAACGGGGGATCACAGGGATCCGCAGTAAGCGATCCGTCATTTGTCCTTTGAATGTTCCCAAAGAGATTTCTTCAGATCCGGCGGCATCCTTCCCCGCCTGTCCGTCGGCGTAAGCGGCCAATACCTCCATTTCCGCCCCGACTCCACTCGTCGCACGGATGTACACCGCCGTCAACCGACAACCGTCGGGCTGAAGCCCGTAATCGGGTTCCAACGTCACGGATGCCTCCACTTCTCCACGGACGTGCCGTTCATCAAAGTTGCATCCCGTCGCCCGTCCGTCCGAAGAGGTCAGCCAGATATAGCCGTCGCTGTCTTGGATGCACAGGTATCCCTCCTTTCGGATCATGCCCGTCGGATGGATATCGTCCTCCGCATACCAATCTTTGTCATCGGGCAGGTATAAGTACTGCCTCCATGCACCATTCCCCTGCTCCACCGCCAGGTAGTAGGCATAGCCGTCCGTCCCGCCGCAACCATCCGTAACCTGACTGTTACCCGTCGGTGCGATCCGCTCGGGCTCCTGTCCACGGTAACGGTATACACCGCCATCTGTACAGTAAATGAGCGCGCCGCCAACCTCGCAAAGAGTATTCGCCAAGCGAGCAGGGATACCCACGGCAAACGTATCCGACAGAGTAAAGCTATCGGAGCGCGAGCCCATCAAACGACAAATCCGATCCGATTTGAAGAAGACCACGTACCCCTGCCACGGCGCACAGGCTGTAAATATTCCGTCGGTATCGGTGTGCAGGATCACGGGGTCGGAGCCGTCGGAGGCACCCTTGCTGTAAAAATCCAACGCACTCCCCGCCGCGCTAATATACACGTCCTGCCCGATCACGCCGTACACCCGATTCCCACTCACGCATACCCGTTCCAGTGCAGGAACCGTACGCCTGAAGCGGGCATTGCTCACATGGGTCGAGGGAAATGAACCTACAACGGTCACCTCACGGCCATGGATCTCGGCAATGCGATAGTACCCCTCGGGCGCCGGTTCTGCATCGTCAGCATTCACGATTCGTAATCCGTCTCCGACGCCAAAGCCCAGTGCCGTCCATCCCATTCCCGCGGGCAACGTCGCCTTTTTTCCCTGAAAGCTGACCTTCTCAATGATCCCCGTGTCCAGCTCCACATAGGAAAGCATACCGCCTCCCTTTTCCACATACAACTTGTCCGGATACACATACAGCCGATCTCCGAACACGAAAAACTGCTTGTCGGTGTCACTCACCGCTCCCATATCCGCCACCGAAGTACCGTTAACCGTTCGGTACAAACGAGTACCGCGGGCAAAAAACAGGTATCCGTCGAAAACGGCCATTCCGTGGGGCGTACCGTTACCGACAGCGCTCACGTACACGCCTCTGGGCATACGGGTCGCTAAAGCAGGCGCACGTCGGGGAGACAGATTGACCATGTCTTCAATCCCCTCTCCGGCAAGACCGCCAAACTTGGTTCTATGCACCCGTTCGCGGCGAAGGGATGCCGGTAAGTGTTCCGGCAAATAGTCGCTCTCCATTTGCTTACGTATGCTCATACTCTTCCTCCTTACCTCTTTGCGCATGATCCAACTCTGCAAGTAGGTACTCCAGCTCGTCCGTCAAGCGTGACAAGTAGGACTCCACGGCACGAATACGCCCGTCGGCATCCTCCTCGACGGCAGGAATGAACCGTCCGCATTTGAGAATCAGTTTCTCCATAAGCAGCCCCCCATCCCTACTGCCTTGCTTGCCTCGTGCCAGGTACGGTTATGATCCAAAAGATAGAATCCGCCGCCGTCAGCCACCACTGCCCCTGATCCGGGCGCATCCTCTACGGGAAGCGCCTCCACATCGGCAACCCTATCGCACAAATACAACCGACGGTACACTGTCATGCCTCGACTATCTCGCAGGGCAGTCTTTTCCTGTTGCAATACCGAATACATACGTCACACCCCCCGTCTCTTCAGCCATTTGCCGTATGCCAGATACGCCTGATTGAACAGCGCCGCTCCGTTTTCATACCGTGCGGAGTCCCCGTTCAGATAATCCATCATGGCAACGATATACAGCAAATACAGCTGGTCGTAGGGATGAGGCACGCAGAGCTCGGTTCCCATAGGCACATCCACATCGAAGGGAGTCAACTCATGAGGATCTTCCTCCAACAGCTCCACCCTTACCTTCCCTTCGATTTCGCCCAGAAACCGAAGCTTCACCGAGAGTGCCACTCGATTGGGCGTCATGGTATCCACCAGATCCATACAATCCTGAATGGTCATTTTCATATCTCCTTTTCACTTTTTTACATACACCCCTTTCGTCCGAAAACGAAAGGGGTGTAACAGCATCAGCCGTGGGCTTCCTCGGCCTCTCGGAAGCGGTTCTGCTCCGCTTCCAGCATCTCAGCGGTCTTGATGTCCTGAATTTCGGACTGATCCAGTACCAGCGCAAATTTACGCTTGATCTTGACCCATTCACCGCGCTTGATCAGGCAGTTCTGCCCGTTGACCGCCACGTATACGTCATCCTTGTAGCGGTCGTTGTCACGGAACAGCTTCACCGCCACGTATTCATTCAGATACGCTTCCGCAGAAACTGCATTGCTCTTCACATTGCTCATGTTCTTACTCCTTCAAAATGATATTCGATATCTCGGCTTCGATCCGTCAATTCGCACCCGACTCAAAAGTGGATGCGGTCTCGATGCGAACCATAAAGGCCTCCACGAGACGGACGGTAACCTTATTGGCCTTCCAGCCAACGGTAGCACGCTGATTGAGAGGATCCGAAGTACCCGCGGAACCCAGTTGCTTGACGATATGCTGGAGACCCTCACCGCCCAGCTGGGTAGTACCGTAGGCGTTGTCACCCAGGATGAGAGTCGCATACACGTCACGACCCTCGGCTCCCGCCTCACCGGGATAGATCACCACGCCGTCCTCGCAGGTAATGGGAAGAGGAATGGTCTTGGTGCTGTCGGTGTACAAAGCCAGAGTGTCGGTGGTGTTGGAACCAACGTAAGCGCGCTGACCGTTGATCAGCACCCAGCGACCGGCGAGGGCGTTCACAGCGATTACCTCTTTATTTCCGGAGAATTTGACGAAGTGAGTATCGTCCACCTCGCCGTCTACCACCAGATTGCGGCTATCCGCACACAGATCATCAGCATGGAAGATCTTGGCCTCGCAGGACTCGATGAAACGAACGCCCTCGATTTTACCGATCTCACCCTCAAAAATGTGAGCAGGGTCAGCGTACTGATTGGGATACTTCCAGGAAGGATCGTTCATCAGGTCGTAGGAAACGTCGGGGTGAATGATGGCCACGTAGGAGCCATTGATCTTCTCCGCATTCTGGGACTTGAGGAAACGAACCGCACGGCGGATACAATCCACAGTCAGGTAGTGGTTGCCGGAGGTCTTGCCACCGGTCAGCAGGTAACGGGCAGACACGGCATTCTCGCCATACTGCACGTTGGTACCGCCCGCCAGTACCTCGCGGGAAATGGTATCCAGAGTACGGCCGGCCTGTGCGCCCAGCAGTTTGGTTGCCATGCAAAGATTGTTGTCCACGGCAGAGAGCAGGAGCAGGTCGGTCAGCTCCACGTAGCCGCCGTACTGCGCCACAGTCGCCTCCACCACGCTGACACGCAGATTCTGACCATCGGGGGTCACACCCTCGGTGATGGGGGTCATGCGCTTGGGCAGAGGATCGTACTTACGAAAAGAAATGGTCTTGGCACCCTTGGGAATGCGGTGCTTCTGGGCGAACAGATCGTGAGCCAGGTAGGGCTCGGCGTTATCAATGAGATAATCGCTGTAATAGGTCTGCATCTCGGCGGAAAGACCCTCGCCCTTGGCGTAAGGGGTCATCTCACCGGTTACATTGTTGGAAACACCCTCGGTGCCCTGCACCAGAGTGCCCGATGCGAAATGCTGCAGAAAATCGCAGCCAACGTTCATGGTTTTCATGTTGTTCCTCCTAATTCTTATATCAGAGTTGAACGGTCTCCCCGTTCTCAGCCCGCTTGGCCAGCATGGCCCTCTCACGACGGGTCAAGCGGTCAACGGCGGGGTGCATCCGAATCCCGGCAGCGGCACTCAGTCCGTTTTCGGTGGGGCGTTGCCCGCGGGCGCGGATATGTCCCAGCAGGCGTTCTTCGCAGTCATGCACCGCGGCAGATACCGCCTCCGCCACCGCAGACTCCACCGCACGGGAAACCTGCGCCTCTACAGACGAAGCGACCCGCTCCTCGAAAATGTCCTCCATGTGGACGACCTCGTATAACTGCCGCAGAGTAGGCTTTCCCTCCCCACGCAAAAGCGCGCCCATGACAGGATCTTGCATCTCGGCGGCCAGATCGAAGTGGGGATAGATCCCCCGCAGCTCCTCCGCCTCAGACAAAAGCTCGGCGGGCCAAGCCTCGATCTCTGCCTCTGCCTGCGCTTCAGGAAGGCTCTCGGTCATCTCGACAGAGGTCTCCATAGCTTCCATTTGTTCCATTGTGATCTCCTTTACCTCTTTGTTGATGATGTGTGAAAGCACACGCTTATCGCGCCGCACAGTGGTGCGACAAGCCGCCACGCGACAGGTCGTTGCTGTGCGACAGGTAGTCGCTGTGCGACAGGTAGTCATGTAGCGCCACGTAGGCAGGCCAGGCGGATTCTATGAGCCGAAGCCCCGCCGCCGTCACCTCCCAGCCGAGGATATCCGCTCCGCCCAACCCGCGGGTCCTGATCCGCAAGAGTCCCTCGCCCTCGGAGCACTCCAGATGGGGGATTTTCCCACCCGCCTCCGCCGTCGCGATCGGCGGAAGGGTCTCCAGATAGGCAATGAAACCGTAGAGCAAAGCCGATACCCCCGCGCAGACGATGTCCTCACCACGCGGTGCCTGTTCTGCGTGTCCGACGGCTGTGATCTCCAGCCCTCCATCCCGCCGCAGAACCCGGATGCGTATCATACACAGGCCTCCTCGTCGCAGGCGCCGTCGCTTCCCACGGCCGCCCGCAGAACGTCGATCCCCTCGAAATCCATGCCGGCAAGAGTCCTCTCGGCGGCCGCCCGATTGGCAGACTCGAACAGCCCCGCACGGAACAGCTCCAGCATAAGCTGATTGCGCTCGGTGCGATCCAGAGGATTTTCCCGCTCGGCGCGGACGTCGATATCGAACACGGGACGGCGGTACAAGGCAAAACCGTCAGCTCCTGTGCCCGTGAGCTTGTCCTGCAAGCCGGTATTGGAATAGCGGACATAGCGTCTGCCGCCGTCCTCACCCGCGATACGGAAGCACCGTACCCCGTCGTAGAACTGGCGGATCAACTCCATGACCTGCTGCATGATCTGTACAAAGGCGCGGTAGGAGCCTGCGATCATGTCGCGGCTTCCCTTGTTCCCCGCCTCCTGGAGGGCGGCGATCGCCTGGGCGGCAGTCACCCCTCCCGATGTTGACCCCTGGGAAACGTCGCGGTTGCCCGTGGTCTCCTTGAGCTCGTCGATCTTCATTTTGCGCACGTCGGTAAGCATCCCATCCATGGGAGACAGGGTGATCTGACGGAGCTTTTCCTCGTCAATATCTCCCTCCACCTCAATGATGCGCTTATCGGGATTGAGAAAATCCTTTTCGTTGATACCCAGAGATCGCTTGGCCCAGTAGCGAACGCGGCTGGCGGTGTTGGCGTACTCCAGAATGTGGCCGTCCAGCTCGTCGATGTAGCCCTGAGGATTGCGCCCCACCGCAATCAGACCGTAGCCCGCAGGGGTTCCCTCCTCGGGATACAGCACGTCCAGCACCACGGGATACAAGCCGTGGTCGTACCAGCCGCGCTCGGCATAGGCGGGGTCGTTTTCGGAGGCGTACAGGAGCACGTCCCCCGTGAATTTGGCGTAGTGCAGAACCGTTCTTCCCTCGGGAGTGATCCGCTTGTAGTACCAATCCACCACGGCAGTCTTATCCGAAAGGCCCTCACTGCCGCTGAGATAACTGCCCCCCATCTCGGGGGTAAAGAGGGAGCCGTCCTCCCGCATAGCCGCCCGCTTTTCCTTCAAGAAGGGGTACTGCAACAGCAGACTCGCGGTGTCGGCAAGACCCACCAGGAAGAGGTTGGGGCTGTCCTGAATGTCCCGCACACCGGGTTCCCAGAACAGGTTGAGCAGATCCACGCGGCGGATGTCGATGTCCCCGATGCCGTTCTCCAGGCGAGAATTCCAGAACACGCCGTAGGCCGCCACGCCGTGCTTCAGCTTGCTCCAAGCGTTGTCGGAGTAGGTCTGCCCAAAACGGCAACGCTCGGTGATCACAGGGAGAATGTCCGAGAGCAGCTTGGCGTCTGCCTCGTCGTCGGGCTCACGGGGGAGGACCGCGCAGACAGGCATGGCATCGCAGAGATCAGCGTGCTTGTTGCACACGCTTCCCCACAGCCAGGCCGATACGGGGGCGGCGCTCTGTCGGGTATTCCCGGCGGGTACGCCGCCACAGCGGGCCTGCCACCACAACGCCTCGTCGGTGATGCGGGCATCCAGTCGGCTCTTGCCCGCACGGTAACGCTCCAGAATCTCCCCCGCCAGCTTGGCGTCGGTGTCGGTCAGAATCGGCATTCCCTGCCGAGTTTGATTCATGATATGCTTCATTTGTTTCCTATCCTTTCTCGAATACGCCCCGCGTAGGGGGCAAGATCTGTATGACTCAGGTTCAGAGGATCGGGGAAAACCCCGCCCATCGTCGGTGTCGGTGCCGCGCAGGGATTCTCCATGCACACGTAGCGACACTCATCGTAAATGTGATCCTCACCCTCGGTGTCCACGTCCTCCACGTCCACCTGGCTGTATACCAGAGAGGGGAGGGTGCGGATGAAGTGACGGCAGGTGGAGAAGACGTAGAGCATGGGAACGCCCTGCCCGTCAAAGGCCAGTCGGTTGTGGAGCTGAGCCTTCCCCGCCATGCGGGTATTGTCAGCCCTATCCCAATAAACGCCCTCCCTCTCCATGAGCTCCCCGATGGACGCGCCGCCGTTGCGCTGGTAGATGGCGGGATCAGCTACGCCGTGGATCCTGCGCCCCATGAGATTGGGGTCTTCGGACTCAACACGGCGGATCAAGCGCGCGATCTCGTCAGCATTCTTACAAATGCCCGTATTGGGAATGGGCAGGCCGTTTGCGTCGGCGCGGCAACCGTAGAGCTCCCGAATGCGGTAGAGCCGCCCGTCGTGATCCACGGCGTACCATCCCACCGAAAAGGGGCGGGTATAGCCCCAGTCGAATCCCCGCCAAATGCTCCACGTAGGGGGAATGCGGAAGGGGGAAATGACGTGGGTACCCACTCTGTCCCCGTAGTGGTCGGGGTCGTTGCGCCACTCGGTGAATACCTGTCCCGAGAAGGAGTCCCAGTCGCCGTACAGCAACGCCTTGCGCTCGGCCTCGGGCAGAACAGCCAGACGGGTCAGATATTCGGGATCATTGCAAAGCAGAATCCCGTTGTCAAATACCGTGGATGGCACGAAAATACGGGATCTTCGGCGCACCTCCTGCCGTCCATCGGGAAAGCTCACCTGCACCTCGTCCCACACCGTCTTCATGGGGGGCGCAGGGGTGATGAACCGCTCCTTGACCCATCCATGCCCGATCCCGCCGGGATTTGCCGTAGCGCGCATGTAGCATCGCGTCCCGGGGCCATTGGGGCGGTTGCGGGAGAACAGATAGCTGTACTCTTCCCAGGTGAACTGGGTCAGCTCGTCAAAGGCGATGAAATCGTAGGCCTGTCCTTGGTAGTTGTACTTGTCCTTGGGATGGGGGAGACTGCCGAAGATGATCTTCGCCCCCGAGGAAAACCGCCATACGTGCCCCGTGGCGTTGTAGGTCGCTCCGGGGTCCACCAAGGGGTAGTAGTGCAACGACTTGTCCACCAGTTCGGAAAGCTGGGGATAGGTCTTACGCAGGATCAAGCCCTTGTAGCAAGGAATATGAATCTGGCGTAAGGCCTCCATCACCAGAGCGTCGGACTTCCCTCCCCCCGCCGCGCCGCCGTAGAGCGCCTCGTCCTCGGGTCGCGCCATGAACAGCGCCTGACGGGGTTGCGGCTTCCAGATCACGGGACGGGAGGACTTGCAGAGGTCTTTCAAAACGCCTCACCGCCCGTCTCGTGACCGCCCACGGCCACCGCTTCTTCTTCCTCCATGGGCGGGTAGGCCACCACCCCGCCCAAAAACTCTCCTTCCTCCTTGGGATGCTCCCGCCAGCGGGCGGGGTCGCGGTTGTTGAGGTAGTAGGCACACACCCGCACGTCGGCAGGGATATGCACCTCCTCAAAGCCCGCCTCCAGATCCTCCCGCTCCGAGATCTTTTTACCCGTGTCGGAATCGTAGTCCACCCGCTTGACCTTGAAGGATTTTTTCAGCTTCACCTTGTACCCGCAGGCACGGCGGTAGAGCGCATCCTCGACTTTGCGGCAACGCAGGGTATCTTTGGACTCCACGTCTACGGGATCAGTCGGAAGGCTCGTCGGTTGGCTCATACATCTCCTCCTTCCTCCGGTTCAGGCAGATGACGTATTCCTCCCCCTCTCGGTTAACCGTGCAAGAAAAGTCATCCAACGCGCTCTTGATGTCCGCCACCTTGACCCGCAGGGTATCTGCCTGTATCAAAGTAAGCAAATATCCCAGCCAGGCGTGATACAACTTCAAGGTCTCCTCCATAGCGGTCGGCAGCAGCTTGTACGGGATGCGGTTTTGTTTCTTGGGTGTCTTACTCATGGTATGCATACTTCCTTTCATAAAAATGATCCATAGTCAATTTGAGTGGGCATTGCCTGTACCCCTCGGGATGGGCGCAAAAGCGGTACACATACTCCCGCCGCGCCAGTTTATCCGGAAATTTGAAGGTCGCCCCCTCACAGCAAATATGTCCACGCCCCCGATCCTGCTTGAAATAAGGACACAACTGAATCGTCCCAGTCATTTCTTCATCCGCGTTAGCGGCGGCATCTGAGACCACCTCTGTCTCCATGACAGATTCCTTCTCTTTTCCGACAGACTTAGCGGGTCTTCCCCGACCTCTTTTGCCTGTTTTCTCGTTGTCTTTCATCATGTATGCACCTCCTTTGCTGTGTTCCATAGAATACACGGTTCAAATAGTTTTACAAGTTTCACTCGGAGTCAACTTCGTTTAACTTGGCAACAGTATAACATACTTTACTCCGTTTGTCAACCCCACTTTTGAAATTTATTTAACTATTTCCCCATAACCCCTTGACAGATAAGAAAAAAACGTGTATAATAAACACAACAAACCACACACGAAAGGAAGTCCGCCATGGATATTTTTAAGGATCGACTCATCGAAGCCATGACCCTGAGAGGTATGCGCGCCTCCGAGCTGGCCAGACGAACGGGACTCTCCAAGGCCCGCATCAGCCAGTACGTCAACGGCAAGTTCATCCCCAAATCCGACGCCATCCTCCTCATCGCCGAAGTTCTGCAGGTGTCCGAGCTGTGGCTCATGGGCAAAACCCCCGATATGGAAGCCACCGACACCCCTGCCCCCCCGCAGATTCCCTGCCCCGAAAATATAGCCCCCCTCCGCCTCTGCCGCTACCCCATCCTGGGTGAGATTGCCTGCGGTCTACCCATCCTGGCCGAGGAAGATCCCGACGGCGGCTATGTCACCGCCGCGGAAACCACCGCTGATTTCTGCCTCACCGCCAAAGGCGACAGCATGATCGGCGCCCGCATTTTTGACGGCGACGAGGTCTTCATCCAGCAAACCGACCTGGTCAATAACGGCGAGATTGCCGCCGTAGTCGTGGATAACGAAGCCACCCTCAAGCGGGTCTACTACTACCCCGAGGCTGAAAAACTCATCCTCACCGCCGAGAACCCCGCCTTCCCCCCCATGGTCTTCGTGGGCGAGGAGCTGGCGAGCATCCGCATCCTGGGCCGCGCCGTGGCCTTCCAGTCCAAGGTTCGCTGACCCCCGCAAAACTTTCGACCCCGAAAATTTTTCCATATCGACAGGATCGGATTGTCCCCGCGCCGTTTTTATGCTATCCTATGGGTACCCCCACCGAAAGGAGTTACCCATGAAAAAATACAAAGTCGCCCTGATCCTATCCGCCGTCCTCATGACCTTGACCGCCTGCACCGCCCCCTCCGTCGGGCACACCTCCGACCCATCTGACACCTCTGCGTCCTCCGATGCCCTGCGTACCTACTACGAAGCCCTCATCGCCGATCTGAAGCAGGAGATCCTGGATCTGAAGCAGAGCGATTACGTCGCCCGTCTGGAATACGAATCCCGTATCACCGAGCTGGAATCCAAGCTGAATGCCGTAGAAACGCCCCCCTCGAATACGGATATTTCCGTATCTGCCCCCGACGATCCCTTTTTCCCGTCGGAATCCACCCCTCAGGAATCCACGCCCTCCGACGAATCGACCGCATCCTTTCACTACATCATCCAAGACGGTGCCGCCGTCATCTGCGCCTACCTGGGACAAGCCAAAAACGTGACCGTTCCCCGCGAGATCGCGGGCTTCCCCGTCAGAAGTATCGCAGACGATGCCTTCAGGGGCTCGTCCATCTCCACGGTCATCCTCCCCGATACCGTCCAAGGGATCGGCTGGTTCGCCTTTGCCGACTGCACTTTTCTCACCTCCGTCACCCTCCCCGCATCCGTGGCCTCCATCGGCTACGGCGCCTTTGACGGTTGCCCGAACCTCACGGTCTACTGCCCCAAGGATTCCTACGCCGCCGCCTACGCCCTCAGCTTCTCCCTGCGGGTCCGTTACCTGTAACCCGCCATACATCCATCATAAAGGAGCTTCGACATGACACACAGCATCCGTACATATTCCCCCTCCCCCGACGTCGTCCACTACCATGTCGTCACCGAGCAAGGCGACCGCATGAGTAGCGGCGCCCTGTCCTTCCGTACCCTGCACTTTGCAGGCCGCGAGCTGATTTGCGGTGCCATCGGCGGCATCGGTACCGACCCCGAGTACCGCCGTGGCGGCTTGGTACGGGAAATCGTCACCGAGATGGCCGCCGAGTGCGACCGCCGCTCCGTCCCCCTCACCGTCCTCCACCCCTTCTCCTTTGCCTACTACCGCAAGTTCGGCTTTGAGCGCATCGCCGACCACCAAGTACTGGAATTCCCCATCATCGCCCTGAATTTCACCCCCCGCTACCCCGACCTCATCCGCTGTACGGGGGATACCCATAACGAGGCCCTCTCCGAGGTCTACCACGCCTTCGCCGCCCAAAACCGTCACCTGCTCTTCCGCCGCACACCCCACAGCTTCCCCACCGCCGACGGAAACAAAAAGGTCTACCTCTCCCGCGATGCGGAAGGCAGACCCGACGGCTATATCATTCTGGAGATTGAGAACTACTTCTCGGTTAATCGCATGGTCAGCGTCAACCTCCACGTCCACGAAATGGTCTTTTTGACCCCCGAAGCCCTTACCAAGCTGTTCGGTTTCATCCGCATGTTTGAGGGAGAGATGGAGACCGTCAAGATCCATAACGCCGCCATGGCCCCCGAGATCGAGCTCCGCCTCCGCCACTACATGCACACAAGCATTACGATCCTCCCCGACATCATGGCACGTATCAACGACGTGAAGGCCTTCTTTGAATCGGTTCCCTACCCCGCCGAGCCGGGGCGCTTCACCTTCAAAACCGCCGAACCCGCCACCTCCCCCTGGTCGGGCGAGCGCACGAGCGGCACCTGGCAGGTGGACTACAAGGACGGCCAAGCCACCGTTACCAAACTCCCCGACACCGCCCCCTGCGATTTCGAGGCCGATATCCCCGCCCTGACCCAGCTGGTCTTCGGCTACGCCTCCTACGGCTATGACACCGCCCGCTACACCGAGAATACCGAGTGGCATACCCCCGCCCCCGACTTCTTCCGCGCCTTCCCCCGCCGCCCCGCCGGCATCTTTGAGCACTTCTGATCCGCCAAACAAAAAACACCCCCATGGGGTGTTGAACAGAAAAAAAACCCCGAAAAATTCCCCCCCGATGGGA
>JAZRIF010000014.1:0-5285 GCA_045645165.1 Eubacteriales bacterium
CCTACAATCATTTTCAAACACCCCCACAAACCCAAATTTGAAACCCCTCCAAATCCCAAAACCGCGCCATCCCCAACGGGACAGCGCGGTTTTCTGTTTCAATTCAATTTTTGTGAAAGTTCTTGAACGGGGTGTGTGGGAAACTTCTTTCAAGAAGTTTCCCCCACAAAAACGAATTACTTGGTCGACCCGCTCTTATCCTTCTGGATAACGTCATGGGCACCGCCCTCCACGATGGAGGTAGCGGAAACCAGGGTCAGCACGGCCTTCTCCTGCAGCTCGGGGATGGTCAGCGCGCCGCAGTTGCACATGGTGGACTTAACCTTGGCCAACGTCATGGCTACGTTGTCCTTCAGGCTGCCTGCGTAAGGAACGTAAGAGTCAACGCCCTCCTCGAAGGACAGCTTCTTGTCGCCGCCCAGGTCGTATCTCTGCCAGTTACGGGCGCGGGCAGAGCCCTCACCCCAGTACTCCTTGTAGTAGGTACCGCCGATGGAGACCTTGTTGGAGGGAGACTCGTCGAAGCGGGCGAAGTAGCGGCCCAGCATGACGAAGTCAGCACCCATGGCCAGGGACAGGGTGATGTGGTGGTCGTAAACGATACCGCCGTCGGAGCCAACGGGAATGTAGATACCCGTCTCCTCGTAGTAGCGATCGCGTTCCTGGCAGACCTCGATCAGAGCCGTAGCCTGACCGCGGCCAATGCCCTTGGTCTCGCGGGTGATGCAGATGGAGCCACCGCCGATACCCACCTTGATGAAGTCAGCGCCGCACTCGGCCAGGAAGCGGAAGCCTGCGGCGTCCACCACGTTACCGGCACCCACCTTTACGGTGTCGCCGTACTTCTCGCGGATCCAGGCGATGGTGCGCTTCTGCCACTCGGAGAAGCCCTCGGAGGAGTCAATGCAGAGAACATCGACGCCGGCCTCGATGAGAGCGGGTACACGCTCGGCGTAGTCACGGGTGTTGATACCCGCGCCGACCACGTAGCGCTTGGAAGCGTCCAGCAGCTCGTTGGGGTTCTGCTTGTGGGTGTCGTAGTCCTTGCGGAACACGAAATAGCACAGCTTGCCGTCATCGGACACGATGGGCAGGGAGTTGAGCTTGTGATCCCAGATGATGTCGTTGGCTTCCTTCAGGGTGGTGCCCTCGGGAGCGGTGATGAGCTTGGCCAGAGGGGTCATGAACTCGGAAACCTTGGTAGCGGGATCCATACGGCTCACGCGGTAGTCACGGCCGGTGACGATACCCACCAGCTTGCCGTCGGAGGTGCCGTCCTCGGTAACGGCCATGGTGTTGTGGCCGGTCTTCTCCTTGAGAGCCACCACGTCAGCCATGGTCATATCGGGAGAGAGGTTGGAATCACTCTTGACAAAGCCTGCCTTGTGACCCTTGGCGCGGCGCACCATAGCGGCCTCGTCCTCGATGGTCTGGGAGCCGTAAATGAAGGCAACACCGCCTTCGGTGGCCAGAGCCACCGCCAGACGGTCACCCGAGACCGACTGCATGATGGCAGAGATCATGGGGATGTTCATCTCAATAGCGGGCTTCTCGCCGGCGCGCTTGTTGTACTTGACCAGAGGGGTCTTCAGGGAGACGTTGGCGGGGATGCACTCGGCGGAGGAGTACCCGGGAATGAGCAGGTACTCGTTAAAAGTATGGGAGGGCTCGTTGATAAACTTAGCCATGTCTTTGTTCTCCTTTTTCAAATTGATATGAGGTATTTTTTATACATTATGGTGGGGGAGGTGCCGCGAAGGACACCTCAGGCAGGCGTTACGCCTTGGTATATTTCGCTTTTTCCTCGCAGTAGAGGCAGCGGTAAATGCCGTGCTCCAGGTTGACGGGGTAGAACACCTGATCCAGCTCCTGCTCCACGTTGGTGATACAACGGGGATTGTGGCAGGTGATGGTATTCACCAGGTAATCGGCGGGATGGACCTTCGCGGGGGAGGGCTGATCCGTCTCCTGCAGAAGCTTGTAGATGAGCGCCATGCGGATGTATTTGCCGCAGAGTGCCTGGCGGAAGTAGCAGGCGCGGGGATCCTCGTCCACCTTCACGCTGATCTCGTTGACGCGGGGCAGGGGGTGGAGGATGGCCATATCCGATTTCGCACTGACCAGCTTCTCGGGGGTCAGCACATAGCTGTCTTTGAGTCGCTCGTACTCGTAGGGATCGGCAAAACGCTCGCGCTGGATACGGGTCATGTAGAGGATATCCAGCTCGGGGAGGGAGGCCTCCAGGTCGGCCGTCTCCACGTAGGGAGTGCCATGCTTGTCCATGACCTCGTACTTGATGTAATCCGGCACCTTCAGCTCGTCGGGGGAGATCAGCACGAAGCGCACGCCCTCGTAGCGGGACATAGCCTCGATGAGAGAGTGGACGGTACGGCCGTATTTCAGGTCACCGCACAAACCAATGGTGAGGTGATCCAGTCTTCCCTTCTCGCGGGAGATGGTGAGCAGATCCGTCAGAGTCTGGGTGGGGTGGTTGTGACCGCCGTCACCCGCGTTGATCACGGGGATGGTGGCGTTCTGCGCCGCCACGAAGGGCGCGCCGTCGCGGGGGTGCCGCATGGCGATGATGTCGGCGTAGCAGCTGATGACCTTGGCGGTGTCGGCTACCGACTCACCCTTGGAGGCAGAGGAACTGTTGGCCTCGGAGAATCCGAGAACCGAGCCGCCCAGCTCCAGCATAGCCGCCTCAAAAGACAGACGGGTACGGGTGGAAGGCTCAAAGAACAGGGTCGCCAGCTTCTTGCCCTTGCACACCTCGGCGTACTTGGCAGGATTTTCAATGATATCGTTGGCGGTTTCAATGAGACTGTCCAGCTCGGGGATGGACAGATCCAGAATACTGATGAGACTTCTTGGCATAAGGTTTCCTTTCTCAAAACTGTGAGATATTATTTTGCTTCTCCATATATTTTTTTGAAAGTTCTTGGGATTCTTAACCCCTTCTTTCAAGAAGGGGTTAAGCGGGTCAAGGGCAGCGCCCTTTCGTTCCCCTTACGCTTTCGCGCCGTTAACTGCCAGATAGTTCTTGATACGGGTGACGTTCTCCTCGTTGGCGGGGTCTTCCTCGAGGTACTCGATGATATCGTAGACGTCCACGATGGAGTACACGGGGAAGCCGAACTGCTCCTCGATCTCCTGCATAGCGCCCTTCTCGCCCTGGCCCTTTTCCTTGCGGTCAACCATGATGAAGGTAGCGGCTACCTTGGCGCCCTCTACGTGGGAGAGGATCTCCATGCTCTCGCGGATGGCGGTGCGGGCGGTGATGACGTCCTCAATGATGACAATCTCCTCACCGGGGGTGGGGACGTAACCCACGAAGGTGCCGCCCTCGCCGTGATCCTTCACTTCCTTGCGGTTGAAGAAGAAGGGCACGTTCAGACCGTTCTTGGACAGAGCCACAGCGGCGGATACCGACAGGGAAATACCCTTGTAGGCAGGTCCGTACAGCACAGAGGGCTTCTTGCCCAGCTTCTCAAAGTAAGCGCGGGCGTAGAACTCGCCCAGAGTGGCGATGTCGCTACCGGTCTTGATCATACCGGCGTTGATGAAGTAGGGGATCTTGCGGCCGCTCTTGGCGGTGAAATCACCGAACTTCAGAACCCCTGCGGACTGCAGAAACTCAATAAATTCTCTCTTGTAGCTTTCCATTTTCTATATCTCCTTGCGTTTTGTTTACATAATCATTGTAGGGGCGGGCGCTCACGACGACCGGCAAACGATCACCATACTCCGGGGCGTCGAAGGCGCCGCCCCCTACGGTTACGATTCTTATAAAAGCATCTTTTTGAGCGCATCCACGCTCTCCGCAATGGCATCCGCACCCGCGGCCTCGTGTTCTTCCCTGTCGCCGTATCCGTACAGGACTCCGATGGAATCCAATCCAACGGCCTTGGCACCGTCAATATCGTGGTGGCGGTCACCCACCATAACAGCGGTGGAGAGATCCGTCACCTCCGCCTTGGCCAGAGCCTCGCGGATGACGTCGGCCTTGCTGTACCCGCGGGGAGCTTGAAGCGCCACGCCGCAGATGTGGGTGAAATACTTGTCCAGCCCGAAATGGGTCAGGATCTTATCAGCGAACACCTGGGGCTTGGAGGTGGCCACCAACAGGGTCTTCCCTGCGGCCACAAGCTCGGCCAGCATGGATTCAATGCCCTCGTAGACCGTGTTCTCCGCCCAGCCTCGGTCGGCGAAATACTCGCGATAGACCACCACCGCCATTTGTGCCTGCTCCTCGGTAAAGCCGTAGTATTCCATGAAGGAATCTATGAGCGGCGGGCCGATGAAGCGGTACAGCTCGGAACGATCGGTTACCGTAATGCCGAAATGCGCCAGCGCATGAGCCACCGAATTGGTGATGCCCATGCCCGGGTCGGTCAGGGTTCCGTCCAGATCGAACAGAATGTGTGTTTTATTCATTGTTTTCCCTCTTGATCCTTATTTAAAGGTTTTGGGGATTCTTAAGGGACTTTTGCAAAAGTCCCTTAAGCGGGTCCAGGGCAGCGCCCTGGTGGGGTCAAGGGGTGAAACCCCTTGCGGGTCCAGGGCAGAGCCCTGGTGGGGCCAAGGGGTGAAACCCCTTGCGCTCTTTAGTCGCAGAACTCGGCCACGCAGCGCTGATAAGCGGCTACGGGATCGGCGGCGGCGGTGATGGGACGGCCGACGACGATGTAGTCGGAGCCGATCTTCTTGGCCTCGGCAGGGGTCATGACGCCCTTCTGGTCACCGATGTCGCCGTCAGCGAAACGGACACCGGGGGTCACGGTGACGAAGCCCTCGCCGCAGCGCTCGTGTACCTTGCCTGCCTCCAGAGGAGAGCAGACCACGCCGTCCAGACCGGCGATCTTGGCGTTGTGAGCGTAGTGCATGACCACCTCAGGCATGGGAGCGTCGATGAGCAGATCCTTGGTCATGTGCTCCTGATCGGTGGAGGTCAGCTGGGTCACGGCAATCAGCATGGGACGGGTGCCGTCGGGACGGGTCAGACCCTGCAGGGCGGCCTCCATCATGGGGATGGTACCGCCGGCGTGGAGGTTGGTCATGTCCACGTCGAGACGGGACAGAACAGCCATGGACTTCTTGACGGTGTTGGGAATGTCGTGGAGCTTGAGGTCGAGGAAGATCTTGTGGCCGCGAGCCTTGATCTCACGGACGATGGAGGGGCCCTCGGCGTAGTACAGCTCCATGCCGATCTTTACGAAGGGCTTTCTGTCCAGACCCTCGAAGAGATCGAGGAATGCAAATACCTTTTCTGCGCTGTCAAAATC
>JAZRIF010000015.1:0-11534 GCA_045645165.1 Eubacteriales bacterium
GTTGCAGGTCTGCAGAAGGAGATCTTCGACATGGAGAAGTCCTACGGCGGTATCAAGACCATGGAGAGACTGCCCGACGCTATCTTCATTGTTGACCCTCACAAGGAGCACATCGCTGTTCTCGAGGCTAAGAAGCTGGGTATTCCCGTAATCGCTATCGTGGACACCAACTGCGATCCCGACGATGCCGACTACGTCATCCCCGGTAACGACGACGCTATCCGCGCCATCAAGCTCATCTCCTCCGTTATGGCTGATGCCATTATCGAGGGCCGTCAGGGCGAGCAGACCGGCGAGGCTGAGGCTGTTGCTACCGACGCTGAGTAATTTTTTACTGAATTTACTGAAAACCCCTATTCTATAAAAAAGAGGTAAACTATCATGGCAAACATTTCTGCAAAGGACGTTGCCGAGCTGCGTAAGCAGACCGGTATCGGTATGATGGAGTGCAAGAAGGCACTCGTTGAGACTGACGGCGACTTTGAGGCCGCTATCAAGCTGCTCCGCGAGAAGGGCGAGCTGAAGGCTGCGTCCAAGATCGCAAACCGCATTGCTGCTGACGGTATCGTTACCATCATGAAGGAGGGTGACCTCACCGCTATGATCGAGGTTAACTCCGAGACCGACTTCGTGGCTAAGAACGAGTCCTTCCAGGAGTTCGTTAAGAACCTGCTGAAGACCATCCTGGCTAACAAGCCTGCCAACGTTGAGGAGCTGATGGCTGCTCAGTACGTTGAGGGCGGTGTTACCGTTGACGAGAAGCTGAAGGAAGAGATCTTCAAGATCGGTGAGAAGCTGAGCATCCGCCGCTTCGCTCTGGTTGAGGGTCTGACTGCCACCTATATCCACGGTGCAGGCTCCATCGGTGTTATCGTTAAGTTCGACACCGACTGCGGCGACAAGGACGGCTTCGCTGATTTCGCTAAGAACATTGCTCTGCAGATCGGCGCATACCCCACTCCTTACCTGACCCGCAATGATGTTCCCGCTTCCGTGATCGAGTCCGAGAAGGAGATCATCAAGGCTCAGTTGGCTAACGATCCCAAGATGGCTAACAAGCCCGAGAAGGTTCTGGACGGCATCGTTATGGGTAAGCTGGGTAAGTTCTACGAGGCTAACTGCCTGGTTGACATGGCTTACGTTAAGGAAGACGACATGACCGTCGCTCAGTACGTTGCCAAGACCGCTAAGGAGTTTGGCGGCAACATCACCATCGCTTCCTTCTGCCGTTTCGAGAAGGGCGAGGGCATCGAGAAGAAGGAAGAGGACTTCGCTGCTGAGATCGAGAAGCTCGCAAGCGGCAAGTAATCCCTGTCTCTTATATTTGAAAAAGCGCTCCGCTTCGGCGGGGCGCTTTTTGCGTGGAATGCCTTGACAAATCCTCCCGGGACGTGTATAATAAGAGTGTTTCAAATTGGGGTTTATCGAGGGGGCTTTGCCCCCTCGACCCCCACCAAAGGACTTTTTGTAAAAAGTTCTTTGGAATCTCAAAAACTTTCAAAAAGGGTTTTTTATCAATATCTTTTTGAAAGATCTTGAAAAGGGGTCCGGGGAAAAACTTCTTGAAAGAAGTTTTTCCCCGGGCGCTCTCTCGCTCTCCTGAAAACCCAAATTTGAACACACAGGTACTACGCATGAAAAAACGCAAGCCCTTATTCATCCCCTGCGCCGAGAAGCGCAAAGGCTCCACCGCCTACTACGAATTTCAATACTGCAAGGATGATTTGACCGTGGAGCAAGCGGTCAAGTCCGATGCTTGGACGCACTGGGCAGAAGATTCCCTGCTGGTTCACATGGACGGTGAACATGAACTATTTCACAATTACATCAAGCCGTATATGGCCGCGCCCCACGCGCCCAACGGAAGCCGCATGTACTTCTACGCGGGGGTCAATTTCTACACCCGCGAGGAAGCCGCCGAGATGCTGGCGAGGATCAAGGCAGACCATCCCGTTGGGTGTGAGGTGCTGATTCCGTGGTTGGAGCGGGCGGCGGGGGAGTTTTACGGATTCTATATTTTGGGAATATGAGATTATGAAGAAAAAACGCATTAAACAAACTCGGCTTCCCGTTTCCATACCCGAAAACTGCCAATTGTTCTGGACATCCCACGGGTTCAACTTCTTTGTTCAAGCCCTCCAACTCGGAATCGGTGGTGTGGCCATGTGCGCTCCCATCGCGCTGCTGTGTCCGGCAGACCGTGACCTGATCCCGCTCCTCTTGCCTGTATTCGCACTCGCACCCGTCCTTTGCTGCCTGATATGTTGGATCGAGCGTATGATCCAAAAACGACATGATCGGCCTTTGGTTGGCATAGACGGCACATCCATCTACCTGAGCGACGGGATGGGCATGGTCCTTCGTATGGATGAGATCATCGCCATACACTACTGCTTCGGGCAATTCAGAAAATACGGCGCATCTGCCTATCTACAGCTCTATCCCAAAAAAGGGAAACCTATGAATATTGTTCTTCCGTCTCCAAGTTTGATCTTGGCTGTACGGAAAGCCATCCCTTCTGTCAAGATTACGGTAGACTGGGTAGGACGTCTGATTACCTGTTTGCTGATGGGTTTTGCTGTAGGCATGCTCATGTCTCTCCTGTTTTTGATGCAATAAGGAGCCTATATGATCAACTGGAAACAAATACAACTCGTCACCCCCCGCCTCATCCTGCGGCCGTGGGTGGAGGACGATGCGGAGGCCTTATACCGCTTCGCACGCGACCCCTTGGTGGGGCCTCCTGCGGGGTGGCCGCCCCATGCAAGTATCGAGGACAGCCGCAAGATCATCCGCACCGTACTGTCGGCGCGGGAGACCTACGCCATGGTACTGCGCTACGACACCGCCGACGGCGTCAGCGGCGAGATCATTCCTGCAGGGACGCCCGTGGGGAGCCTCGGCATCATGTTCAACGGGTGCGGCTCTTATCCCCACATGAAGCAGACCGAGGCCGAGATCGGCTACTGGGTGGCGCTTCCCCTGTGGGGGAGGGGGCTGGTGCCCGAGGCGGTGAAGGCCATTCAGGCGCGGTGCTTCGGTGAGCTTTCGCTGGACGGGCTGTGGTGCGGCTACTACGAGGGCAACGAGAAGTCCCGCAGAGTACAGGAAAAATGCGGATTTGTGCCGCGGTGTGACCTGGAGATCCCGCCCCATCCCCTCAACGGCGCTACCAAAGAATTTTTCACCTACCTCTCCCGCGAGGATTGGGAGGTCATGCACGCCCCTGTGACCCATGAGATGAGCCTGCGACAGGCTCCCTTCCGCGCGGTGGCATCGGGGCGCAAGGTCATTGAAATGCGGCTGTTTGACCCCAAGCGGCAGTTGATACGGGCGGGAGATGCCATCCGCTTCACCCTTGTGGGAAGTGACGAGGCCGTAACCGCCGAGGTGGTGGGGCTTCACTACTTCCCTTCCTTTATCGAGCTGTACGCCGCCCTGCTCCCCGTAGTGGGAGGAGTTGGACTGGGGTATGCCGAGGGGGATACGCCGAATCCCGCCGATATGCTGAACTACTATTCCGAGAATGCCATCAACCGCTTTGGTGTGGTGGGCATTGAGATTCGGGTAAAAAAACAGGAATAGAAGTTTTCAAATTGGGGTTTAGCGGTGGAATATGAACACCGTAGGGGCGCATTCTATATGCGCCCGTGTATGCCCCAAAAAAGGTGCGCCTTGCTCTTTTCAAACATCGGGCGGATATGGAATCCGCCCCTACGGTACAAATGAAACCCACCGATAAACCCAAATTTGAAATTCAATTTACGTCACAGAAACGAGACATACAACATGGATTACGAACAGATCAAATGCCACGAGAATCTGACCCTCCCCTATGGATTTGCAGAACGCATGCGCGCCATGCTGGGGGCTGACTTTGAGGCCTTCTGCGACTCCTACGCCAAGCCCGCGCACCCCTCTCTGCGGGTGAATACCTTGAAGATCACCACCGAGGAATTGCGGGATGCCGCGCCCTTTGTGGGTGAAACTGTCCCGTGGCAGAAAAGCGGCTTTTACTACCCTGCCGACGGCGATATCCGCCCCGGCAAGCACCCCCTCCATGAGGCAGGAGCCTACTACATCCAAGAGGCCAGCGCCATGCTCCCCGCCTCCCTGTGTCCCCCCAAGCCCGGTGAGCGCGTGCTGGATCTTTGCGCCGCGCCCGGAGGGAAGGCCACCCAGTTGGCCGCCGCGCTTTGCGGTGAGGGACTTTTGGTGGCCAACGAAATCCACCCCACCCGCGCGGGGATCCTGTCCCAGAACATGGAGCGCATGGGCGTAAAGAATGCCATCGTGACCAACGCCACTCCCGCCGAGCTGGCGGTGAAATTCCCCGCCTTCTTTGACAAGATCGTGGTGGACGCCCCCTGCTCCGGCGAGGGCATGTTCCGCAAGGAGGCCGACGCCGTGACCATGTGGAGTCCCGATAACGTGGCTCTCTGCGCCTCCCGACAGGCAGAGATTCTCGACGAGGCGGCGAAAATGCTCCGTTCGGGTGGGTATCTGACCTACTCCACCTGTACCTTTGCCCCCGCCGAGAACGAGGGGGCAGTGCTGGCATTCCTGACCCGCCACCCCGAGTTTGAGGTGATGCCATCGGAGGAGGCCGCCGTGGCGGAGTCCCGCGCAAAGGGGCTTTTGGACGGCGGGCACCCCGAGTGGGCAGAGGAGTACGTCCGGTTCCCCGAAGAACTTTCGGAGCAGGTCAAGCACGCCTACCGTGTCTTCCCCCACCACTGCGACGGCGAGGGTCATTTTGCGGTGTTGCTCCGCAAAAAGGAGGAGGGCGGTGAAGTCACCCTCTTCGCCAAGGAAAGCAAAAAGAAAAACCGCAAGCCCGAAAAGCCAAGCGGAGGCAAGGGAAAACCTGCGCCCGAGACGGTTGCGGTCAAGCTCTTTGAGGACTTCGCCAAAGAAGTACTGGGCGGCATGTCCGATTGGGTAGGGGACACGGTTCCCTGCCTGTTTGGGGACAAGCTCTACCTGATCCCCAAGGCGCTGTGCGGTGAGGAAAATCCCACAGAGGCCTTGAAGGGTCTTCGCGTTCTCCGTGCGGGGCTCTGCGCGGGGACGGTTGTGGGGCTTGACCGCGGTCGGGGTCGCTTCGAGCCGGATCATGCGCTGGCTCTGGCGGCGGGGCTTTCCATCCGCGCCTTCGACGTGGACTATGACGGCGCCGTGGCCTACCTGCGTGGCGAGACGCTTCCCTGCGCTCTGCGTGGGTGGCACACCGTGACCTACTGCGGCCTCCCCCTCGGCTGGGGCAAGGCCTCGGATGGGGTGATGAAGAATCACTACCCCAAGGGACTGCGGTGGTAAAACCTATTTTTCCCAGCAAAATATATAAAAACATACATTTCCTCGAAAGGAATCCTTTATGAAAAACAAAGCCACCTCTCCCCGCATTCTCACTCCCGGGCTTTTGGCCTTTTCCGCCCTGGGCGCCTACTTCGCCGTCCTGTTTGTGGGTGGGCTCATGAACGGCGACAAGACCACGGTGCTTGACCCCGATTTCATCATCTACTTCAACCCCTTGACCTATGCCATCGCCTGGCTGGTCACAGGGGGGATCCTCTTAGCTTACGGCTCTATCTCCAAGCCCATGGTCTACAGTTTCACTTGGTTCGCCACCCTGTGTTACGCCATGCGTACGGCAGTAACAGGAGGAAGCTACTACCTCACCTTTGCCATGTGCGGACTGATGGCGGTCATGACCTACGCCTGCGGGCGGGTGCTGCGCCAAGAAAAAAGTGTCAAGGACAGTCTGAAGCCTTCCACGTCCCTGTCCCCCATCGGGGGGAAGATCGTTGTGGGCATCTTAGCTGCTTTGGCAGGAGGCCTGACGTTGTTTTTGCTCCTGTCCTCCTACCTCTCCTACACCATTTCCCCCTCGATGAGCACGGGAGTCTACGTACAGATGATGGAATCCCTGCGCAGCGGATTCTCCTTTGATACCACGCTGGAATTCGGTTCTGAGGTTTCCCATCTGGCGGCGCACGTCTCCCCCATCTTCTTCATCTATCTGCCCTTCTACGCGATAATTCCCTCTCCCGTGACTCTACTGGTACTCCAGGTGGCAGCGGCCTACTCGGCGATCATCCCTCTGTGGCTGATCTGTCGACGTAAAGGACTCTCCCCTGCGTTGTCGGCGACGATCTGCGGACTGCTTTGCCTGTACCCTGCGGTGTGGGGCGGTGTATCGGGTTCCTTCCACGAGTACGCTCTGCTCCTACCTCTGCTCCTATGGCTGATCTGGGCGCTGGAATCCCACCGCAAAGTGCTTTCCTGGGTATTCGCCGCCCTCATCCTCTGCGTGCGTGAGACCTGCGCCATCCATCTCTTTACGGTGGGCCTTTACTGGTTGCTGGAAAGCCGCAAGGCTACCGAGACCGACGGCAAATCCCGCAAGAGCGATCGCACCACCGCGCTGATTCTCATGGGCGTATCGGTTGTCTACTTCGTCACATCCATGGTACTCCTGACCTATGCTGGCAGAGGCACCCTCATCAACCGCTTTGACAATATCACGGGTATCTACGCCACGGATTTCGGCACCCTTATCCGTGAGTTGATCTTCAACCCCGCCATTGCGCTTTACGAAATGCTGACCGAGGCCAAGCTCCATTACGTGCTGTGTATCCTCCTGCCCCTGGGACTTCTCCCTCTGTTCGAAAAAAAGAAAACGGGCCTGGTGTTCCTGATCCCTCTCCTGACTCTCAACCTCCTGTCGGATTTCCCTCACCACTTCCGTCTGGACTCTCCCTACTCCTTCGGCGTAACGGCTTTTGCTCTTTACCTATGCATCAATGCGCTGACCACCCTAACTTCCCATGAAGGGAAAGCACTCCTATGCAAGCGGTTGGTCACCTTCGCCGTGTGCTGTACCTTGCTCATTGGCGGCTTCCGCTTGGCGGATTACGGTCTCTTTGCCGAATATGCCTTTACGGGTAAAAACGAGATCACCGCCATGGACAGTCTTTTGGAAACCGTAGAGGATGGCGCTTCTGTCAGCGCATCCGGACGGTTGATCGCGAACCTCGCGGCACGGGAAGAGATCTACGCCCTGTCGAGCCGTGTCCTCACCGATTACGTCGTGCTGGATCTGCGCGAAGAATGGACTCTCCCCTCTGAGAAGGACTACTCCATCAAATACTACGAAGAGCGGGGCTATGCTGTGATCAAATCCTGCGACGCCGTAGGTGTGGTACTGAAAAAGAAGTAAATGGAGTTCATCTTTGACGCTCCCCAATTTATCATCAGAAAAAGCCCGTCTCTGCCATAGGCAGAGATGGGCTTTGCATTAGTTTACGGACTTTTGCAGGATCACATGACCCTCATACTCCGCCCAGACGGTGTAGCCGTATTCTTCAAAGACCTGACGGTACTTATCGTCGGTTCCGTTTCGCAGAACGGCGAAGTCCACGTCGTCGACCTTTAAGTGAACCTTGCTTCCCGACATAACGTGGTAGGAGTGATCGTAGACCTCGCGGCGGTCAGCCACATGAGCCAGGTAGGAACCGGGCACACAAAGGCTGGCATCCTCGGGCAAATCGTCCAACATGGCCTCGATATACTGGTAACGATCCCGGTTCTTCTCCCACTGATCCGTATAGGTGTTGTACTTGGGGATCACAAGGAAGATATACATACAGCAGGCTGCGGCGGCCCCCAGCGCCAGCAAGCGGCGTCTCGGCACGGGCTGCAGATCGGGCAGATTCAGGATCATGGCGTACATGAGGAAGGCTGTGATACCGAAGTGGTATTGGAAGTTGATGCTGTACTGGTACTTGTAGGTTGTCAGCACGTTGAGCAGAATGGGCGCAACGAGTATCCAGCGGGACTGCTTCTTGGTGCAGAAGGGGATCATGCCCACGGGGAGAAGCATCTGGATCAGATATACCACCTTCGCCCACGGACTTCTCTCCAAGAAGAAGGAATCCAAGGAAGCCTTGTCCGTAGAGAACAACTGCTTCAGAAGATAACCCGGATTTTTGAGAGCCGTCATAACGGCACCCAGCAGGCCTTCCTCCTTGTCAAAGATCAAATTGTCAAAACGGTTGATCATGGGTCCTGCAATGGAGGGACGGGGCGTATCGTTCGCGTAGTATTCCGCCCAGTATGCAGCAGTCTCATTCAAGAATACCAACGCTCCTGCAAAGTAGGCCACAGCGCCTGCCGCAAGAATAACTCCATGCAGATATTTCTTGCGGGACAGTATGAGATACAACGCAAAGAAAATCACGTAAACGGCCGCATCCTCCTTGACCATCAGGGTCAGGGCGGCGAAGATATACATGGGAATGTACTTTTCTCGCTCAAAGAAGTAGAACATCCACAGGAGCAGGGGGAGCAGGAAGCAGTTTTCATGGAAGTCGTAGAAGCACCCCATGGCCGTAGCGGGATACAGGGCATAGATCAGAGCAACCATGATCTGGGTGCGCTCCGACAGCTTGAAATGACGGGCCATAAGAACGGCAGGCACAATACCGCTGATGACCAGAACCGCCTGCCCGATCTGCAGTGTCAAGGGAGAGGGGAAAATGGCGTAGAAGGGCAACAGCAGGTAATAGATGGGGGACAAATGCACTGCAAAGTGGGACAGAAGCACGTCGCGCTCACTGGAGATAATGGGGAGTCCCGTTTCGGTCATATTGTGGAACATATTCACGAACAGGCCGAAATCAAAGTTGGGGGAGGAAAAGGTCAGATACCGCATGGAGGTGGTCATGGCGATGACAAAACCACCCACCAATCCGAGGATCGCCGTAACCACCCACACGACCTTGGAGTGGATCTTCAGTCGGTCTATGAGCAGATCGTTCTTTTGCAGGAAGTAGAAAATAAAGAAAGCGTATGCCACGATGACAGCCAGCAAGAACAGCGTCCCGTCGGAATTCATGGTCATATTGCCGCTACCGACCGCGACCTTATAAGTAAGATCGTTCTCAAACGTACTGAGCCAACGGGCTACGCAACCCGTTGCCCCTGCCAAGAGGAACCAGGAATCGGTCTCGTAATCCGAGAAAGCCATCGAGACAACGGACAATGTGATATAGAACAGCGCGATCCACAATACCATGGACCCCGTAGACATTCCCTGGGCAAAGGAAAGCTCGAAAAAATCACCCTTTTCCGTCAAAAGGGTGAACAGAGCGTACAAGCACCAAGCGGCCACGGCGCGACATATAGCTCTCTCCCGCGTAAAAGCGGTTTTCAGACAGGCGATGATCTCTTTTTTATTCAACGACATATTGATAGACTCCTTTGCAGTATCACAGAGACCGGAATCGGTTCTCCGTATTTTATAAGACGAGCGCAGAAGCGGAATATGATGGCAAGCTTCCAAAATATCTCTTTCCTATTATACACTAATTTTCTCCATATGTCAAGCATTCCGCTCGGTTTTTCAATAATGTTCCCGCCCCGTTCACGCCGGATTTACATTTGCGTAGTATAATGGTAAAAAAGTTCAAAAACCATATATTTGTGAAAGGATACATACCATGTTCAACATTCTGGTCGTCGAGGACGATTTCAATACCCGCCGCCTCATGTGTGCCGTGCTGGAACGCTACGGCTACCACCCCATCCCTGCCACCGATGGCGTGGATGCGCTGGAACAGCTGGACAAAAAGCATGTTGATCTGATCATTCTGGATATCATGATGCCGAAAATGGACGGCTATGAGTTCACCCGTGTTCTCCGCGAAGCAGGCAACACACTCCCCATTCTCATGGTTACCGCCAAAGAGACTCCTGCGGACAAGCATAAGGGCTTCATCATCGGTACCGACGACTACATGACCAAGCCCGTGGATGAAGAAGAAATGATCCTGCGCATTGCCGCCCTGCTCCGCCGTTCCCGTATCGTCAGCGAGCGCAGATTGACCGTCGGCTCTACCGTGCTCTACTACGATGCTTTCATGGTACGCAACGATGGCAAGGCCGTGGGTGCTCCCGGCGGCATGGAGCTTCCCCAAAAGGAATTCCTATTGCTCTATAAGCTTTTGTCCTACCCGAACAAGATCTTTACCCGCCGTCAGCTCATGGACGAGATCTGGGACATGGAATCCGAGAGCGACGAGCGCACCGTGGACGTCCACGTCAGCCGTGTGCGAGAGCGCTTCCGTGACAACGACGATTTTGAAATCATCACGGTGCGCGGTCTTGGTTACAAGGCGGTATACCTGAAATGAAAACAAAGAAGCAGAAACGCCCTCTGCGTACCTTGCGTGAATGGCGAGGAAAGCTACGCATCAAATCCTTTCGGGTGGAGCTGATCATCATCATTTTTTTCCTGATGCTGATTACCTCGGGATTTACCGTAGGCGTATACGCCATCCTGCACCTGATCATTCCAGCCCTCAAAAATTTCGATACGATAGCCTCCAGCGCCTCTACCCTCATCGCCTGCACCATCATCGGCACGGGCGCCGCCGCGATCCTGACCAAGTGGCTGCTTATTCCTTTAAAGGAAATGATCTACGCTACCGAGCGCATCGCCAAGGGGGATTTCAAAGTGCAAATACAGGAAACATTTGACGAGGATTCAGACTTCGGCATCCTGCAGCGCTCCTTCAACCATATGGCGGGAGAGCTGGACGGCATTGAAATGTTCCGCAATGACTTCATCAACAACTTCTCCCATGAATTCAAAACCCCTATCGTATCCATTCAGGGCTTTGCCCATCAGCTGCAGGCAGGAGGCCTCACCTCCGAGGAGGAGCAAGAGTATATCCGCATCATTGCGGCTGAATCCGACCGTTTAGCCAAGATGGCTACGAATATCCTGCTCCTGTCCAAGCTGGAAAACCAGGCCATCGTCACCGACAAGACCGAATTTTTTCTGGACGAGCAGATCCGTACCTGTCTCCTCCTTCTTGAAAAACAGTGGTCCTCCAAGAATATCGAGCTGAATATTGATTTGGATGAGGTGAAATATTGTTTCAATGAAACCATGCTCTCCCACGTATGGGTCAATCTTTTGGGCAATGCCATCAAGTTCACACCCCACGGCGGTACAATCTCCTGCACTCTGCGCAAGGATGCCTCAACTGTTACAGTAACCATATCCGATACCGGATGCGGTATGGACGAATCTACTCAAAAGCATATTTTTGAAAAATTCTACCAAGGCGATACCTCCCATGCCGGTGACGGAAACGGCATCGGACTGACCATCGTAGGACGTATTCTGGTGCTCTGCGGGGGACGTATTCATGTAGACAGCGAGTCCGGCATGGGCAGTACCTTTACGATCACCCTTCCTGTCACCGTCCCTGACTATGAGAATGTGACAAAGTATGAGGAGGAAACATAATCATTCAAATTTGGGTTTATCGGAGAGCGGGGGAACGCCAAAGGAAAACTTCTTGAAAGAAGTTTCCCTCTGGACACCCTTCAAGAACTTTCAAAAAAAATATTGATAAATCACCCTTTTTGAAAGTTTTTGAGATTCCAAAGGACTTTTTTCAAAAAGTTCTTTGGTGGGGTCCAGGGGCAACGCCCCTGGCCGGTAAACTGCAATTTCAAAA
>JAZRIF010000016.1:0-10290 GCA_045645165.1 Eubacteriales bacterium
TCCCCCCAGACCCCCTTCAAGAACTTTCAAAAAAGATATTGATAAATAACCCTTTTTGAAAGTTTTTGAGATTCCAAAGAACTTTTTTCAAAAAGTTCTTTGGTGGGGTGCAGGGGCAAAGCCCCTGCCCGATAACCCCAAATTTGAAAGGTGCTGTTATGATCTATACTGTTACGTTTAATCCTGCCATTGACTACGTCATGCGCCTGCCCGTACTGCGACAGGGCGAGACCAACCGCGCCACCACGTCCGATATCCAATTCGGTGGCAAGGGGGTCAATGTGTCCTGTGTACTGCGAGAGCTGGGGGTGGAGAATACCGCGCTGGGCTTCATCGCCGGTTTTACAGGGGAGGCCTTAGCCACCCATCTGGCCGAACGAGGCATCCGCACCGACTTCATTCGTCTGCCCGAGGGTCTCACTCGCATCAACGTCAAGGTTAAGACCGAGCAGGAAGAGGCGCAGGAGACCGAGATCAACGCGGCGGGGCCTGCCATCCCCGACACCTGCATGGATGCGCTGATGGCTCAGCTGGACACCCTCGCCGAGGGCGACACGCTGGTACTGGCGGGGAGTATTCCTGCCTCCCTCCCCAGAGACACCTACAGCCGCATCATGGAGCGTCTTTCGAGGCGGGGCATTCGCTTTGTGGTAGACGCTGAGGGAACACTGTTGACTGCGGTGCTTCCCTACCGCCCCTTCCTGATCAAGCCCAACCGAGCCGAGCTGGAGGGCATCGTAGGACGGACGCTCTCCACCGACAATGATCTGAAAGAAGCCGCCTCTGAACTGCAACGGCTGGGGGCTGTGAACGTACTGGTCTCTCTGGGCGGAGACGGGGCATTGCTCCTGGACGAACACGGTGTCTGTCACCGCAAGCCTGCGCTGCCCATTCTGCCTGTGAACACCGTGGGTGCGGGAGATTCCATGGTAGCAGGCTTTCTGGCAGGGATGGAGCATGGCTACGAGTACGCTCTGCGGCTGGGACTGGCCTGCGGGAGCGCTACAGCCGGGAGTGAAGGGCTGGCAACAGCAGAGGCAATTGCATACTGGATGGAGTCAAAACAAATCGCGGAGCCGTAGGCTTCGCGATTTGTTTGTCATATAGCCGAATTTTCTGATTCCCTCTTGCAAAATCCTCTAAAATATGGTATAGTATTCCTGTACGGTAAGATCGATTTTGATCCGTACAAATTCGCATGAAATGAGGTATTTACATATGTCTAAGGCACAATGGATCTGGTACAACGGCGATTTCGAGCTGTACCATAGCATGAAGCTCCACAGCCGCCGTGAGGAATTCGGTGTGGAATACCCCTGCTTCTGGTCCCTGTCCGCTCCCTATCCCACCGCCAGCTTTGCCAAGGCCTTCCACGCCGACGAGGCCGACACCGTCCGTCTCGTCACACCCCATAAGGCATATTTGACCATTGATAACGTGCGCTACGCCGCTAACACCGATATCTCCATTCCCGCGGGCGATCACGTGGCTCGCGTGGTCATTCTGGCCCAGACGGGCTTCCCCTGCATCTACATCAACTCCAAGTATCTGGTCACCGACTCCACCTGGGTCTGCGACCACTTGGCAGGCGGCCCCGTCCCCGTAGGTACCTGGGACGTGTACGACTCCCCCGAGGACGATCCCACGGTCTTCCCCTTTGCTTACGAGACCATCAAGGCCGTCAAGGTCGTAAACACCGACGAGGGCAAGCTCTACGACTTCGGCCGTGAGATGTTCGGTGTGGTGCGCTTTGACGCTGATCCCGCCGCCACCGTCCGGGTGGTCTACGGCGAGTCCCGCGAGGAGGCCACCGATCCCGCCGAGGCGCTCATCCGAGAGACCGTCACGGGCAAGGATCACTACGACCTCGCTCCCCGCGCCTTCCGCTATATCTGTATCAAGTCTGACGGCGCTGAGCCTACGGGTGTCATCGCGGATTACGAGTACCTGCCTCTGGAGGATCGCGCTTCCTTCTCCTGCAACCGCCGCGACGTCAGTAAGATCTGGGACATCTGCGCCTACACCCTCCACCTCAACTCCCGCGAATTCTTCCTGGACGGCATCAAGCGCGACCGCTGGTGCTGGTCGGGTGACGCCTACCAGTCCTACAAGGCCAACAACTACCTCTTCTTCGATCCCGAGATCACCAAGCGCACCATCATCGCCCTCTTGGGCAAGCCCCCCTACGAGCAGCACATCAACTCCATCAACGACTACTCCATGTACCTCATCATTGGCGCCTACGAATACTACTACGCCACGGGGGACAAGAAGTTCATCCAAGTCTACTATTCCCGCCTGAAGGCGCTGTACGACTTCATCGAGAGACGTATCAACGAGGCAGGCTACGTCTGCTATCGCCCCGGTGACTGGATCTTCATCGACTGGTCGGATATGGACAAGGGCGGCGACCTCTGCGCCGAGCAGATCCTGTTCTGGCAGTGCCGCAATGCCATGGCCGCGCTCTCCGAGCTGGTGGGTCTGGACGGCGAGGGCTACCGTAAGGCGGCAGACAAGCTGAAGCGCAACATTATGCGGGACTTCTGGCGTGAGGATCGGGGCGGTTTCGTGGACTGCTACACCACGGGCAAGGAAAGCATTACCCGTCACGCCAACATCTTTGCCATCATGTACGATTTCGTCTCCGAGAAGCGAGCCCGCAAGATCACCCGCATGGTGCTGGAGAACGATACCATCACCCAGATCACTACTCCTTATTTCGAGTTCTTTGAGCTCTGCGCCCTGTGTAAGATGGGTAAGCTCTCGGTGGCACAGAAGAAGATCGAGTCCTACTGGGGCGGCATGGTGAAGCTGGGCGCCACTTCCATCTGGGAGCAGTATCTTCCCGAGCAGGAGGGCATCCAGCACTACGGCATGTACGGCATGAAGTACGGTTGCTCCCTCTGCCACGCCTGGGGCGGCGGTCCCATCTACCTGCTGGGCCGCTACTGCCTGGGTGTCTACCCCACCTCGGTGGGCTATGAGACCTACGCCGTTGAGCCCAACCGCGGCTTATACAAGCACATCGACGGCAAGGTTCCCCTGCCCGAGGGTGGCGAGGTCACCGTCAAGATGGACGCCCATACCTGCACCGTTACCACCACCCGCGAAGGCGGTACTCTGATCCTGAAGGGTAAGGAGTACGCCATTCCCGTGGGCGAGAGCTTTACGGTGGAGTTCTGAATCGCATAAAAACAGGAGTGTCCCGCTCATGCGGGGCACTCCTATTTTTGCATTTTGCGACTCACACGCCGCAGTTGAGCTGAGATCCAACGCCGCAACGACGGAAACAACAGTAGATGAATACCCCCGAACAGCAGAGCCGTTACCACCGTTTCAGCAAGTCCCACCAACAGGAACACGCCGAAGGAATCCACGCGGATGGGGTATGTGCGCCACAAAAGCTGTACCCCAACCATCAGCACCAGACAGACGCCGTGAACCGCCAAAGAGCGAAAGGGGGTGCGTCCCAGGAGCCGCTTGTTAGCGTAGATGATCACGTCAACAGAACGATAAAGCAACGCTGCCACGGTGCCCAACAGGACTCCGTGTATGCCCCACAGAAGGACGCCCACCAGAGATACAATGATATTGATCCCCGTCTCGATCAGAGTCTGGGGCACGGTCTCCTTGAAATGCCCCGCGTAGTTGATCGTCAGAAGCATGGGCTGGCGGATGGCGGTGAGCCAAGCTACGGCGGCAAAAAGGAGCGCCAGCTTGGGGTCGCAGTACGCCGCGTCGGTCACCCCTGCGGTGTAGAGCGTCATGAAGGGCAAGGTCAGATGGAGAGCGGTGGAGAACAGGGTGGCGGCGGCGATGCCGTACACCGACTCAAACACGTCCATGCGGGCGGTAAACCGCGCCTTGTCCGTCTGGTAGGTCTGCCCCAAGGCAAAGCTGACCGAGCCAGACAGGATGGCCAAGATCCGCTCCAGATAGGTAAAGATCAGCTTGTACAGCGTATAGACGCTGACAATTTTCAAGTCGCAAAAGACGGTCAGAAGCAGGATGTCCGTATTGTGGAAGATCACCTCCGCCACACGGTGCAGAAGCATGTAATTCTTTTGAACGAGAACTCCCTCCGCAGGAGGCAGATCCAACGCAACCCACTTGTATTTGACCTTGACGTACCACAGGATGCAGAAGGCCTGTATACCGTGAATGGCAAAGGAAACCGCCAGAATAACCACGATGGGACAATCCAGCGAAATCATGACCACCTTGGCGATCCCCGCAAGGAGGGTGACCAGCGTGGTCAGATTGGTCTGCACATAGCTTTTTCCCGCCGCTTGCAGAAGGACTTGATACTTTCCTTGCAACCAAAAGGTCAGAAGCGTTCCCGCGCCGCTGAAAAACACCACACCCATCACCGTGAAATAGGACAGGGTACTCCCCGCAATCAAGGGGAAGAGGAGTGCGGCGGCGATCAGCGCAAGTAAGTAAATCAACCCCGTCCGCTTGTAGTAGCGGTGAGTGGCGCTGAGGACTGTATTGATGGCCGTGCGGTCGTCCTCGGCCACAGGCTTGTAGAGAGCCTGCAGGGTCAGCGCCCCCATGCCCGCTTCCAGCAGTCCCAAATACAAAAGGAACTGATTGACAGAGCCCAGAAGGCCGTTGACCTCCGAACCGTAGCCCGTGATGAACAGCCGGGGCAGAAGCAACCCCACCGCCAAGCTCACGGCATAGCCCAATACAGCGCTCAATCCGTTTCGAAAGGCTAATTTTCGTTTACTCATATGTGAAAAGGGCAACGGCTACCCGTAGGCGGCCGTTGCAAGTGCAGATGTGTTAATTCTTCTCGCTCCAGCTCACAATGGCACGGATCTTCTCGTGATCGGTGTCGCTGTAGCTGACGGTCAGGCTCATGCCCTCGGTGACCAGGATCAGCGTCTCGTCGGAGGCGAGACCGCCGCGGTAGACAATACCGTCCTCGGCGGTGATATACACCACGGTTTCCCCGCCTACGGTGGCCAGGCGGACGGTCTTGACCGTCAATTCCGCCGTCCGTGTTTCGGGCGCGGGCATATCGTCCTCGTTAATGACGCCACGCTTGGCGAGCTCCTCGATATACGCCTGCTTGGCAGTCGTCTGGGAGTCGCCCGTGGCTACGATGCTGTAGTTCTCCACGTTGACCAGAGCGTACAGCTTGACCAGACCGTTCTCATCCTTCAGCACCATGATATAGGTGGCCTGACCCTCTACGTTGATGAGGGAGGGGAAAGAGGCAACGTAGCCCTTCTCTTGGACTTCACCCTGAGCGGCGCCCATGGCGGAATACTCCTCGGCGCCGATAACGGGGTAGTACTTGTACTCACCCGTACGGGCATTGGTGATGATGAAACCAATGTTCGATTCATCAGCGGTAACCGAAGTCACGCCGGTGTAGTACCATACGTCGTCGCCGCGGACGATGTAGCCGTAACCGTCGGTGGTCATCTTACAGTCGCGGTTGCCGATCACCGAGTTCCAGAAGCCGCCCGACAGCGTACCATACCAATCATACTTCTGGCAAGCCAAATTCCCGTCGTAGACATTGTCGATCCAAGAGGGGGATTCATCCACGGGGTAGATCTCGGATGTACCGTCACAGGGATTGAAAATGATGACTTCACTGACGTCCATAGCTCCGAAAAGACCCACGTGGGGCTTCATGCAGGAGACAATGTAGTAGGGGTTCCCCTCCTCGTCGATCTCGAAATTGACGCTGGAAAAGATCTTGGTGGGATAGGAGAAACGAAGCTTACGCATCAGGTCCTCGCCGAAATACGCGCTGTCTACGTAGATCATAGCTTTGTTGAACTTGATATAGTCGGCATCGTTTCCGACGGGGTCTACCATGACGTAACCGGGTACGCCGTTCGCCGAATTGTTGATCCAACGGAAGAAATCGGCGTATTCCAGATTCGCCACTTTCTTGGGGGTTCCTTGGTAATTGATCTGATTGTAATCCAGGCTGAGCACGTACTGGGAAACCACGTCGGAGAGCGCACCCAGCTCGCGATTACCCAGAATGGAGGCAGAAGCGGTATCCATCAGGGAGATGTTGGTCACCACGTCAGCCTCGGGCATATCCTCCGAGAAGTCTGCCTGCTGTACCTCAATGACCTCGGCATACGAGTAGGCGTTGAAGAAGGTAGAGGAAATGATCCCACCCAGAACCAGTACGGCCACGGGAACGGCGGCAATGATCAAAAACACCTTATTGATCTTCAGCTTGGAGGTTCCCTTCCCCATGTCGCTGAGTCCGCTGACCATGCCCAAAGGCAGGCCGTAGAAAAAGCTGACCAACAAAAGGAAGGTCCAGAATCCCGTGCTGAACACGTTGATGGGCGGTAGCATGAAATAGTAGGCCAGAGCCGTCAGTACCGTGCCGATGACTACGGCCAAAATGATACGGGTGGTTTTGTTCAATTTTTTCATGTTCGTTTGTACTCTCCTTTCCGAGATGATACCATTGTACCACAATTTTATTAAGTTGTCAAGTGATTGGATGAAATTTTCTCTAAATTTTTTCGCGATTCAGAATGTGAATCTGGCACATCCCCATGGTGGTCAGTGCCGCTTCGTGAGTCGCAGGCGTTACCCCCGCGCAGCAGGCGGCATCCACCGAGATAAGCGCCTCGGGATAGGTAGCCTTGAGCAGGAGGGTGTTGGATACCACGCAGATGTCGGTGCAAAGTCCGATCAGCTCGACGGTAACCTCGTCTTCACCAACCGCCTTCTTCACCAACACAGGCAATTCCACCGAACCGAAGGTAGGCTTTTCCACCACGGTATACGAAACGCCGTCCAGGGCAGAGGCCACAGCAGGATGCAGTTCCCACCCCTTCGTCCCCTTGATGCAGTGAGGCACAGGCAGATGCTTCCCCTCCGAGGTATTCATATAGTCCTCGGTGTGGGTGTCGTAGGTCACGAAGATCAAGCCGTCGGGATCAGCGGCGTAAGCCTTGATCTTGGCGGCGACGCTATCCAGGATTGCCACGGCCTCGGGCGTGCCCAGAGCGCCGTCCACGAAGTCGGTCTGCATATCGACAACAACAAGAATACGTTTCATGGTAATCTCCTTTTTCAGATTTTATCCCAATACAGTCAAGGGAATACACACGGGCATGGGATATCCCAAAATCTCCATCATAACGGGAATGCGGTTGACGGCTTCCACGGACTCCCCTGCGGTGAAGGTCACCTGCCACGCAGTACGACCCGTGACGTTTCCCAGACCCTTGGGGCCTGTGCTGCAGCTGCTGGGATGGAGGAAGCAGACCGACTTCTTATAGTCTGCCGTCCAGCCCTCGGGGGCATACACGCGGACGTTCAGCCATTGGGCGTCGTACTGGGGGTTGCACAGCTCCACCGTGACCGTCAGCTGGCCGTTGGGCTTGATATAGGGCTCTCCCTCGTAGTGGACAAGGGCGATGATGCCGTGATCGTCCACGCAGAAGGAATAGGGGTTCTGCGCCATGAACTCCTCCACGGAGGAGCCATAGAGAGTGGGAGGAAGGGTCGAGGGCGCGCCCGCGGGATAGAGTCTGCCGTCGGCCTCTCCGTCGGCGGGGACGAGGTCGATGCTATGAGCCTGCATGACGGTGGGCATGAGGCGGATGACACGCTCGGAGAGCTCGGTACAGGTTTCCGGGAAGATCTTGACCCAATCCGAGGAACGGTCGATGGACATGGTGAGGATGCGGTCGCCGATGTATTCCGCGAGATCGGTGGGAATACCCGCCGTTCCACGAAGAATACCCAGGAATGCACCCACGGTGGCAGCGGTGCAGTCGGTGTCGTCGCCGCAGTTGATGGCGTAGAGCAGTGATTGCAGGAAATCCCCCTCGCCGTACAGGAGTCCCATCACCACAAAGCCCAGGTTACCCGGCGCCTGGAACGCGCCCCAATCGGCGTTGAAGTCCACCACGGCCTGTCGGGTCTCGAGCCACGGCGCACCCGCGTCGTACTTCTCCATGACAAGACGAATGGTGCTTGCCACACGGCTATGGGTGGGAATATAGGTCAGCGCCCGATCCAGGGCAGTACGGATATCCGTCTCCACGAAGGCAACCGACTCCAGAGCGGCGGTAAAGATCTCCGCCACGGTGCCCTCCGCCAGACCGTGATCCACGCAGGCATCCATAATGGCGTACTTCACGGCGACATCGGGACAACCGGGTGCCAAGCACGCCCAGATCTCAGAGCGGATCCATGCGCCGTTGGAATGGTGCCACGCGGTGTTGTTCAACTCACCGCTCATGGGGGGCAGAAAGCCCATTTTCAGGTTGTTTTTGGCGATACCGTACTCGTTCCAATCGGGGTAGATGTAGCGCATCCAGTACCAAGCCAGATGATTGGGGGAGAGCTGATTCGGTCCCACTTCCTCCATGGCGCGGAGCCAAACCAGCTGAAGATCCAGATCGTCGTTGGGCAGAGGCTCGCCCTTGGGGGTGGTGTAGCCCGTGACGGAAAGGGGTCCCGGCTTATTCTCAAAGGGGGTTCCCATGGTACCGCCGACATTCTTCCCCATCCAGCAGGCATAAACCTTGTCGCGGTAGACCTCTTTATTCATCGTAATGTGTTGTATGTTCATAACAAACCTCCCATTACAGCGGTGGAATTCCCGACTGCCATTGTTTTTTTAAGCCGTAGGATTCATGATCAGCCTCGATGAGCGGTTGCCACTACGTCAGCGCCGGTATCCAGAATGTTGTTTACCAACACGTCACCAATCCTCACTTTAGCCGGAACGGACAGGGTATTGATGATCTTCATAGCCTCAAAGAGCATTTCACGGGGAATGGGCTTATTGGTTTTGCAGGGCACCACGCCGCCGTCCACGGTGGGGGCGGTGGTGGTCAGCACTCGGGTGGGATGGGTGCACTCGGCGGTGGCGTAGTCTGCGCCACGCTTACAGCCCTGGCCCTCCACGGATACCACGGGATTGGCCGCGGTGGGATCCAGGGTCACGGTGAGGGTACAGCCACGGGGGCAGACGATGCAGGTGAGATTCTTGGTTGCGTAAGCGGTAGCCATTATGCGTTGCCTCCCTTCTTGGCGGTTTCTTCAATGGACACCAGCAGGGTGTCGGCGGCGGTGGCGATGAGGTCGGAGGCCTTGATGGTAATGGTCTCCATCTCGCCGGGAGCCACCTTGATGCGCTTCTTCTTGGAAATGATATTTCCATCCGCACCACCCTCACGGACGGTCACGGTCACGTCGCGCCACACGTCGGCAGGACGGAAGTACACCGTCACGTCGGCGGTGTTCTCGGTGACGGTGACGGTCTGGGGCACGGTGTAGCGCACCTTGCCGTCGGTCTTGAGAGTGATGGTCTTGCCCTCGGTCAGCTCGCCGCGGAGATGGGCGGCGGCGGAGGTACCCGCCAGAGCGGCCTCCTCGGAGACGTAGTCCACCAGATCGTGGACGTGGAGGACGTTACCGCAGGCGAACACGCCCTTGAGGGAGGTCTGGCGGTACTGGTCCACGGATGCGCCGCCGGTGATGCCGTCCATGCCGATGCCCGCGCCGCGGGTCAGCTCGTTCTCGGGGATGAGACCCACGGACAGGAGCAGGGTATCGCACTCAAAGTAGATCTCGGTGCCGGGGATGGGTCTGCGGCGCTCGTCTACCTTGGAGACGGTGACGCCCGTCAGGCGCTCCTTGCCGTGGATCTGAGTCACGGTGTGGGAGAGCATCAGCGGGATGCCGAAATCGTCCAGACACTGGGTGATATTACGGGCCAGACCGCCGGAGTAGGGCATCAGCTCGCAGACGGCCTGCACCTGCGCGCCCTCCAGGGTCATACGGCGGGCCATGATGAGACCGATATCGCCCGAGCCCAGAATGACCACCTTACGGCCGGGCATGTAGCCCTCCATATTGACGAACCGCTGGGCAGTACCCGCAGAGAAGATACCTGCAGGACGGGTGCCGGGGATGTTCAAAGCACCCTTGGAGCGCTCACGGCAGCCCATGGCCAGCACCACGGCGCCCGCGCGGAGGGTGAACATACCCTCGGCCTCGCTGATGGCGGTGACGTAAGCGGAGATGCCCTCTTCTTCAGAAGGGGTCACATCGAGAACAGTCGCGCCGGTCTTGATGGAGATGCCTCTCTCCAGAGCCATCTCGTGGTAGCGGTTGGCGTACTCGGGGCCGGTCAGCTCCTCGCCGAAGCGGTGGAGGCCGAAGCCGTTGTGGATGCACTGGCGGAGGATGCCGCCTGCGCTCTGGTCGCGCTCCAGAATGACCATGTCACGGACGCCTGCGTCGTAAGCGGCCACGGCGGCGGACAGACCTGCGGGG
>JAZRIF010000017.1:0-29543 GCA_045645165.1 Eubacteriales bacterium
GAAAAAGTCCCTTTGGAATCTTCAAAACTTTCAAAAAACATTGATAAATAACCCTTTGTGAAAGTTTTTGGGAGTCCAGAACCCTTTTTTCAAAAAGGGTTCTGGTGGGGTGCAGGGGTGAAACCCCTGCCCTACAACCTGCAATTAAAAAACAAGACCCCCGAAAATCGGGAGTCTTGTCATTAAATTCAGTTCTTGGTAATATGCTTCAGGTACGCATTGATGAACCCATCAATACGCCCGTCCATGACTGCCTCCACGTTACCGTCCTCGTAGCCGGTACGGGTGTCCTTGACCAGGGTGTAGGGCATGAAGACGTAGGAGTGGATCTGGGAGCCCCACTCGATGTTGTTCTTGTTACCCTGTACCTGCTCGATGGTGTCCAGACGCTCGCGGATCTTGATGTCCATGAGCTTGGCCTTCAGCATACGGAGCGCGGTCTCCTTGTTCTGGAGCTGGGAACGCTCGGTCTGGCAGGCTACCACGATACCCGTAGCCTTGTGGGTGATACGGACTGCCGAGGACACCTTGTTGATGTTCTGACCACCCGCACCACTGGAGTGGTAGGCCATGAATTCGTACTCGTCCTCACGGAGCTCCACCTCGTCCAGATCGGGAAATTCGGGCATAACCTCGATGGAGGCAAAGGAGGTCTGACGACGACCTGCGGCGTCGAAGGGAGACACGCGCACCAGACGATGCACGCCGTGCTCACTCTTGAGGTAACCGTAGGCGTGAGGACCCTCCACCGTGATGGTGGCAGACTTCAAACCGGCCGCATCACCGTCCTGCCATTCCATGAGCTTGACCTTGAAGCCGTTGCCCTCAGCCCAGCGGTTGATCATGCGGTAGAGCATCTGGCACCAGTCCTGTGCCTCGGTACCGCCCGCACCGGGGTGGAAGGAAACGATGGCGGTGCTGTTGTCGTACTCGCCGCACATCAGCACCTCAATGCGCTTATGTTCGGCCTCAGTCTTGATGGCCTCCAGCTCGGACTGGATCTCCTCCAGAGAGCTCTCGTCGTTCTCCTCAATGGACATCTCGCAGAGGGCAATAGTGTCCTCCAGACGGGCCACCAGAGCGTTGTAGCCATCTACGGTATCCTTGTACTGCTTAATGGTCTGCAGGATCTTGGAGGAATTGGAGGAATTGCTCCAGAAATCGGGAGCCAAGGTCTCCTGCTCCAGCTCTTCTGCCTTGGCGGCCAGAAACTCCACGCGGAGTGCCTGCCCCAGTTCCTTGATATCGGGGCGCAAGCCCGTCAGCTCATGCTTGGCTTCTTCCAGTTGTACAATCACGGTATATACCTCACAAATATAAATTCTACGTTATTCGGTGCTTTTTCGCATTAACTGATATAGTATACCATATATTTCGGATTCTGACAAGAGGGAGAAGGAAAATTTTTTGTAAATCTTCAAACTACAGTTTAACGGGCTGCGCCCGATAAATTGCAATTTACCTTTCCAAAAGCTTCAGTCCCACGTCATACTGTTTACCGTTCATGGCATCCACCAGCCACGCTGCGGGTGATACACCGTCGATATGTCTCCGGGTGTAGGATTCGTTTCCAAAAATACAATGTTGCACACCGGGAGACAGTTCCTCCTTCATGAAATCGTGGATATAGAGGCTGAATTTCGGTGTCAGTTTCTTCAATTCCTTGCACATGTTCTGTAGGTTTTCACGAAATGCTTCACCAAAAGATTCCTCTATGATAAATTGACCGTCCGTAGCGTAGTGCCAGAACAGCATCAGCACGTGGTCGCGGCAGCCGCAGGTAAAGAGGTAGCGGGGGCGGTCACCGAAGCGGCTGTAAAGTGCTTTAAACCAATCCAGCGTGATATTGTCGGTGTGGACAGCTGAAGCGATGTGATCGGGACATTGCCAAAGCCTGCGGGCGGTATCTGACCAGCCATCGTAGGGCATCATGGCGCCGTCCGACAGAATGGTGACGTCTTCGCACTCCGGCCATGCATCCATGATATCCCCCGATACCGCCGCCACGCCGAAGGCTCCCGCGCTCTCGCCGTAAATGAGCAGTTGATCAAGGGTAGGGAACAGATCCTTTGCCACCTTGAGGATAGCCAGAAGATTGGTGTAGCCGTGATAGTGGATGGTATGCTCCTGCCCGTCAGCACCGATGAAGGTGAAATCTCCCGTTCCTGCGTGAAAATCTCCCGTGACGTAGGAAACCATGATCTCACTCCAATCCGCGCAGGGATTCTCCTCCGTGGTGGAGTGGAGTCCGTTCTGCTCTCCTGTCGTGATGGAAAATACCTCGGGCTGGGGATCGCCGCAGACCGTGTAGAGTCCCACGTGACCGTATTTTTCGGAAGTTTCGGGTACCGACGGCCACTTGGCGCTGTCCTCGCACCAAGATGCTCCGCCACCGCAGAGGTGGAAGATCAGCCGCTTGGGGTTTCCCTTCTTGACGTGGATGCAGTAGTCTCCGCCAAAGGCACAGACCGCCTCGGGAATGTAGATTTTCAACCATTCCTTGTGTTGCAGATCCTGAAATTCCATGTTGCACTCCTTTGCGTGTTTAATTGAATTAATTATACCATAAATTGTGTGCCGGGTCAAGGTGGAATAAACAAAAGGCAGAACGAATCTGCCTTTCGCAATCATATTATGTTTCCGTGTGCACCAGATCCAAAAAGTCATGAACGTTCATAACCGTATGCCCCTCGACCAGATCGCCCGATCGAATCTCTCTGTACTGATGATCTACACAGGTGATTCGCTTCGGTGTGGGGTAGATCAACAGGATCTGCATGGCGTATTCCTCCTCGACAGGCGTGAGGGACAGTTCTTTACGGCTGATGCGGAATTCCTGCCTATACTCGTGAGGGCTTCCGGCCACGCTCCTATGCTTTTTCTCGGAGTAGATGAGGTCTCTGACCCGCCGTGCTTCGATATGCATACCGGAAGTTCTGTTTTCGATGATCCATCGACCGTGAATCGAAATAAAGGACAGGACACTGACCTCATACCGCTTGTCACCGACGGTCACGTAATAATCGGGGTCACCTTTGCTCCCGAAAACGATATCGAAAAGATTGCGGAGACGCTCGACCCGCACATGATCCTTACCAAGACTCTTCATCATGGCACCAAAGGCGAGCATTTTTACGGTATACCAAATGACCTTGTATATGCTGTACAGGAAAATGACCCACGCATAAAAGAGCAGTATGTAAAACAGAATCTCTATAACCATTGATCGTACCTCCAATGTTTTATTGTGATCGAAAAGCAGGGGATTGAGCATGTTGCACCGCTCGGCTTGATCATACTATACCACATTTTTTGTCAATAGTGTTTCGGCATCTGCCCACATTATAACATTACAGTTAACTGCAATGTCAAGACCTTTAAAAAAGTTTTTCATTTTTTTCACCAACAAATTGATACAAAACAAAAGCACACGGCCAAAACCGTGTGCTTTCACGTATGTATCAGAGCATATCCTTTTTCACCCGCTTGTGCCGCTCTCCTACGTCGAAGGCGGCGGCGTATCGGGTCTTGTTCAGACATCCCCGCATACGGGCGAGGGAGGTGTAGTAGTCGTAATAGGCGAAATCCTTGCTGTTCATGACGAACCATTGGGTATGGAGCGCCTCGCACCACAGGTCAAATCCACGGGTGACGTCTACGTAGATATAGGGGGTGAAATCGCTGTCGTCTTCCCAGTTTTCGGCGTAGTAGACAGGGGCGTAGTGGCGCTTTCCCTGAATACGGTCGCACTCCACCACCGAGGCCAGGAACTGCGCATCGGGGACGATGAGATGGGTATTGTTGTGATCCTTGTGCATAGCCGACTTCCAATGGGTCACGATGAGGTCGGGGCGTACTTCGCGGATGATGTTGGCCACCTCGTAGCGCACGTCCTCATTGTTAGGAAGCTCGCCGTCGCAGTAGGGAAGCACGAAAGCCTTACCGTTCACCATCTTCGCAAAGGCCTGCGCCTCGGCTATCTTCTGCTCGCGGTATTGCGCCACCGTCAGATGGGGAGGATTGCCCCGCTCGCCCGCGGTCATGGCGAGGGTGAAATTTTCCCCGCCGTCTATAGCGTTGGCGGCCATGAGGGAGCCTGCGGTCAGCTCGGCGTCACCGATGTGACCGCCGATGGCCAGTATTCTGCGTGCCATACTGTCTTTTCCTTTCTGTCGTCAGTTTTGCTTAGGGATTCGCTCCACCAAGAATGCCGCCCGTGGGGTGATCCGGCACCGACAGAGGCGCGGAGGGGTCAAAGGCAGTGCCCCATGCGCGGGTGTACTGTCCCAGTCCGGCGATGAGGATCTCCTTGGTGGACGCCAGCTCTTCACAGCCCTTGCGGACGTCGTGGTGGCGGTCGGTCTGGTCGTAGAGCCACTGACTGCAGGGATAGTAGAGAATAGATGCCTTGACCGTCTCGTAGAAGGACAGGGGGACGTCCTCCACGCCGTGATGGGAGATTTGACAAATATCGCTCTTGAGATAGTCGCCGTAGATCTCCACCATGAGGTTGGTGCTTTCCTTGCCGCAGTCACCCGTGAACAGAGCGGAGTAGCTCTCGTCGTACAGGCGGGAGACGGTGCTGGAGTTGTTGAAGTAGTTGTTGTGAATGCCCGCTTTGTAGATATCGTCGGCGGTCATGAGGATCTCCATCTTGAGATTGCAGAAGGTAAACTCCATGCCCGTGTGGACGTACACGGCCTTGGCGTCCAGCTTGTCGATATCCTCGAAGATACCCTTGTTGAAGTAGTTGTCGCCGCCGTGCGCTACCGCCGTTTGGGGATCAATGGGGGCAAAGAGCACGTACTCCACCTTGACCTTGGAGGAGAAACGCCGCGCGACTGTCGTGAAGGTGGGATGATGGTCGTCGTGGGAGTGAGTCATGACCCATGCGCGGATGAGGGGAATCTGTCCCTCGGGAGTCAGCTCCTCCATGACGTTCACCAGCTTACGGGCCTGATCCGAGTAGGCGCCGTCGTAGACGATGAAAGAGCCGTCCTTCAGCTGGATGACGTAACCCATGCCGTTGACGTGGGCGGCATCCTTCATCTGGGTGACGCTCACGGGGAAATCACCCGACGTCTCCGCAGGTGTAACGGGGGGCAGGGAGGCGGCGGCGGTGGCAGATAGGACAATATTCAGCTCGCTGTTGTTCTTCAGCCAATAGATATGAGCCATGGGGCCGTCACCCACCAGCGTGGCGAAGCGGCTGCCGTTCTTGTTCACGTCGCTGTATACGCGGAAGCCCAGACCCTTGTAGTGATTGATGATGGCCGTAAAATCCGCCTCGGCCTTGTTCGTAAAGGTGTACAGAGTGGAGTCGTCCTGACAGTCGTAGGTGACGTCCGCGGTCTCGTAGCCCTCGGGGAGCGCGACCTCGGTCGGCATGGGGACGTCGGTGAGCGTTTCGATGGTCTCGGTGGGTGTTTCGATGGTCTCTGTGGGGAGGGTTGTCTCGGCAGGGTTGTCATTTGTAGGCGCACCGTTGCAGGCGAACAGGGGGAGCGCCATGGCAAGGATGAGCAGGGAAGCGACCAGTACGCGCAGAGTCGTATGCTTCATAATCATGTTCCTTTCAGAAAGAAATGGCATTACCGAGGGAATCTCGATAATGCCATTATAGCATATTCGTCTTAGCCTGTCAAGGACTTTGGAGGATTTGTGTCAGGAATCCTTCTTGAGTCCGTGGCCATGCTGGCAGGGCTCTACGAAGAAGTCGGTGAGATCCACGAACCAGCGACCGTCTTCCAGCTTGGTAAAGCCGATGGACTTGATCATGCCCTCGCCCTCGAAGCTTTTATCCTCGAAATAGGCGACGTGCACACCGCAGAGATCGATGAAATTCATGGCGGCGCGCCCCATGACGAACAGGGACTCGATGCGGTCGCGGTCGGAGAACTCCACGTCCTTGATCATGGCCAGATCGTGGATGTGGCCGCCCTCGGTGTCCATGGAGAACTGGCAGACCGCGGTGAGGTTGCCGTCCACCAGAGCGTGGTAGGCCATGCAGTCTACCTTGTATTCGATGCCGCAGCGGGCGCAGATGGCCTCCTGCTCCAGCTTGGTTTGAATGGGTAATACTTCCAGCATACTGTGATGTCCTTTCTGTTTTCGCTCAATCCTTGAGCTTACGGATTTCCTTGTCCGAGAGTTTGCGCCACTTGCCCTCCTCCAGCTCACCGAGAAGCAGAGGACCTTCGGCTACGCGGGTCAGCTTGAGGACGCGTAATCCCTCTCTCTCGCAGAGTCGTCGCACCTGACGGTTACGCCCGTCGTGAATGGTAACTTCCAAAGCCGTTTCCACCTGGGTGTAGGCGGCTTTACGCACCCGCGCGGGGGAGGTCATCTTGCCGTCGATCTCAATGGGGCGGGTCATGTTGTTCATTTGCTCAGACGTTACGTGACCGTCCACGTAGGCCAGATAGACTTTGTCCACGTTGTGGGAGGGATGGGACAGCTTGTTGGCCAGATCTCCGTCGTTGGTGAGAAGGAGCAGGCCGTCCGAGTCCATATCCAGCCGTCCCACGGGGTATAGCCGCACGCCCGCGTCAGCCACCAGCTCGGCCACGGTGTGCCGTCCCTTGTCGTCGGACAGGGTGGTGAGATAGCCGCGGGGCTTGTTGAGCATGATGGTCATCTTGGCGGGAGTGGAGGGAGGCGTGATCTTTTTCCCCTTCCAGGTCACCACGTCCACGCCGGGGGTGATCTTCTGACCCAGCTCGGCGGTGATACCGTTGACCTTGACCTCGCCGTTCTCCACGGCGGTGTCGGCGGCGCGGCGGGACATAACCCCGCAGTCGGTGAAGTATTTCGAAATTCTGATGGGTTCCATATGTGATCCTTTATTTGTAATCAAAATTGGGGGAGAGATGAATGCAAAGTGCAAAATCGGGGTACGGATGGATGCAAATCAATTTTCAAATAATCTGCGTATCCATTCCCAAAAGTTCTGCGGATAGGTCACGCCGTCTACCCCATAGGCGGCGACCAACGGCACGCTCCCCAGCTCCCGACGGGAGCCGTTTCGGGTCTCCTCAAAGAAGCGGAGCTGTCCCAGGATATCCCCCTTTTTCACGGGGGCAAACTCAAAGCGGGGAAGCTCCACGACACAGCGGATGGTGCCGTGATCTCGCCGCAAAACGGCGGTCAGAGTATCGATGTTCTCGGCCATGACGTAGTCCTGGGTTCCGCTGATCGTCCACAACGGCGCTGAGAAGAAGGCTGGGGTGCAGAGGGTGAGGGATTCGTACGCCCCAAAGCCGTAGTCCAGCATGGCGGTGTGATCCCGCCAGTCGTCGGGGGCGTTCAGAGTTACGGCGATGAGGGTCACGCCCTCCCGCTCGGCGGCCGAGACCAGGCACCGTCCGGTTTTCTTGGTGAAGCCCGTCTTGACGCCGATACACCCCTCGTAAGAGGCAAGAAGCTTGTTGTGGTTGATGAGGACCCGTACGCCCTCCTCCCCATGTAACGGGATGGTTTTTCGGGTTGTGGAGCAGATCTCGCGGAACGTGGGATTTTCCAGCGCCGCGCGGGCAATGAGCGCCAGCTCGCGGGCGGTGGTGTAATGATCCTCGTGATCCAATCCGTGGGGATTGACAAAGTGAGTATCCGTCAGCCCCAATTCCTCTGCCTTCTCGTTCATGAGCGTAGCAAAATTCTCCACGCTTCCCGCCACGGCTACGGCAATGGCCGCCGCCGCATCGTTGGCGGATTCCAGAAGCAGGGCGTAGAGAAGCTGCTCCAGGGTGAGGGCTTCCCCTTCCACGAGGTAGATGGACGATCCCTCCACGCCCACCGATTCGGCTGTGATCTTCACGACCGTATCGAGGGAGAGCTGCTCCAGAGCTACCAACGCTGTCATGATCTTGGTGGTGGAGGCCATGGGCAGGCGGGCGTTTTCGTTCTGCCCGAAGACCACGTCCCCCGATTCCGCCTCCATCAGTACGGCTCCGCGGGCGGAGACCCCTGTCAGCGCCACGGGGAGGGAAGCGTCCCCTGCGGGGAGGCAGACCTCTCCGCTCATGCAGGAGACCCACGATTCTGTGGCAGGTTCTGCCGCCACGGGAGAGAATACCGCAACCGTCAAAAACAAGAGCGCCGATGCCAGCATGGCACACACCGCCCGTAGGGAAACAGATGAACTGATTTTTCTGCAGGTGAACATTCCCGCCCCTCCGTATGTATGTGATCTGTTATATCACTATACGGCGGGACGGGAAGAATTATGACTCTTGTCCGATTGGATCAGACAGGATAGCAGGCATTACTCTTCGCTCTTGTCCTTGCCCAGGAGAGCCTTCACGCGGGCAATGATCTCGGGGGAGCGCTCGATGATATCGGCGATCTGCTCGATGGGGTCAGAAGGATTCTTCATACCTACGTTGAGCATTTCCACGTTGCCGGCTGCATCGATGACGAGGAAGCCGATGGGCTGCATGGTCAGACCCGTACCGCCGCCTGCACCGAAGTTCTGGGGCTTGGCATTGGGATCGGTCTTGCCGACGTAATCCAGACCGCCGGTGGCGTAAGCCATGGATACCTTGGACACGGGAATGATCACAGTGCCCGAGGGATGGGTATAGGGGGTACCGATGATGGTGTTGGTATCGATGAGGTTCTTGATGTTTTGCAGGGAAGTTTGAATAACGTCCTGCAGCTTGGATTCGTTAGTGGTAGACATGATGAATCTTCCTTTCTTGTATATAGAAATTTTAACGTACAATGAGTATTTTTACGCCCGCGGCTCGGGCTTGTCGGGTACGGGGATAGGAGCGGGTCTCGGTGCTCTTGGAGGCTTGGGAGGCTTGACCGAGGGTTTCGGGTGATCGGGATCCGGCTTGATCTTGATGAATCCCACGAGGAAGTGCCAGCCAGCCTTGAAAACGGCACCCAGCACGTTGCCCAGACTGACGCGGAAGGTCATGTTGAATTCGAATTCGATCTTATCGGACAGAAAATCCGGTTCGATGCGGATATCGGCCTTCTTCAAACCGTCCACGTGGGAGATCCGTCGGAGAAATGCCACCAAATATTGCACGGCCTGGTTGGCAACACCGTAGATCACTGCTGTTTGCATGGCATCGGAGGCACCCACGCGTATGTGAAGCTTGGCTACCTTGATGTGGAGCTTTCCGAAGAAACGGGAGAAGAAGAGCCCGATCACACGGCAGATCAGAGGAATGAGATCGGTCAGCGCAGGCTTTCCGGCCTTCTTCTTTTCCTTGAGGGCTCGTTGCTCTTCCTTGGACAGCTTAGCCAACTCAGCCTTCTTTTCGGCTTTTTTCTGTTCCTTTTCAGCTTTCTTTTGCTTCTTGCTTTCCGCCTTTTGTATGGCTTTCTTAGCCGCTTGGGCGTCTCGCTTGCGGATCTTTTTCAGGGTATAATGGCTGATCTTGTATTTTTTTGGCTTTTGGGGCAGAATTCGAATAGGGATTCCCAGCACCCGTACCGTCAGCGCCATTTCATCCGCCATCTCAATGGTGATGTAGGCATGAACCGTGAACAGAAGCACGAAAAGCAGAATGATACAGCCAATGATGATGGCAGGGATCATAGGCTATCCTCCCCACCGTCGAAAGTAAGGGAAGTATCCTCCGCTGTGGCAACCTCTTCGGTGGAATCAATGGAGAGCTGATCCTTATCGACCTCTTCAACCATCGCGCCCTCGGTCTGAGCGGCGGCTACACCCAGGGCCTCGGTCTCGGGGAGATCCGCCAGGGATTCAAGACCGAACACCCGCAGGAATTTATCCGTGGTGCCGTAGAGCATGGGGCGGCCGGGGGCGTCCAGACGGCCAACAGCCTCAATGAGACCCTTATCCAAGAGGGAAGTGACGGCGTAGGAGCTGTCCACACCGCGGACGACGTCCACGTAGGAGCGGGTCACAGGTTGGTTGTAAGCCACCACGGCCAAGACCTCCAGGGAGGAATTGGAGAGGTTACCGCCCCGCTTGATGCCCAGGGCTTCCCGGATGTAGGGGGCGAAAATATCCTTGGTGGTGAGCTGACAGGTATCGGGGTACATGAGCAGCTGAATGCCGCGATCCTTGTAGCCCTCGGCCATGTGGGAGATGAGGTTACGCAGATCCTTTTGGGAAAGACCTATGACCTCGGAGAGCTTTTCATATTTGACGGGGTAGCCCGCCGCGAAGAGGATGGCCTCAATGGCGCGTTCCACATCCTGTACCGAGCCCAGAATTTCTTCGGTCTCGGGCGTGTTCTTATCATTCGGCACGGTCGGGTACCTCCTTGTTTACAGAATCAAAGTCGGAGCTGAATTCCGATGTCATCTCCTCGGCGGCGGATTCTTCGCCCATCAGGAATTCGGTATCAGCGCCGAAAACCGAGCTTTCGACGTCGTTTTCCACCAGAACGATGCGGCGCATTTTCACAAGCTCCAGAACACCCAGGAAAATGGCGATCATGTCGGGCAGGGAGACAGAGTCCTCAATGAGGGTGTGGAGCGACACCTTTTCTTTGGTCTCAAAGTGCCGCAGGATGCCCACAATCTTGGCCTCAACGGGGACGATGGGCTTGGCGATCATGGGGGTAAAGGTCACCTTGTCCGCCGAGGGATGCTCCTCTCGGTAGGCGATGATGCGGCGTACGGCCAGGCACAGGGAGGTGACGGTCTGATCCGCCACGAAGGTCTTGTCTACCGATATTTCGTCGGTGTCCTTGACCATACGGCCGCTGTACTTGGTATACGCCTTGCCGAGGAGGGCGGCGGCGGCCTTGGCCTGCTGGTACTTGATCAGGGCTTCGGCCAGGGCGGCGCGGGGGTCTTCCTCCTCGGGCTCGGCCTTGGGCAGGAGCATTTTGCTCTTGATGAGCATCAGCTCGGAGGCCATGACGATGAACTCGGCGGCCAGATCCATGTCCAGCTGCTCGGCCTCGGTGATGTATTCCATGTACTGATCGCAGATGAGTGCGATGGGGATATCGGTGATCTCCACCTTGTTCTTCTGGATCAGGGAGAGCAGAAGATCAAGGGGGCCTTCAAAGGCTTCAAGTCGGTAAGTCAGCGCTTCCACTTCCGCGCTCCTTTCGTTGAGATTTTACGCTTACGCGTACATAAGATTGGTCAGGTAGTTGAGCATGGCGTTGAACACCCCAAACTCGGCGGTGCCTCTGCCCATACCCGTAATCGTAAAGAGTCCGTTGATGACCCAATTTTCAAAGGCGGCGAGGGGATTCATTCCCAATCGGCTGAGCATGAAAAAGAGAATGATACAGCCGATCATGATGTAGCGCTCGTACTGCATCACGCCAAAATACCACTTGGGGGGCAGGAAGGCGTAGAAGATACGGGAGCCGTCAAAGGGAGGGAGGGGGATGAGATTGAAGATGGCCAGGACGATATTCATGGCCACGCCCATGTAGAGCAGGTAGATAACGAGGGACATCACCGTAAAGCCCAGCGTACCCGCGAACTTCTGCTGTGAACCCATGGCAAGGAGGTAGTTGATGGCCTCGTTGCCATAATACTCCACCGTGAAGATCATGACGATGCGCAGAACAGCCAGATGAATGATGGCCAGACAGATGTTGGAGAGAGGCCCCGCCGCGCCTACGATGGCGAAATCCTTACGGGGATTCTTGAAGTACCGCGCGTTGACGGGAACAGGCTTGGCCCAACCGATGTGGAACACCAGCATGGACAGAAAGCCGAACAGGTCAAAGTGCTTGACGGGATTGAGGGTGATGCGTCCCAAACTGCGGGCGGTGGGATCGCCCAGCTTGTAGGCCGCGTAGCCGTGGGCGGACTCGTGTACCGAGAGCGCCATGAGCATGACGGGCATGGAGAGCAGCATCAGAAGAATATCTGAGAGAAAATTCAAAAGGAACGCCTCCTTTCGGGGAGAGGGAAATCAAAGAATATCGTTGCGGATGAGATCCTCGTAGGTCTCGCGTCGTACGGCCACCCGAGCCTTGCCGTCCTTGACCAGAATAACGGGGGGACGGGGGAGACGGTTGTAGTTGGAGGCCATGGCGAAGTTGTAAGCGCCCGTGGTCAGCACCGCCAGAATGTCGCCGCGGTGTGCCTCTTGCAGGGGCATATCCTCACCGATGAGGTCACCCGACTCACAGCAACGGCCTGCGATGGTCACCCGACAGTCGCGGGGGGCGTTGGGGCGGTTGGCGATGAGAGCGGTGTAGGTAGACTGGTACAGAGCGTAACGGGGATTGTCGGGCATACCGCCGTCTACGGACACGTAGGTGCGGAAGCCGGGAATCTCCTTGATGGATCCCACGGTGTACAGGGTGATGCCTGCGGCGGCTACCAAAGAGCGGCCGGGCTCCAGAATGACCTTGGGCATACGGACGCCGTGGGTGTCGCAGAAGCCCCGCACGATGGTGGCCATGTCGCGAATGGCGGCGGCGTAGTCCACGGGACGGTCGTACTCGGTATAGGGCACGCCCAGTCCACCGCCCAGATTCAGCTCCTCGGCCTCACAGCCGCATTCCTCCTTGACCGACGCGATGAATCTCACCATGATGTCAGCGGCGGAAGAGAAGGGATCGGTATCGAAAATCTGAGAGCCGATGTGGCAATGGAAGCCCGACAGGTGCAGGTGGGGCTTGGAGAGCGCCAGCTTGACGATGTCCATAGCCTGCCCCGTCTCAATGGCGGAGCCGAACTTGGAATCCACCGAGCCGGTCACGATAGCCTTGTGGGTATGGGGGTCGATGCCGGGGGTGATGCGGAGCAGAATGCGCTGGATGATGCCCCGTTCTGCGGCGTGGGCTTCCAGAGCCTCCAGCTCATCGGCGTTGTCCACCACGAAGGTGCCCACGCCCATGTCCATAGCGTCGCAAATGTCCCGCTCGGTCTTGTTGTTGCCGTGGAAGTAAATGCGCTCGGCAGGGAAGCCCGCTCTCTTGGCGGTATACAGTTCACCGCCCGATACGCAGTCCACACCCATGCCCTCCTCGGCGGCAATGCGGTAAATGCCCGTAAAGCACAAAGCCTTGGAGGCGTACAGCGGCAGGGCGTCAGCCCCGAAATAGGTGTGGGCGGCGTCCAGATAGGTGCGCATCATAGCGCGGATGGCGTCCTCGTCCATGATGTAGGCGGGGGTGCCGTATTCACGGGCTAACTCAATGGTGTCCAGCCCGCCGATGGTGAGGTGGCCGTCACGATTGACGGATAAATGGTTGTATAACAGATTCATAACTATGTCCTTAAAGCGCTATCAGAAAACACTTTTTTAAAGTTCTTGAAGATTCTTAAGAAACTTCTTTCAAGAAGTTTCTTAAGCGGGATCCAAGGGCAGGGCCCTTGGCAGGTTTTGGGGCAGAGCCCCAAGAAACGCTCTTACTTGCTCATCCGCACGCCCGTCATGATACCGATCTGACGAAGAACATCCTCACGCCCCTCGTTTTTCAGGGAAGAGAAAGGAATGATGACGGTATCCTCGTCCAGCGAGGGATCGGCGGCGATGGCGGCCAGATTGTTCTTGCGTTCGGTAGCATTCAGCTTGTCAACCTTGGTGGCGATGACAAAGTAGGGAATCCCCGCCGCGCGAAGGTAGTCCACCATGGCGCGGTCGTCGTCGGTCAGGCCGATGCGGCTGTCCACCAGCTGAGCCACGGCGGCCAGACGGTCCAGGTTGGGATTCTTGGTGAAAAAGCCGTCGGTCAGGGTCTGCCACTTGATCTGATCCTCCTTGGGGCGCTTGGCAAAGCCGTAGCCGGGGAGGTCAACCAGAAAGAGCTTCTTGTCGATCTCGTAGAAGTTGACGGTGATGGTCTTACCGGGGGCAGAGCTGACGCGAGCCAGGGACTTGCGCCCCAGAATGGTGTTGATGAGAGAGCTTTTGCCCACGTTGGAGCGCCCGGACAGGGCGATCTGGGGAATGGGATCCGAGGGGAACTGACGGATTTCTCCCGCGGTCATGCGGAGATTGACGTTTTGGAGATTGATGGGAGCGGCCATGGGGCGTCTCCTTTCTTTACTTACAGACTTACAGAGTAGCAGAGGGACGAACCGTCACCTCGGGGGTCAGCACGGGGGCGGAAACTGCCTGTGCCGTAGCCTTTTCGGGGAGAACCAGGGCGGCGGCCAGCACCTCGGAAGCCTTACGGCAGGGAACAAAGGTCAGATTCTCGCGAGCGATGGGGTCGATCTCGTCCAGATCGCCCAGATTATCGGCGGGAATGCAGACCGTGGTGATGCCCGCGGCGTAAGCGGCCATGGTTTTTTCCTTCAAGCCGCCGATGGCCAGCACGTTGCCCCGCAGGGTCACTTCACCCGTCATGGCCACATCGCGGCGAACGGGGATGTTTGCCAGAGCAGAGACCAGCGCGGTGGTCATGGTCACGCCGGCGGAAGGGCCGTCCTTGGGCACGGCGCCCTCGGGGACGTGAATGTGGATATCCTTCTTCTGGTAGAAGTCGGAGGGAATGCCATACTGCGCGGCGATACTGCGTACAAAGGTCAGAGCCGCATGAGCGGATTCCTTCATGACGTCGCCCAGAGAGCCGGTCAGCTCCAGCTTGCCGGTGCCGTCCAGAACGGCCACCTCCACGCGGAGCATGTCGCCGCCTACCTCGGTGTAGGCCAGACCGTTCACCACGCCCACCTCGTCCTCGGAGGCGATGTGCTCGGGGAGCATCTTGCGGCTGCCCAGATAGGTCTTTACGTCGGTAGCGTCGATGGTCACGCGCTTGGTGTCGGGTTCTTCTACCAGCCGCTTGGCGGCCTTGCGGCAGAGGGCGGCGACGGAACGCTCCAGATTACGCACGCCTGCCTCGCGGGTGTAGTAGTCGATGAGCTCGGCCACGGCGGCGTCGGTGATCTTCAAGGTTCGCTTGGTCAGCCCGTGCTTTTTGAGCTGCTTGGGGATGAGATGGTTCAGCGCAATGCTGATCTTCTCATTCTTGGTATAGGAGGGAAGCTGAATGATCTCCATACGGTCGATCAAGGGCTTCGGAATGGTGTCCATGGAGTTGGCCGTGGCGATGAACAGGGTGTCGGACAGATCGAAGGGAAGCTCCACGAAGTGGTCGCGGAAGAACTTGTTCTGCTCGGGGTCCAGCACCTCCAGAAGAGCCGAGGAGGGATCGCCGTGGGCGTCTCTTGTCAGCTTGTCGATCTCGTCCAGGAGCATGAGGGGATTGCGTACCCCTACCTGGGACAGCGCCGTGACAATACGGCCTGGCATGGCGCCGATGTAGGTCTTTCTGTGGCCGCGGATATCGGATTCATCCCGCACGCCGCCCAAAGATACGCGGACGTACTTGCGCTTCATGGCTCTTGCGATGGAGGCCGCGATGGAGGTCTTACCCACACCGGGAGGGCCTACGAGACAAATGATCTGGTTTTTCAGCTCGGGGGCGATCTGCTTGACCGCCATGAACTCCAGAATGCGCTCCTTGACCTTTTCCATGCCGTCGTGATCGGCGTCCAGCACCTTTCTCGCGGCGGCTACGTCCACGCGGTCGCGGGTGGACTTCTTCCAGGGAAGCTCCAGACAAACGTCCAAATAGTTAGAAATAACCGAGGACTCGGCAGAGCCGAAGGGCAGACGAGCCAGCTTGCTGTTTTCCTTCAGCAGCTTTTCCTCCACCTCGGTGGGAAGCTCTGCCTCCAGAATGCGGTTGTAGAACTCGTCGGGGTCACCGCCGCCCTCACCCAGCTCGTCCTGAATGACCTTCATTTCCTCTCGGAGGTAGTACTCCCGCTGGTGGCGGTTGATCCTCGCGCGGACGCGGCGGTTGATCTCGTTTTCGGTGGCCAGCAGATCTCCCTCGTGCTTCATGATGAGAATGAGGGTGTCGATGCGCACCATGGGCTCAAAGCATTCCAGAATGGCCTGCTTGTCCTCGTAGCGCACCAGGATATTGGCGGCCACGAAGTCGGCGTACAAACCGGGGTTCTTGATGGTGGAGACGTGGGTCATGATGTCGTCGGCCACGGCGGGGATGTAGCGCACCACACTCTGGAGCACCTTGTTGGCCTCGCGGAGGTAGGCTTCTCCCTCGATGCCGCCGTTGTCGTCGGTGACGACGGTCTTGGAAATAACGCTCGCCACGGTGAACTTGCCCAGCGGAATGATGGAGGAGAGCTGGGCGCGGCACTGACCCTCGGCGATGAGACGGGTGTCTCCGTCGGGGGTGCGGATGAGCTGTTTGATGCGAGCCACGGTGCCCACGGGGCAGAGTTTGGTGATATCGGGCTCGCCGGTATCGGGCTCGGAAATATCCAGAAGGGAAGCGAGGAGTACCAACTCACCCCCGGATGCGGCCGACTGGGCGGCGGCGGCGGATTTGAAGCTGTCTCTCGGAATGTCGCAGTTGACGGTCATTCCGGGGAAGGCAACGACACCCCGCAGTACTACAAGGGGCAGAGTCTGGTTTTCGGCTTTTTCGATATACTTAGACATGGTAATGGGAAAATCCTTTCAGGTGCAGCCTTTCCCCTCTACAAGCAGGATAAAAGGCTGTTTTCAAGGGGATACAAATCCCCAATTATAGTTTTCCATATATTATAGCACACTTTTGCGGAAATTTCCATAGGTATAGAAGAATTTTTACAAATTTTATATGATATTCCTTTGGCCATGAAAATATTGCAGGTATCATTCACGCAAATGAGGATGATTTGGATTTTGTAGAATCCAAGGGACTGGCAACTCATAGGGAGGCATATGATCATGAAGATTTCTTTTATGACGCTTATGGTGAAATTTTGGATATTTTTGCGGAATAACCATCATAATATCGCTTTTTCGTGATCTGTCAAGTTGCCGGATGGTTCATTCGTCAGGCGACTTGAAAGCATGCCGAACACCCGCAGAACATTTTGCTCTGCGGGTGTTTTTCTTATATGCTGTTTCGCGCAGGTCGTGGCCGCTCGCGGATCAGAAGCACTTGCCGGTCTTGCAGTCCTCTGCCGTTCCGCCGCGGTAGCACAGCTCGTTGGGGCAGGAGCCCGTGGCCATGATCTCTACGATGTTTTGCACCGTGGTCTCGGCAATATTGGACAACGCTTCCTCGGTGAGGAACGCCTGATGGGAGGTCACGATGATGTTGGGCATGGAAATCAGCCGCGCCAGGGTGTCGTCCTCTAAAATGTGCCCCGATTTGTCCTCAAAGAACAGGTCGGATTCTTCCTCGTACACGTCCAGACAAGCCGCGCCCACCTTGCGGGACTTGATCCCCGCCAAGAGTGCCTCTGCGTCTACCAGCGCCCCGCGAGAGGTATTGAGCAGTACCACCCCCCGACGGCATCTGGCCAGAGAATCCCCGTCAATGATGTGGTAGGTCTCCTCGGTCAGGGGGCAGTGCAGGGAAATGATATCACTCCCCGCAAACAGCTCGTCCAGATCCACGTAGCGAATGGTGTCCCCGTTGTCCAGATCGGGAGCAGGGAACTTGTCGTAGCACAGAACCTTCATGCCGAAGCCGCGGCAAATGTCAATGAACACCCGCCCGATGCGCCCCGTGCCGATGACACCCACGGTCTTGCCGTAGAGATCAAAGCCCGTCATGTTGTTGAGGCTGAAATTGAAGTCACGGGAGCGAATGTAGGCCTTGTGAATACGGCGGATGGAGGTCAGAAGCAGGGCCATGGTATGCTCTGCCACGGCGTAGGGAGAGTAGGCGGGCACGCGCACCACATGGATCTTACCGAAGGCGTGCTTCATGTCCACGTTGTTGAATCCGGCACAGCGCAGGGCAACCACCTTGACCCCCAGCTCGCAGAGTCGGTCGATTACCGCGGCGTTGACGGTATCGTTGACGAATACGCAGACTCCGTCAAAGCCCGCCGCCAGCTCCACGGTGTCCTCGTTGAGTTTGGCTTCAAAGTATTTGAACGCAACGCCCTGTTCACCGCCGAAGCGCTCGAAGGAGGGCTTGTCGTAGCTTTTCGCGTCAAAAAATGCGATTTTCATGGTTTTTCTCCTTTTATTTTGGCATTACGCCTTGCAAAATCAGGCGATATGGTTTATAATATCAGTATAGTCGGAGCAAGCCGCCGCTTATGCAGGCGATTTCTCCCGAACAGTACAGTATACCACATTTTTTGAAAATGTCAAGTCTTTTTGAAAGGATTTTCTATCATGAATACCACCGAAATGATCGATAACGCCCCCGCCCTCCCCACCGAAGAGAAAGCCACTGCCAAGGAATCTACCGCTTGGGTCTGCCCCGACTTCAAGGTGTCAGGTGTATTCTCCTCCCACATGGTTCTCCAGCGGGAGAAGCCCATCAAGATCTGGGGCTTCTCGAATACCCCCGGCTCCCGCGTGGCGGGTTGCTTCATGGGCGAGACCGTCACCGCTACCGTTGGTGAGGACAACCGCTGGACGCTGACCTTCTCCCAGCACCTCTACGAGTGCGAGCCCCAGATCATGATCATTTCCGACGACAGAGACCACACCGTCACCTTCGAGGATATCCTCATCGGTGACGTTTGGCTCATCGGCGGCCAGTCCAACGCCGAGCTGAATATGGCCCCCTGCATGCCCCTTACGCCCAGCATCGAGTTCTACGAGGGGGACAACTTCCGTCTCTTCACCCAGACCCAGGCCTATCCCTACACCCATCAGGAGCTTTGCGCCGCTCCCCAGCCCGATATCATCAACCCCGACTGGTGCTGGAAGCGACCCGACAGGGAAGCATCCCTTACCTTCTCGGCCATGGGCTGGTACTTCGCCCATGAGGTGACCAAGCACATCGGCATTCCTCTGGGTATGGTCATGATGGCGGCGGGCGGTGCCTGTGTCCGCGAGCTGCTTCCTATCGAGCTGGCCCACGGCGAGGGCTACTACTTCGGCGCCAACGTCCAGGAGGGCGGCTACTTCAATACCCTCATCAACCCCGTTCTGGGGCTCGGCTGTAAGGCCATGCTCTTCTTCCAGGGCGAGAGCGAGGGCGGCGACCGCAATTTGGCAGAGAAGTATGCCTACGAGCTGGCTCTGCTGGTAGCCGACGAGCGCGCCCGCTTCGGGCAGGATTTCCCCTTCTACAACGTCCAGCTCTCGGACTACCGCGACGAGTGCGCTCAGTATTTCCCCTGGTTGGATATCGTCCGTGTCCAGCAGTTCAATGCCCTATCCATTATCCCCAACTCCACCTTGACCGTGGATATGGACCTGGGCGCCCCCGAGGACTGGCCCGACTTTGCCCACTCTCCCCGTAAGATGGAGCTGGGCGAGCGCCTCGCCCTCCTGGCCCTGGCCAAGGAGTACGGCATCGGCCGCGAGACCGAGTGCTCCTCTCCCCGCCCCATCATGGCGTCCCTGTCGAATGATAAGAAGCAGATCATCGTGGAATTCACCGATATTTCCGCCGGCCTCATCGTCAGTGGCCATAACCCCGCCGACAGCTACGGCATGGAGGTGCAGGGCTTTACGGTGGGCGACTACGACCACCGCGCCCCCGCCCGCGCCGTGATCTCCACCCGCCATTCCGTCACCGTGGATATTCCCGAGGAGGTGCTGGCCGCCGCAGAGGCCAACCCCGACAACGCCAAGGCCTTGATGGGACAGGTCAACTATGGATTCTCCCTGCGGATCACCCCCGAAAATGCCGATCTCAGAGGCGGGAACAATCTGCCCGCTATGGCGTTTGCTGTGGATGTGGTTGGGGTGTGAGAAAGAATATGTCTATGACATTTTTAAAAACTCCCCGCCTCCACCTCCGCAACGTTGCGGAAAGGGACGCCGAGACCATGTTCGACTACCGCAACAACGAGATCTGCGCCCGCTACCAGCGCGGCCAGACCAAGGACTTACACGGCATCCGCGCCCTGATCGAGAAGCGGAAAAACGATCCCCTGTCTGTGGACGCCCCCTGCCTTCTGGCCGTGGCACTTCGGGACACCGACGATATGGTCGGCGAGATTGTGGTCATGCCCAACGACGGTACCGTCTCTCTGGGGTATACCTTCCACTACAATCACCACCGCAAGGGCTACGCTTATGAAGCCCTGTCGGTGCTGATCGAATGGCTTCACGAACGTTACCCCACATGGGATTTCATCAGCTTTACCGATCCGGATAACCACCCCAGCATGGCGCTCCTGCAAAAACTGGGCTACAAGGATATGGGATACTTGCCCTCCAGGGAATCCCGTGTGTTCGGCAAGTGGACGACACCCGAGACCGAAGCCGAGATCGCACAGGCAACGGGAAAACGATCCCAATGAAAAACGGCTTGATTGTTCTGCCTATTCCACATGCAAAAAAAGAGAAGTGGCCTCATCTACACCGTCCGAAAGGAGCTTTCATGGAAATCCACCCCATCCCGCCTGTCTACAGCACCGACCCCCAAACCCCGCCCCGCATCCTCATCCTCGGCAGCTTCCCCTCGGTCAAATCCCGCGAGACCGCCTTCTTCTACGGCCACCCTCAAAACCGCTTCTGGCGGGTCATGGCCGCCATTCTGGATGAGCCTATCCCTGTGACGGTGGCCGAGAAGACCGCCCTGCTGACCTCCCACGGCATCGCCCTCTGGGATGTCATAGCCTCCTGTGACATCGTGGGTAGCTCGGATAGCTCTATTACCAACGTTACTCCCACCGACCTCACTCCCATCCTAGCCACAGGCACCATCCGCGCCATTTTCACCAACGGTACCACAGCTACCCGCCTGTATAACAAGTATCAACGACCCGTAACAGGCCTTCCAACCATTCCGCTACCTTCCACCAGCCCCGCCAACGCCGCCAAATCCATGGATGACCTCGTAACGGCGTGGGCATCCATCCGTGAACATCTGTAACCCAAAGGCAGAGACTTTTCTCTGCCTTTTTCCATTTAGGTCTTGACAAAACGCTGTCGTTGTGGTATAATTCATCGGTACAGAGGCATATCGAAGCGGTCATAACGGGTGATCGAAGTCGAGAAGACACAGTGTGTCTTCGAGGCGAGCGTGTCACCTCAATAAGGAGAAATGAAGCCTTGCCGCGCAAGGCGAGCATTTCGACTATATTGAGGGAAGGGCACGAGTCTTGAAAACCGTTGTACCCTTGATTTCCTCTTTGATAAATGAACACGGAGGCATATCGAAGCGGTCATAACGAGGCGGTCTTGAAAACCGTTTGGGAGCAATCCCACGGGGGTTCGAATCCCTCTGCCTCCGCCAGAAAAAGACCTATGCTTTGATACAAAGCATAGGTCTTTTTCAACGAAATAAATCCCTTACGGGAGTTGAGAAATTGAATTACTATGGTATTATATTTAAAGGGAGGCGATATGATGAAAAAGAAAATCTTAATCACAATATCCAGTGTGCTTGCAGTTTCTGTTTTGTGTTTTATTGCTATTTTTGTGATTTCTGTAAATCAAGCAAAAAATATAGTCAGATTAATAGATGAGCAAAACTATGAAGATTTGGAAGATGCATGTAAATCCGCACTTTTTATTGACAAGATACCAACTTCTACACTTATAGCCAGTGCTCTTTGCGAAATTAATGTATGGACTCCCTTACAAGTAGCTTGTAGTAACAACGATATTGAAGCTGTTACAATCTTACTTGAAAATGGAGCAGACCCAAATAAAACACCTCCTTTTCAGTTGCCTTGGTATGCTCCTATTCAAATCGCTGCATCTAACGGCAATGTTGATATTATGACTGTGCTAATCGAGAATGGTGCAGATGTGGAATTGCATGGTCACAACGCATTAATTAAGCTAACAAAAGATGCGAGGTGGCACATAAATGAAAGTATTCCATTAGAATCCTACAAGGCCGGATATGCTTTATTGGAGCAGCATGGCATGAGTGCCGTTCATCCAAGCTTTGAGGAACGACCGTTGTTGTGCGAATCAGCGCTATTATCGGATATTGAAGTGACAAAATTTCTAATTGAGGAGAAAGAGATTCCGGCGAACATCTGTGATTCAGATGGCCGTACAGCATTGCATTTTGCCTGTCTGAGCGGTTATTCTAATCCTACAAAGGAGTATATTCAATATTTGATAGACATCGGCATTGATCCTGCAATAACAGATTCTTTTGGAAAAACAGCCTATGATTATGCCGTAGAGGATGGACACACCGAAATCGCAGATTTATTGAGTCGCACCCCCTAAACCCAATTTGCACCCCCTTCGGCTCAAAATGCACCCCCTAAAATGACTTTGCACCCCCTAACCTCAAAAGGGGGTGCATTTGTATTAAAATTAGGGTTAGTCTTCAAATAAGGAACAGTAGATTGATACAATCGTATCGACCTACTGTTTTTTATTTCGCCGCCGGGCGAATGCTTTATCGTTAAAAATCAGCCGAAAGTCCTTGGTATACAAGCTTTTTTTGCTTTGGTGGTGCAAGGAAAAAATCTCGTCTTTATTAGCATCACTTACCAGATGTTTATCTAAGCGGTCATATATCCTATTCGCAAATCCTAACAGAAAAGAAGCAAACCGATCCTCAATTTGAAGATTGGTTTGCCTCTTTTTCGTATAAACACCTTTTACGGGTGCATTTTACTCTTTATTCTGTTCTTCATCGGTTTGGTTATATTCCCTATCTTGTTACCTTTGTAACGTATCTAATCTCCTCATTTTTGAATCTGTTTCAAAGCCTTACGGAATTGGAACGCAAACAGAACCGTTGTAAAGGTAACGGCAATCACGTCTGCAATCGGCTCTGCCATGTACACACCGATGGTCGGATTCTCTACCAAATGCGGCATGATGTAAATGAGAGGCAAGAGCAAAACGAATTTTCTTACGACTGCTACGATCACAGAAGCCGGTGCATTTCCGAGAGAAACAAAGGTCATTTGGCAAGCAATCTGTATGCCAAACAAGAACATACCGCCAAAATAAATGCGGATGACCTGTTCAGTAAAGTCAAGCAGCGCCGTATCTGTGGTAAACATCACCGCAAATGCTCTCGGGAATAGCATGACACAAACCCAAAGCACAACCGAATAAACAAGACTTGAGATCAATAAGAGCTTGAAGGTCTTCTTTACTCTATCCGGATTTTTAGCGCCGTAATTATAGCTGGATATCGGTTGCGCTCCTTGCGCGATTCCTTGCAACGGCAACATCGCAAATTGCATTACGCTTGTAAGAATGGTCATAGCACCCACCGCTACATCTCCACCATAGCCAAGCAGCGAGGAATTAAAGCAAACCGAGATCACGCTTTCGCTTGCTTGCATAATGAACGCCGCAGAACCAAGTGCAAGACAGGGCAGAATGAGCCCCGGACTGACAAACAAATTACACAGCTTGATCCGAAGCAAGGTTTTCTTACCACACAAGAATGCGACTACCCATACGCAGGACAACGCCTGCGAAATAACGGTAGCAAGTGCCGCACCGCGAACCCCCATATCCATACCGTAGATGAAAATAGGATCCAAAATAATGTTGGTAACCGCTCCGATAATAACCGAGAGCATAGAAATTTTCGTAAATCCTTGCGCCGTCACAAAGGCGTTCATGCCGAGCGTTAATTGAACGAATATCGTTCCAAGCGCATACACGTTCATATATTCCGTAGCGTATGCAATGGTGTTTTCGCTTGCGCCAAAGGCAAGAAGCAGATCCCGATTGAAAATCAGCAAAACCACGGTCAGAATAACGGATAAGACGATTTGCAGACCAAAGCAGCCGCCCAAGGTCTTTTCTGCGCTATCCATATCCTTTTTCCCCATAAAGATCGATGCTCTCGGTGCACCGCCTGAGCTGACAAGGGCTGCAAACGCCGAAACGATCATAATGATGGGCATACAAACACCAACGCCCGTCAAGGCAAGGTCGCCGTCCTCAGGCATATGACCGATATATATGCGGTCAACAATGTTATATAGCATATTGATCAGCTGTGCGACAACCGTTGGCAACGCGAGCTTAAACAAAAGCTTGCCTACCGGTGCTGTGCCAAGCATTTCTTTATTGTTTTGCATCTTTTTTCCTCCTCCTTTCGCATAGACTCATCCATGGAATCACGCGTCAGGTTGCAGATACATATTATTCGACCTCAACCACACCGTCCGGCTTTACGGTGATCTTCATACCGTCCTTTACGTAGTGCAGAAATTCATCTCCAAGCGAATCAACGACGGGCATAGACACGCCATCTACCCATACGTCTGCAAGTACCGCGCCTGCCGCTGCAAGCGAGTCAATGTGGTTAGCAAACAGCATACAAGCGGGATTTTTCTGCATGGAGCAAGCACAGTAAAGAACAAGACCTCCCGTGGTCGAACCAATGGTCTGAGGTAGGCAAAGAGCCTTGCCAAGCAGAGATTTTCCGTACAGTTCCTTATTGCTTTGATCTCCGCATTTTACTTCCTTATCACCAAACTGCAACGCCATCTGAAGCGAAGCCAAGGTGTTAAATCCTTCTTTTGTTACAACCGCCTCAGCAGTTACCTCGCCGGGAGTAACAACTCTTCCTTTGAACTGTTTCATTAAAGTTTACCTCCCGTAATGGTCTTGAGAATTTCCGCATCGGTGTAGTATCTTGCGCTCGTATAAGTGCGGAGCTTATTGGAGGACGTAATAACAGGCATCTTTTTGCAAAGAGGGTTATTCATATACATCAGAGGACAGATATATGAGGTAATAACGCCGGTTGCTTTCAGTCTTGCCGCATATTCCGTCTTTTCAAAAGCTTCAAGCACAGCAGGTGCCGCTGTAAATACAGTATGGATTGTAACTTTCTTTTTGCCGTTCTTTTTCAGTTCTGTTTCAAGTTTTACAGTCCAATCCTTGAGCTGTTCGAGAGAAAGGTGAGGACATCCGACAAAGCAAAGCTTGGGAGATGCATCGGGATTCTTCCAGATAACAGGATAGTTATTCTTCACTCTTTCAAGCTCGGCATCGTCAATGATATATTCCTTTGCGCCCTCTGCGACAAGACTTTCTCCAAGCTCGACTGCTTCGGGCGTGAGATTTTCGATATGGTAAAGACCGACAGCACCGTTGGAAGCGGTTGCCGCGCCAAAGTCCTTGAGGTATGCGCATGCAACATCATTCAGTTCGTTGCCGATCCACTTGTCAAGTCCTACTACGTAAGGAACGTCCTCCATAACCTTCATACCGATAGCAGATCCGAGAAGCTGTGCTTCGGGTTTCTTCGAAGTCTTAATTTTAACTACCCAAGTGGCTTTTCTTCCTTCGTCGGTGAGAAGTCCAAAGTAAGGAACGTATCCTACGATCGAACCCATAATATCGATAATACCCGAATTTCTGTTACATCTTGCGCCAAGCACCGAGTTTGCATAGACGACCGCGCTCGACTCTGCCCAAGAAAGTACGTCACCTTTCTTCGGCTTATTGCCTACCTCGTCCATATAGCAGGTGCAGGTAAAGGCGTTCTTATCCATCAGACCGAGCTTTCCGAGCTGTTCCTCGTAGAAATCCTGCTTGGTATACATGAATTTATTGAACACGAGATTCTGCAAGAAGTTTGCAGGAACATTTTTATCAAGAGGACGGGGATCGACCGAGAATTTCTGCTCGGAGCATACGCCTGCATCGAGAAGCTGTTGCATCAGATCGTATACGGGAGACATTACTTTAAGTCCAAAGGAAGTCACAAGGTGATTGTACTTTGATGTGATCGGCACGAGCTTTTCTGCTTCAAATGCATCTCCGTACATCACGAGTGTTTTCATTACCTTGGCAAGCGTTTCGCCTTTCTCGCCGTCGAGAATTGCCTGTTGTTCTTTTGTTAATACCATTTTATTTTCTCCTTTACAGCTTCATTGCTACATCCCACGCGCCCCAAATGACGGTGCGAAGATTGCCGACCACAGAAGCATCACCGATTACATGGATATGTTTTCCCTTGGAGGCGAGAGGTGCCGGATTATATCCTATGGACATGATTACGGAATCGGCATCAATTTTGAAGGTCTTTCCGCCTTTATCCTTTACCATAACTCCTCCGTCAACGACTTCGCAGAGTGCGGTTTCAAGATGCACGGGAACTTTATTTGTCTTAAAGAAATCACGCAGATAGCTTGTGTTTGCAAGGCAGATACCGGGAGTTGTAACAAGGTCGTCCTGCATCTCCACGATGGTAGGCTTTTTGCCGTTCAGATAGAGCTCGTATGCAATTTCGCATCCCGTAAGACCGCCGCCGATGACGACAACATTCTCGCCAACCGTCTTGTTTCCAAGCAGAAAATCAATTGCTTCAATTGCGGTATCTGCGCCCTTTACGGGGATTCTCTTGGCTACAGCACCCGTTGCCACGATGAGCTCATCGGCATCAAGTGTTTTTACGTCCTTGATCTCGGTGTTCATCTTAACGGTGATCGGATATTTGGAAAGCTCGCGGATATACCAAGCAATCAGCGCTCTGTCTTTTTCCTTGAAGGAAGGAGCCGCAGCTGCAATAAACACACCACCGAGCTTATCGCTCTTTTCATAAAGCGTTACGCTATGTCCGCGCTTGGCACAAACGATAGCCGCCTCCATACCTCCGATACCGCCGCCGATGACGGCGATCTTCTTCTTTTTCTTTGCAGGCTCGATATGATACTTTTTCGACTGCATCGTTTCGGGGTTGAGTGCGCAACGCGCAAGTCCCATCGTGTCGGTAAGGTCTTGGGTGTTTGCATGTCCTTTGGAGGATGAGAAATTAAAGCAACCGCTATGGCAGCAGATGCAGGGCTTGATGTCCTCAAGTCTATCCTCAATGAGCTTGGTAATCCATTCGGGATCGACGAGGAACTGACGGGCAATACCCACCGCATCGATTCTGCCTTCGGCAACAGCCTTTGCACCGATCTCTGCATCCATTCTTCCTGCGCAAACCACGGGAATATCTACAAACTTCTTGATGTGCGCCACATCCTCAAGGTTGCAGTTTTCGGGCATATACATCGGCGGATGCGCCCAATACCAAGAGTCGTATGTACCGTTATCCGCGTTCAGCATATCGTAGCCAACGTCCTGAAGGTATTTCGCCGCTCTTTCGGATTCCTCCATATTACGTCCTACTTCAACGTAGTCCTCGCCGGGCATAGCTCCCTCGCAGAAGCCTTTCATCTTGGACTCTACGGAATAGCGGAGAGACACGGGATAGTCGTTTCCGCAGGCTTCCTTGATTGCCTTCACAACCTCTGCCGCAAAACGGTAGCGATTTTCAAAGCTTCCACCGTACTCGTCGGTACGCTTATTGAAAAATTCAATAGCAAATTGGTCAAGCAGATATCCCTCGTGAACGGCGTGAACCTCAACACCGTCAACGCCTGCTTCTTTGCAGAGCTTTGCCGTCTTTGCAAAGGCTTCGCTGATCTCGTGGATCTGCTCCACGGTCATTTCGGGACATTCGATATCGTGTGCCCAACGGGATTTTTGAGGCGAAGGGCAAGCAAGTTCGTGGTTTGTATCAATAATCGGTTTAATTAACGCACGGGTAAACTTGTTCTTATGCAGAGGAGCAACAAGCTCGGTGATCGCCCAAGAGCGTCCCATACCTGCTGTCAGCTGAATGAATAGCTTTGCGCCTGTTTTGTGAATCTCGTCCATAAACTCTTTGAGATCCTTGAACATCTTTTCGTTCTGCCAAAGCCATTTTCCAAAGAAGGTATCGCGCAGGGGTGCAATTCCGGGAATGATCAGTCCGACGTTGTTGTTTGCTCTTTTCAAAAAGAGCTTTGCCGCTTCCTTGTCAAAGTGGCAACCGCCAAGTTCAAACCAACCGAACAGCGACGTGCCGCCCATAGGGCACATGACGATTCTGTTTTTGATCTCAACGTTTCCTATTCTCCAGGGAGTAAATAACGCTTCGTACTTGGGATCCATTTTGTTCATTGTAGATATTTCCTTTCTTGTATTTATGATCTTTTATTTGGTTTCCATAGTCATTTTTTCGAGATTGTCGCTGATGATGGTAAGGCTGCGATAGAACGCTTCACGCTGATCCTCGATAAGTCCAACGCTGACCTCAGCCAACACTCGATTGACTTTTTCAAAAATACTCTTGCCGACCTCTTTTCCTTTTTCAGTTAAGCGTAGCTGACTTTTGTATTTTCTTGCTGATTTGATCTCACAGATAACGTATCCGTTTGTTTCAAGAAAATCGAGCGCACGGGAAATCGTTGCCTTATCTTCTTCGCATTTCTCGCAAAGATCTGTCGCAGTCAAGTTCTCTGACGAATAAAGATAATAAAGGCAAGAAATTTGAGGGCCTCGAAGCCCGTATTCTGCCACTTCTTGATTTTTGATTTTTCTGATGCTCCGATTTATCTTGGCAATCAAAACCGTAAATGTTTCAACTCTTTCTATCATATTTTTCTCCTTCGAGATATTGAAACTTCAACATCTATCACGATATTATAACACGAAACAGTTGAAATGTCAACATCTTTTCTGAATTATCTAAATTAACTAAACTATTATCTAAAGATTATTTTAGATTTCACCGATGACGAAGATATAAAAAATACAAAACTTCATTCCTGAAATTGGGATAGCGTTAGGATAGAGCATGAGCAAGGAAATCATTGGGGAGCCACATGACCCGCAAAAAATCCACCCCTGTCTCAACCGAGACAGGGATGGATTCATAATTGTTTTTGATTAAGCCTTAGCAGCCTGGAGTCTTGCCTCCAGAGCGGCCAGCTCCTCGTGCATGATAGCGGGAACGTGATCGCCAACCTGAGCGTAGAACTCCTTGATGTTGGCTACGTCCTCCAGCCAAGAGTCGGTATCCACGGTGAGCAGATCGCGAACGGTATCCAGAGTGATGTCCTCCAGACCCTCGATCATGATGTCCTCAGCCTTGGGCACGTAACCGATAGCGGTCTCAACGGCGTCCACCTTGCCTTCGCAGCGAGCCAGGATCCAGAGCAGAACGCGCATGTTGTCACCGAAGCCGGGCCAGATGAAGTGACCCTCGTCGTCGGTGCGGAACCAGTTGACGTGGAAGATCATGGGAGGATTGGGGATCTTGTGACCCATGTTGAGCCAGTGTGCCCAGTAGTCACCCATGTTGTAGCCCACGAAGGGACGCATAGCCATGGGATCGCGGCGGACCACACCAACGGCACCGGCGGCGGCGGCGGTAGTCTCGGAGGCCATGATGGAGCCCACGAAGGAGCCGTGCTGCCAGCCGAAGGACTGGTACACCAGAGGAGCGGTCTTGGCGCGGCGGCCACCGAAGACGATGGCGGACACGGGAACGCCCTTCAGGCTGTTAAACTCGGGGGAGATGCAGGGGCAGTTAGCGGCCAGAGCGGTGAAACGGGAGTTGGGATGCGCGCCGGAGGTGTTAACCTTATCCTTCTTGTCATACTTGGTGTAATCCCACTTCTCACCCTTCCAGTTAAGAGCGTTTGCGGGAGGATTATCATTGAGACCTTCCCACCAGATGGTGTTGTCATCAAGGTTGTGACAAACGTTGGTGAAGATGGTATCCTTCATAGCGGTGTGAAGAGCGTTGGGATTGGAGTGCTCGTTGGTACCGGGAGCAACGCCGAAGAAGCCGTTCTCGGGGTTAACTGCCCAAAGGCCGCCGTCCTTAACACGGAGCCAAGCAATATCGTCGCCTACGCACCAGGTCTTGTAGCCCTTGTTCTTGTAGATTGCGGGAGGAATAAGCATTGCAAGGTTG